>CAZXXB010000018.1:3166-26783 GCA_964644185.1 uncultured Myxococcota bacterium
TTCAGCGCTCGGGCACCCTGACCCTCGGCTCGGGTACGCACAGCATCTCGGGCACGACCACCTGGTCGGGCGCGCTTACCGCTTCATCGGCAACCGTTTCGTTCACGGGTGCTGGTGCGCAGTCGGTTCCGGCGGTCGCTTTCGGCACGGTCACCAAGTCGGGTGCAGGTACGCTCACGATCACCAACGGTGCCAGCGCCACGACGGCCAACGCCAACGGCGGTACGTTCCTGATTCCGAACTCGGCAAGCTTCACCGCGACGACGTTCAACGTCGGCGGCGGTACGTTGCAGGTTGGTCAGGGCACGAGCGGCACGCTCAACGTCAACGGTGAGCTGGCTCGCTCGTCGGGCACGATCACCTTCAACGCGGGCTCATTGCTCAATTACGGCGGCGCCGGCAGCTTCTCGATGCCAGGCAGCACGACGTTTGCCAATGTGACCATCAACAAGTCATCGGGCACGATTTCGCAGCCTGCGGCCGTGACGTCGATTACTGGCGCGCTCACGATTACTGCGGGTGGCTTCTCGTCGAATGCCTCCAACGCCCTGACTGCAAACTCGCTGAGCCAGACCGGCGGAACCTTCACGGCCAACGGCACGGTGAACGTCACTTCGGGCGTGACCCAGAGCACCGCTGGCACGATCACCATTGAGACCGCTGGCATCATCGACACGACGACGTTCAACAACGGCGCGGGCACGACCCTCGACATGAACGGCAGTGGCCAGTTGCGGGTTTCGGCGGCGGGCACGTCGTTCACCCGCTCGGGCACGTTCACGCCTGACAGCACCTCAACCGTCGAATACGACGGCACGGGCGCCCAGACGATCGCCTCGGGCTCGTTCGGTGGTCTGCGCGTCAACAAAGCGTCAGGTACGGCCAGCCTTTCGGGCGGCACGACGGTCGCTGGCGCACTCTCGGTTCAGGCAGGCACGCTTGACCTCGCGTCGAACACCGCGAATGTGACCGGAGCAAGCTCGGTCAGCTCGGGCGCGTCGCTCAACCTCGTTGGTATTCTCAATGCGAACGGTGGCTTCAGCAGCGCGGGTACGACAACCGTCAACGCCAGCTCGGCGCTTGATACGACCGACCTTACGCTCAGCGCGGGCACGTTCACGACTGCTGCGGGTTCGACGATCAACGTCAGCGGCAACGCCAGCTTCTCGATCTCGCCAAGCCTCGCCAACTCGACCTTCACCTACGATGGTTCGGGTTCGCAAAACGTGGCTCCGGCTTCTTACCACACGTTGACGATCAACAAGTCGGCGGGGACCGCGTCGTTGACGGGCACAGCCTCGGCAGCGAACACCACCACCGTTCAGCTTGGTACGTTCTCGACCGGCTCAAACACGTTCACCGCATCGGCAGGTACGGTCGTCGAGAGCGGCGGTACGTTGGCGGTGGCGAGCGGCGGCACGTACAACGCGACCGGCTCGTTCACGACGAATGCAGGTGGCACGCTTTCGCTGACCGGTCAGATCAACTTCTCGAACGCGTTCACGAGCAGCGGCACGTTCACCGCGAACTCGGGTTCAACCGCGCGCTTTACGGGCACGGGTTCGGCATCGGTGCCGGGTCTTACGTACCACAACCTGTCGCTCAACAAGAGCACGGGTGCGACCCTCGGCGGCACGACGACGATCAACGGCAACCTGCTTGTTGAGGCGAGCAGCGTGGCGTCGTTTGGTAGCCAGACGGTCAACCTCGCGGGCAATCTGACGACTCAGTCGGGCTCGTCGCTCGACTCGAACGGCAGCACGCTTAACCTGACCACCGGTACGGGCGCGATCTCGCTCGCAAGCCCCTCGACCACGCCGCTGTTCTTCGTCAACGTCAACGCTGGCAGCAAGTCGATGGCGACCAACATGTCGGTGCTCGACATCACCTTTAGCGCATCGGGCTCGCTTGACCCGGGCACCAACACGCTGACCGTTGTTCGCGACTACACCGACAGCAACACCGCAGGCGGTCTCGTCAACACGTCGGGTAGCTCGCTGGTGTTCGCGGATCCGTTCAACGCGGTGCCGAACTCGGTGTTCACGTACAACAACGGAACGGGTCGCGACATCCGCGCCCTGACCGTCGGCGACGGAACGAACCCCAAGAACCTCACCTTTGCCTGCACCGGTTGCGCTGGTGGACAGTCGGTTATCAACGTGAGCGGCAACGTGACGATCAATGCCAACGGTACGCTCAACTCGAACAGCACGACCCTCTCGCTGACTGGTGACTGGAACAACCTCGGCACGCACACAGCCACGACCAACTCGGGCATCGCCCTGAATGGTACGGGTGCGCAGTCGTTCCGCGGTAGCTTCCAGAACCTGCAGATCGCGAAGTCGTCGGGCACGGCAACCGCCGCGGCCAACTTCACCTGCACCAACAGCCTCTACGTCGCGTCGGGTACGCTCAATACCGGTTCGCGCACGCTCGTTGACACGCCGTTCTCGCACACGACGCTCGATGCGATCTCCGACTCGGGCTCGACGCTGCAGCTCGCGCAGAACACACGCCTCGCGGTGACGGGTACGCTCAACCTTGCTGGCGCGATGACGGTTGGTCTGAAGTCGCACCTGTCGCTCGGTACGAGCAGCTCGCACACGATGGGTGACTTCACGGCTAACGGCGCGGGTGGTAGCGGAGCTAACCGCTTCAAGATGTACCGGCACGGTGGTTCGGGCTACTTCTCGATGACGATGGCTGGCGATGTCGACATGGAAGACGGCGACATCTACAACCTCGGCAACGTGGGTGGCGTCGATGGTCTGCTCATCACGGGTGACCCCTCGACGGCGCGTTCGCCGACGATCGGCACGACCAATGTGGGCATCAACTTCATTACGTTCTTCAACCTCGAGCCGGGCACGGGCCGCCGCTACGTGACGGTCAATACCCCATCGTCAAACGCTTGGGGTGGAACGACGTGGACGGGCGTTGGCTTCCGCAAGCCGACCTCGACTGTCAGCCTGCCGTCATCGGAAGCTGGCGAGACGGAAGCCCCTGCGTTCAAGCAGAGCGCTGGTGAAATTTCGCTCGATAACCAGGACTCGGGAACGATTTCGCTCGACGATCCGGGCCCTGGCGGTGAGCTGATGGGTTCGGGCACCGAGAGCGGCTCGGTTGACTGGGGTACGTCGAATGCCGAACTCGTCTACATGGCGGCCAAGGGTCTGCGTTCGCGTGGCCAAGTGAGCGTGCAGTGGACGACGGCGTCGGAGACCGACAACCTCGGCTTCAACGTGCTGCGCGCCGAATCGGCTGCTGGCCCCTACACCATCGTCTCGTCGTTCATCCCCGGTGCTGGCACGACGGTCACGAGCAACAACTACAGCTTCGTCGATTCGCTCGGTGGCGATGCTGAAGCGGTGCTCGCGAACGGTGGTACGTTCTTCTACGCAATCGAAGACGTTGACTTCAACGGCATCACGAAGCGTTGGGGCCCGGTGCGCACCGTGTGGGTTGACGGTATCCGCAACGATACCCCGGCTCGCGACGACGTGGTGGCCGCCGCCGGCAGCAAGGGTTCGAGCTCGGCCTCGGGTCTGACGGTTGCGAAGCGTGACAGCGGTTACTCGTTCAATGGTGGTGTGGCGGCGTACTCGCCGGCGCTCACCGCGAACGGCGGACTCTCGCCGGTCAACGCTCCGTCGCGCATCGACTTCGAGACGGTCAGCGGCTCAGCGAAAGCTGGTGCGGCAGACTACGACTTCTTCGTTGCAGAGAGCTTCGTCGAGTCGGGTGACGTCACGGTTCGCCTCGTGTTCGGTCGTAACGACATCGACCACGCGAAGAACGTGACCCTCGAACTCAACGGTGAAGCCGTCCCGGCCGAGATGGTGATCGACACGGGTGCCCGTACCGCCGAATTCCGCGTGCCGGCCGCGTGGCTCCAGTCGGGTCACAACACCCTGACCGTGTGGGGCGCGAAGGCGGATGTCGCAGCGAGCTTCGATGCGTACGAGGTTTCGTACCCGGTCATTCGCTAACACCCCAAGGCCCTGCGTGAGTTGCGCAGGCCAGGCTGTCTAACCCGCGGGGAGTCGTTTCGACGGCTCCCCGCTTTTTTTCTGCCCGGACACATGAAGCCGTCACAGCACCGCACCCACGAAGAGCAGCGTGACCCCATTGTGGGTGCCTCTGGTGGCTCGGCTCGCTGGTTGCGCCTCGTTGCCGGTGTCGTAACGGGTGGTCTCGCGCTTGCAGCCCTCAGAGAGAGCGCGGTAGCCCGCGCCACGATTCCGCCACCCGTCGCGCTGATGATTGTGTTGCCGCTGGGTCTGGCGGCGCTTCGTCGGCTCAACGCCCGGATAGAGCGCGCCGTTTTGTGGTATTTCGCGCCCGCCATTCGGTTGCTGGCAACTGTGATGCCGCTCTTGTTTGTGCCGCCGATGGTTCGCGCGCTCGCGAAAGAGGCTGGCCCCGACCCGCTGCTTCCACCCGGGGAGCTATTCCGGGTCATTGCCGTACTGATTGTCGGATTCTCGCTGACGTTCGTAGTCACGGCACTGCTCGCGCAATTCGCCGCGCGCGGGCGGCTGCCTCAGGTCGAATTGCCGCGTACTCGTCCACCGATCGCAGTGCCGTACCGGCGGGTTGCGCCCTCGCTTGCAGCGGCAGCGATCGCGCTGTTGTTGATCGAAGCGTACCTTGGACCCCACGCGCCTCAATCTGTGCGGCGTGCGGTCATGGCGCTGGCACTGCTATGCGCCGCGTGGGCTGCCTACGGGGTCGCGACGCAGATGCCGTGCAGCATCCAGCGATTGCTCCATCCGTTGCTTGCGAGTGTTCTTACCGGGGTTGGTTTTGCCCTGACCTTCGCGCTTGATGTCGATGACCTGTGGTCGCGTGACGCTGGAGTCGTGGGGAGGATGCTCGACGAACTTCTCGCGCTTTCGGTCGCGACGCTCGGGTTTCAGCTTTACGCCTACCGGCGTGTTCTCGTTGCCAATGCCAGGACGCTGCTGCTGCCGTGTGCCGTAGCATCGCTCATCGTGCCGTTCACGACCGTGATGCTGGCGTCGGCACTTGGAGTCTACGGAAAGGCTGCGCTTGCACTCGTCACCCGCTGCGTGACCACCGCCGTCGCGATGCCCATCGCCACGACGCTCGACACGTCACCCGGGCTGGCCGCAATCGCCACCCTCGTCTCTGCTCTCATCGGGGCGGACCTCGGCATCGCGCTACTCAACCGCGCGCGCTTCGACGACCCCGCCGTACGTGGGGTGACGATGGGCGTGACAACTCACGGACTCGGCACCGCTACGCTTCTGCGCGCAGAACCTGCCGCCGCTGCTGCATCGGGCGTCGCACTGGCGCTCACGGCGATTGGTACCGCCCTCGTAACGGGCTTGCCGGGGGCAGCCGACCTCTTGCGCCGTCTCGCGCAGTGAAGCCGGTGGGACGGCATGAGCCACGACATGAGGCATGACTTCAACGGATTGCGCGAAACTGGTCGGCTATCCGTCGGTTACTCGCGGGCTACTCATCGGCGTCGGCGTCGGGCGGCGCGGCGGCTATCGCGGCTTGCAACCGCTGCTCACCCACCACCCACAGCGGAACACCTGCCGCGGCAAGCGCGAAGCCGGGTGTCAAAATGATCGGCAGCGTACCGATGACGTCATGCCAGTCGTATTCCGCCGAGACCGCTGCCGCCGTGACGAGACCCAACACGCCAAACACGATACCAATCGCCGCCATGCTGGTGAGCGTGATACCCGCCGACTTCATCACGATGGCGTCGGCCATCGGCGCAGTGAGCATCAGCGAATGCGAGGGCAGGGTGGCTTCGTCGTGCGCCGCCTCAGCGAGCGGAGCCACATGCGACGCATCGACGCTGCCTGGCATTGAAACAAGTGCGATCGACGGCTCACGCAACTGAAACAGTGGCGCAGCCCGTGCGGGCAACGCGTCGGCCACAGCGACCAGCAACGCGATGCTCATCAACACAACGCGCGAGCCAAACCGCACATGTGGCTTGCGTCGCGCTCGTCCGTCGAACTGAGACCGGGACTGCGTCTTTCTCATCGGTGACCCATTGAGCAGGTTGAGTATCATCAGAAGCATCGCGGAATCTCTCAAGGCGATGAATCAAGCGCAGTGGCAGACTACCACACGTTGAAGTAGAAGCGAGTCCAACCACGACGGGCCCCATCGGATGCCATCGCACCGCCGCCCGCGCAGGACGCTTACGTGAACGCGCTGCGATATTATCCGCCATTTCTCGCACTGGCGTCGGGACGCGTTGTCATCGGCGACCTCATCGAGTTTGCGCTGCTCGTCATTGCCCCGCTGGCGCTCGCGGCCTCGGTCGCCTACGCATTCACGACGTTTCGCTCGGGGCGCATCATGGCGTGGGTCGGCGCGCTCGCCGCCGTAGCCTCGACGATTGTTGCACTCGAAGCACTCACGCTTGTCTTGCCCCGCCTCACGGCACCCGCCCTCTTCGCACTCGTCGCCGCTGCCGCCGTCGCGCATGCGGCCCATCGCAGACGCGAGCCCTACGCACATTGGCTCGTCGCGCTCACCCTCGCTTCGGGCCCCGTCGTGCTGGGTACGCAGCTCGTCGGCATTTTTTTGCTGCTCACCGAGCGACCCATCGTGCTCTTGACGCAGTGGGTGCTCGCCGCCGCGGGGGGCGCGATGCTCGCATGGCTGCTCGTGCCGCGACGTTTCACGCGCGCCCGTCGCTACGTGGTGGCGCTCACGGCGCTCGCCGCCGCCGCCGCACTCGCCACGTTCGACGTCAACGCCTACACCCTCGCCCAGAGCGAACACGGTGCTGAAGGTGAATGCGCGTTTGACTCGACGCGCGTGCACATCGCTTCGCCCGACCTCGCCGACAGTTATGGACTCGCGCACGATGTCGAACGCAACGAGTTGCTCGTCTCACGTCGTCGCTTCGAGGTCGCGATTCTCGACCCCGCGACCCTTACAGAGCGTGGGCGATTCGTGATTCCGAAATGTGAAAAGGCGTCGCGCATCGAAGTCGAACCAGAGCGCGACGCGTGGCTTTTCGTCTGCAAAGATGCGCTGCGACGTGTCGATCGGCGCACCCGCACCGTGCGCAACGAAAGCCCCTCGTTCGACACCCGCGTTGAAGAGTTGCAAGACGCAGTGACCCTGCGCGACGGCAACACCATCGTGGCGGGGTTCACGCGCACACCCGAGTTGATGTTTTTCGACGCCGACAGCCTCGCGATGCGCGAACGCATCTGGAACACGACGGGGCTTCGTCTTGGCACCGACCTCTACGTTACCCGCGACCCAGCAGCCGGCTTTGCCGCGGTCTCGACCACCGAAATTTCGCTGCGCGACGCGCGCAACCACGTCACCGCCAGCACCCACAGGCCCGGCATGGCGCGCAGCATGTACGACCCCCGCCGCAACCGCTTTCTGATGGCCTGGTTTTACCCGGCCCACATCGAGGCCTACGATGGCACAACGCTCGAACGCATCGCATCAACCCCGCTGCGCGATGGCCCCCACTACGAAGCAAAACTCTCACCCGACCACGCGTGGCTCGCGCTGACCCATTTCATCAGCGGAAACCTGTCGCTGCTCGACGCCGAGACCCTCGAGACGATCGACTTTGTTCGCGTCGGCAGGCGTGTGCGTCGCGGCGTCTTTCTCGACGCTCCACCGCGCTTCGTCACCTCGTCATCGTGTGGACTTGTCTCGGTCGCGCTGCCTGAATTGCCGGAAAAGCAGCCCAAACGATGACCCAGATCAATAACAAAACCGTGTCAACGATGCTTCAACTGTGCTTTTCTCCGCGCCGCCCCGAATCGACGGTGCTCTCTTGCAGGAACTCGTGATGGCGAAATCGGTTTACTTTTTCGGTGATGGCGTGGCCGAGGGTGCAGCACTTGGACGCGAACTACTGGGTGGCAAAGGGTTCGGGCTCGCCGAGATGACGTCGCTCGGTGTGCCCGTGCCGCCGGGGTTCACCATCTCAACCGAACAGTGCGCGCGGTATTATTCCGCGGGCATGCAGCTCGACGACGACTTGAAGGCCGAGGTGCGTGAGGCGATGGGCAAGGTCGAGCGCGCGATGAATCGCCGCTTCGGTGACCCCGTCGCCCCGCTGCTCGTCTCTGTGCGCTCTGGCGCGCGCGACTCGATGCCCGGCATGATGGATACGGTTCTCAACCTCGGCATGAACGACGAGGTGTGCGATGGACTCGCAAAGGCTTCGGGCAACCGACGCTTCGCGCTCGACAGCTACCGACGTTTCATTCAGATGTTTAGCGACGTGGCGCTCGGCATCGAGGCCGATCTCTTCGAGCAGCAGCTTCACATTTTGAAGCACGAGCGCAGTGCTATGCTCGACACCGATTTGACCGCCGACGACCTTGCCGAGCTTATCAAACGCTATCGCCGCGTCGTCTCTGAACACCTCGGCGATGGCTTTCCAACATCGCCATGGCAGCAACTCTGGCTCGCCGTCGGCGCCGTCTTTCGCTCGTGGCACAACGACCGCGCGGCTCTCTATCGCAAGCTCAACAATATTCCTGAAGAGTGGGGCACGGCGGTCAACGTGCAGGCGATGGTCTTCGGCAACCTCGGCGACGACTCGGCAACTGGCGTCGGCTTCACACGCAACCCGTCAAACGGCGAAAAGTACTTTTACGGCGAGTTTCTGATCAACGCGCAGGGTGAAGACGTTGTCGCGGGCATTCGCACGCCGCAGGCCGCCAACCACCACATGGATACCCACGGGCTGCCAACGCTCGAAGACCTGATGCCCGCGCGCTACAACGAGCTGCTCGACTTCGCGGCGCGTCTTGAGACTCACCGCCGCGACATGCAGGATATCGAGTTCACCATCGAGCGCGGCAAGCTCTTTCTCTTGCAGACCCGTAACGGAAAACGCAGCGGTCAGGCCGCGATGCAAATCGCGCTCGACCTGCTCGACGAGGGGGTCATCGACGCTGAGACCGCCGTGAAACGGGTCTCGCCCGACCATGTGAACCAGCTACTGCATAAACGCGTTGACCCGAAGGCGAGCACGACGACGCTTGGCCGAGGGCTCAACGCCTCGCCCGGTGCCGTCACGGGCCACATCGTCTTCAACGCTGAAGATGCCGTCGCGTGGCATCGCAACGGGCGCAAGGTGGTTCTCGTGCGCACCGAGACGAGCCCCGAAGACCTGAAGGGCATGCACGTCTCAGAGGGTATTCTCACCGCGCGCGGCGGACGCACCTCACACGCCGCCGTCGTCGCGCGTGGCATGGGCAAAGCGTGCGTCGCCGGTTGCGCCGACCTCGTCATCGACGAGCAGGCGCAGGTCGCAGTGATTGGCTCGGCGCGTCTGCGCGAAGGCGACGTGATCACGCTCGATGGCAACGAGGGGCGTGTGCTCGAAGGCGCGGCCCCACTCATCGAGCCCGATCTCGGAGGCTCGTTTTCGCGGCTCTTGAAACTTGCGGGTGATGTGGGCGGGCTGCGAATGCCGACGACCCCGAGAGCGCATCGCGGGCACGCGAGTTCGGCGCAAGCGGCATTGGGCTTTGCCGCACCGAGCATATGTTTCAAGACTTTGACCGCATTCTCGCCATGCGCGAGATGATTCTCGCCGAGACGACGCAGGGGCGCGAGCGGGCACTGGAAAAGATTCTGCCGATGCAGCGCAACGATTTCGTCGGCATCTTCCGCGCGATGAGCGGGCTGCCCGTCACGATTCGCCTGCTCGATTGGCCGCTACACGAGTTTTTGCCGCACGAAGAAAAAGACATCATCGCCGTCGCTCACGAGCTTGGCGTCTCGGTCGCCACGGTGCGCGCGCGCAACCTCGCGCTGCATGAGGCCAACCCGATGCTTGGTCATCGCGCCGTGCGACTTGGCCTCACCTACCCCGAAATCTTCGCGATGCAGGTGCGCGCGATTTTCGAAGCCGCCATCAGCGCGAAGGCGCAGGGCTTCGAGCCGCACCCCGAGATCATGATTCCGCTCGTGAGCGAGAAAAACGAACTGGTCGAAGCGCGCAAGATCGTCGAGCAGGTGGCGCGCGAAGTGATCTCGATGAAGTGCGATTGCACATGGAAGTTCGGCACGATGATCGAGACGCCGCGCGCAGCGCTCGTCGCCCACGAGCTGGCAGAGGTCTCCGACTTTTTCAGCTTCGGCACCAACGACCTTACGCAGACGACCTACGGATTCTCGCGCGACGACTGCGGTGCGCTCATCGGCTCGTACGTTGAACGCGGCATTCTTGCCAAAGACCCGTTCGTCACGATTGATGAAAACGGCGTCGGCGCGCTGATGCGCATGGCGGTCGAGAACGGGCGTCGCGTCAACCCGAAGCTCAAAGTCGGCATCTGCGGTGAGCACGGCGCCGACCCGGCGTCGGTCGCTTTTGCCAGCAGGCTCGGTGTAGATTACGTCTCGTGCTCGCCGTTTCGCGTGCCGGTCGCCCGCGTGGCCGCCGCGCACGGCAAGCTCAACGAACCCAGATTTTGAGGTAACGCGTATGCTGCTTTCACGCCCCGCGATTCGACGTCTGCGCGACGAAGGCCAGATCGTCATCGAGCCCTTCAACGAGCGTCACCTCAACACCGCGAGCTACGATGTGTCGCTCGGTGAATGGTACTTTCGCGAGAAGAGCCCGGGCTATCGCTCAACGCTCTACAACCCCTACGACGAAGCCAACATGAAGCGCGTCTGGGGTACCGAAGCCCAGCAGGCCAAACGCCTGGACGCCCACCCCGAGATTGCCGGACTCATCGAGAACGGCATCTCGCCAGACGACCGCGTGATACTCATTCAGCCGGGCGAGACGATTCTCGGCCACACGCAAGAGTTCGTCGGTGGTGCCGGTAACCGCGTCTGCACGATGATGAAGGCCCGCTCGTCAATGGGTCGCAACTTCATCGAGGTCTGCAAGTGCGCCGGTTGGGGCGACATTCCGTACTTCAATCGCTGGACGATGGAGATCACCAACAACTCGCGCCACTACACGATTCCGCTCGTGGTCGGGCGTCGCATCGCGCAGATTGTCTTCTTTGAGGCCGAGGCGCTTGAGGGTACCGACGACTACGCGACGGCGGGCAAATACCAGAGCAGCCGCGACATCGCAGAACTGCAAAAAACCTGGAACCCGACGATGATGCTTCCGCGCATGCATCTCGACTTTGAGGCCAGAGCCGCCCGCGCGCAGAGTTAGCGGCCCTTCGCCTGACGCCTCATCGCGTGCGACAACCCCCGCGCATCAGATTTCTGCTTGACCCACGTCAATGCAGGTCGCGTGCGATCTTGCTAACGTGTTTCTCGCTGTGGCAGTCTCACGCCATTGGTTCCCACTTCAGCGGCCCGGGCGGCGACAACGTCCCCCCGGTCGGAGCGTATGATGCCGTTCACGAACAAAATCGATTTCCCCGCCTACATCAAAAACGAACAGGCCCGCGAGTTCATCACCCGCGTCGCCAACCTCTGCCGCCCAACCGACATCCATTTTTGTGATGGAAGCGACGCCGAGTACACGCAACTCTGCAACCGCCTCGTCGAGTCGGGCACGTTTGTGCGTCTCAACCCCGAGAAGCGGCCCAACAGCTTTGCGGCCTTCTCCGACCCTTCCGACGTTGCTCGCGTCGAAGACCGCACGTTCATTTGCTCGCGCCGCAAGCAGGACGCCGGACCGACCAACAACTGGCTCGACCCCAAAGAGATGAAAAAGACCCTCGACGGTCTTTTCGCCGGCTGCATGGCCGGGCGCACGATGTATGTCATCCCCTTCAGCATGGGCCCCATCGGCTCGCCCATCGCCCACTGCGGCGTCGAAATCAGCGACTCGGCCTACGTCGCCGTCAACATGAAAATCATGACCCGCATGGGCAAAGCGGTGTGGGATGTGCTGGGTGAAGACGGCCACTTCGTCGAGTGCGTCCACTCGGTTGGCGCGCCCCTCGCCGCCGGACAAAAAGACGTGCCGTGGCCCTGCAACAAAGACACGAAATACATCGTCCATTACCCCGAAGACCGGGCGATCTGGTCTTACGGCTCGGGCTACGGCGGCAACGCGCTGCTGGGCAAAAAATGCTTCGCCCTTCGCATTGCCTCGACGATGGCGCGCGATGAGGGCTGGCTCGCCGAACACATGCTGATCTTGCGCGTCACCGACCCCAAGGGGCAGCAGACCAACGTGCTTGCCGCGTTCCCCTCGGCGTGCGGCAAGACCAACTTCGCCATGCTCATCCCCCCCGCCGGGTTCGACGGCTGGAAGGTCACGACCATCGGTGATGACATCGCGTGGATCAAACCGGGCCCCGATGGTCGCCTGCGCGCCATCAACCCAGAGGCTGGCTTCTTCGGCGTCGCACCCGGCACCTCGATGAAGACCAACCCCGCCGCGATGCTCACTTGCGGCGCGAACTCGATCTTCACCAACTGCGCGCTCACCCCCGATGGCGATGTCTGGTGGGAGGAAATGACCGACACCCCGCCGCCAGAGCTTACCGACTGGACCGGCCAGAAGTGGACGCCCGATTGCGGTCGCAAGGCAGCGCACCCGAACGCTCGCTTTACCGCGCCGGCGGCCCAGTGCCCCGTCATCGACCCCGCCTGGGAAGACCCCGAAGGCGTCACCGTACACGCCTTCATGTTCGGCGGACGTCGTGCCACCACCGTTCCGCTCGTGGTGCAGTCGTTCAACTGGGCCTTTGGCGTCTACATGGCTGCCACCATCGGCAGCGAGATGACCGCCGCCGCGGCGGGTGGCATGGGTCAGGTGCGCCGCGACCCGTTCGCCATGCTCCCGTTTGCCGGCTACCACATGGCCGATTACTTCAATCACTGGCTGCAGATGGGCCGCGAGATCACGAAGCCCCCGCGCATTTTCTGCGTCAACTGGTTCCGCAAAGACGAGAACGGCAAGTTCATGTGGCCCGGCTACGGCGAGAACATGCGCGTGCTCAAGTGGGTCGTTGACCGCGTCCATGGTCGCGCACAGGCCACAGAAAGCCCGCTCGGCTGGATGCCGACCTACGACGCCATCAACTGGCAGGGCCTCGACTACGACCGCGCCAAGTTCAACGAACTGATGACCGTCAACCGCGAACAATGGAAACGCGAAATTCTCGGCCATCAGGAGATGTTCGACCAACTCTACGACCGCCTGCCGCGCGAGTTCTTCTCGATGCGTCAGCTCATTCTCTCGGGCCTCTGGCGCTCACCCGAGAGCTGGCAAATCGCCAAGGCCGGGGCCGAAGAGACCAACAACTGAGTCACGGCCAGCCCGCTCGACGGCTTGCGCCGACGCGGCCGAGTAGACGCAACACCGACCACCCCTCGTACCCGCGAGGGGCTTTTTTTCTCGTGGGTACTCTCGCGTTGCGGCAGATGCCGTCACGCCGTCGCAGCAGGCCGTCAGCCGCGTAGCGCCTTCGCCGCCTCACCCAGTGCTGGAAACATCCCCGTCCGCAAATGATCGCCCTCTTCATACAACCGCCGCGTGTCTTCGTGACTCGATAACCCCACCACAAGCTCGTGCAAGATGCCGTCGTCGAGCGCATAGACGAGCCCGTGCAACAACGGACGCCGCCCGCGCCCCCACGCATCGCTGATGACCGGCGTCTGCGTGAGATTGAAAACTTGCGCAATGACGTTCAGCTCGACGACGCGGTGCATGCGCGCGTGTTCGTCGGGCAGCGCCGCCAACTCTTCTTCGTGGGCGCGCAGAAGGTTGCGAATGCCGCCAAGCCAATAATCGACGAGGCCGTTTTTGGCCTCACCCATCGCCGCGCGCACGCCACCGCAACCGTAATGCCCACACACGATCACGTGCTTTACGTCGAGCACCTCGACCGCGTA
Source organism: uncultured Myxococcota bacterium (assembly GCA_964644185.1). Classification (GTDB taxonomy): domain Bacteria; phylum Myxococcota; class JAJVIH01; order JAJVIH01; family CAZXXB01; genus CAZXXB01. The sequence goes on from CAZXXB010000018.1 coordinate 16,973, forward strand.
TTGCAGCACGCTCAGCACATTCAAATCTGCCGGAAACACCTGGTTGGCGATGTTGCGATGCACGAACAACTCGCCCGAACCGGTACCTGTCACCGCGTTCGCGGGCACCCGACTGTCTGAGCAACCGATGAAGAGGTAGTTCGGCTGCTGCCCCTTCGCGAGCCGCGAAAAATAATCGGGGTCTTGCTCGATCATCTCGGCGACCCAGCGCCGATTCGCATCAATGATCCGCTGAAACTCGTCCATGAGTACCCCCCCAGAAGATTGCCGTCGCGACCCGTCGGCACACGCAAGCCGCGCGTCTGCAACCTGCGAACCGCAAACTAGTGTGCCGCCCTCGACCCCTTGCGCGCTGGAATCCCCACCATCCGCAACTCGATGCCGCGATCAACCGCCGTCTCGGCAAAATCGTGCAGCACCGCAAGCACGTCGTCGTCGATGTAGCGGCAGTTGCGACCGTCGAGCTCTAACCGGCTGCCCGCCGGGGTCGCTTCAAGCATTCGCACCACCGCGGCTTTGTTCAGAAACGACAGGTGCTCGACCAGCATGTAGCGCCGCAATACCGCCCCCGGTGGCCCGACTGGAATCAACGGCTGCTGCCGCGCGTTACTCACGAGAATGAACGCGAACCCCGTCGCCATACCCACGGTGATGCCCGTCAGCAGGTCACTGACCAGCACCGCCACCACTGTAATGATAAACGGCAGAAACTGACGCGGACCCTCGCGGTACACCGCGACGAAACGACGCGGGTCGCTGAGCTTGTAGCCCGTCACCACCAGAATCGCCGCCAGCGTCGCAAGGGGTATTCGGTTCAACACCGTCGGCAACGCCAGCGCCAGCAGCGAAATCAACACCCCGTGCGTGAACGCGCTCGTGCGCGTGCGCCCCCCCGCGTCGATGTTCGCCGAGCTGCGCACAATCACGCCCGTCATTGGCAGCCCACCCATCAACCCCGACAACACGTTGCCGATACCCTGCGCGAACAACTCACGATTGGCCGGAGAAACTCGCCGCAACGGGTCGAGCTTGTCGGTCGCTTCGAGGCTCAGCAATGTCTCAAGGCTCGCCACCACACCCAGCGTCAACGCCGTCGTGTAGAGCCGCGGCGAAAGCAGCGCACGCCAGTCAGGTGTCGGCAGGTGCGCGACGAAATCTATCGGAGACGATGGCACCGGCAGTTGCACGAGGTTGGTCGCCCCAATACGCAACGTCTCGCTGTCGTAGAGCCCATACTCGGCGAGCAGCGTACCCGCGACCACCGCCACGAGCGCACCCGGCAAAAAGCGAAACCGCTTCGTGAGGCCAAGTTTATCCCACCCCACCAGAATCACGAGGCTGAGACCGCCCACCAGCGCGGCACCCCAATGCAGCCCCTGCACCGCCGCACTCAGCGCATCGTAATACGCGTGCACCAGCGCGCGACCCGAAGGCTCGACGAGATCAAACTCGTGAAACGCGTCAACGTCATACCCTACGACGTGCGGAAACTGCTTCAACAGCAGAATGAGCCCGATGCTCACCAACATTCCGCGAATCACCGACGATGGAAAAAAGTAGCCGATCACACCGGCTCGCATCGCCCCAAGCCCAACCTGAAACACCCCCGCCAGAATCACCGCCGGCAACACAGCTTCGAAGCTACCCAGCTTCTCGACCGCGACGAGCACAATCGCTACGAGCCCCGCCGCGGGCCCGCTCACCATCAACGGCGATCCACTCGCCAGCGACACCACGATGCCACCGATGATGCCCGTGATGATGCCCGACTGCAGCGGAGCCCCAGAGGCGAGCGCGATGCCGAGACACAACGGCAACGCCACGAGCGTCACCACCACCGCCGCCGGCAGATCGTACCGCAACTCCGTGAGCGGAAGGTGCAACGTCGGCGACGACTTGCCCTTTTTCGAGAACGCCACAAACTCGCGTCCGCTGCGCAGCGGGGTCACGCTCGTGTACGGGCGCTGGCCCGGGTCGCTCGTGCGCGCCGCTTCGTCACCGGTGCCCGGCGCCGACGCAGCGGGCGTCGACGATTGTCGTTCGTTCTCTGTGCTCATGGCTGCGTCGAAATAAACGCGACGAAGTCGTCGCCGACCCCGAGACGGAGACTCACGTTCGTGCTGCTTGCCGCCTCAAACTTGATAGCGTCGCCGTATTACAAACGCAAGCTGATATGCGCACGCAAGAACATATCTTCCGTTTCATCCATCACACCCTGCCTCATGGGTCGCGAACATCGCTCGCCGCCTCTTGCAGCGCGCGCGGGCTCGCCACCCAGCAGGCATCGTTATCACCCAACCGCGCCGACGTCTCGTACGGACGATAGCCAAGCTCTTGATCGCAGCGAGGCCCCAGCAACCCCTCGGTCACCCCAAAATAAATCGTCTGCCCCAGATCGGTCGTGATCAACGACGGCGGCAGCAACGGAACCCCATGTCGCAGCATCACCCGCGCCGCGTTGCGCATGTTCGTCGTCGAGTGCCGTGCGTGCGGGTCAATCAAGATCGCCGACTCCGGCACGCCGTGCGTCTCGATCAGATACTTCTTCATCTCGACCGCTTCGCTGAATGGCGTCCGGTCAGGATGCACATGCCCCCCTGACGCGATGATGAGCGGCGCCACCCCCGCCTTGTAGCGCGCGGCAACAAGGTCGCAACGCAACTTGCCCCCGCTCGACAGGTTCACCCCCTCTTGCGACGGACCCAGCCCCGGCAGCATGATCGACGGGTACGGGTAGCGCGAAAAGTCGATCTCATCGATCGCCGCAATTGCCGCCGCGTTCTCACCCGTCACAAGCGGCTCGTAGTAGAGCGCCTGGTTGCGCTCGGTCTTATCGAGCAACGCTTCGAGCACATCGAGCGCCAGCCCCATCGGCACCCCCGCGAGTCGCTCGGGCTGCGCAGCATCCGCCGCCAACGCGTCATCAATTATCTCGGCATGCTCTTCGCCTGACAACTCGCCCGAAAATCCGCCCCACGCTGTCGCGTGCGATGTCTCAAGCTCAACGAACACAAACGCCCCAAACTGGCGCGTCGCTGTGTTTGCTTCCTGCGCTTCAGCATCGGCGGTGAGTCCGTCAAAAACCCGCTCATACTCGACGTAGCGACCCGATGCGCGCAGATGCCCGTCAACGTAGTCGGAGAGTCGATTCTCGCGTTCAAGCACGTCGTAGATAGCAGGCCAGAACGCCCCCTCCGCGGTGTTCGGCAGCGTCACCTTCGCGAGATAGCAGTTCACGTCGCCGCCGCAGGTGAGCGCCTCGCGAAGCCGCTCGCGATAGGCCGCGGTCGCCGCGACAAACGCAGCGTCTGCCGCAAGCAACCCCCGCAGCGATTCATCCGCCGCGAACACCGACGCCGCGTGAAACGCTTTGTACGCGAGCGTTGCCCGCACGGCGTCAAACTTCGCCTGCCTGTCGTACGCTGCCGAGAACAGACCTGCATCGCGCGGAGTCACATCGTCGCACGCCCTGTCTGTCAGGTGCGGAAACTCAGTCAGCCACGCCTCGTTTGCCCACGTGTCTTCACCGGTCTCATCGCCAGTCTCATCGCTCGTCTCGCCACCGGTCTCGTCACCGGTCGCACCGCCAGTCTCGTCACCCGTCTCATCGCCAGTCTCATCGCTCGTCTCATCGCTCGTCTCGTCACTCGTCTCGTCACCGGTCTCATCGCTCGTCTCGTCACCGGTCTCGTCACCCGTCTCGTCGCTCGTCTCGTCACCGGTCTCATCGCCAGTCTCATCGCTCGTCTCTCCACCGGTCTCGTCACCCGTCTCGTCACTCGTCTCGTCACTCGTCTCGTCACTCGTGTCGTCACATGCCGAGAGCGCAGCCACTGCCGGCGCCACACACGCAACCACGAGCGCCGCACGCGCCCACGCACAAGAACTTTGCGACTCGCAAAACCAACGCATGATGCCACCTCACGCGACCGCCGTCGGCATCCGTCAGCGGAAGAAAACAGGCACGACCTGCCCAGACAAACACGACCCTCAGCACCCAACACGACCTGCAAAAAACGGCGCGACCTGGAAAACGAAAAACGACGCGCACGGGTTGTATCCGTGTCGCGTCGTCAAATCGAGCCGGGCGGGTGACGCCCTCGCAACGACTTCGCGGTGCCGGTTATTCTCCGACGACTTCGTCGAGTGCCTCGAACACCGCCATCGCGAACGCTGGCTTGCGCCCCACCCGCGTGAACGGTCCGCCGATCATCAACTTACCGTCGGCGAAGACCGCCGCCTGCGTCAAATCGTCGGGCGTCTCCGCAAAGCCGCGCCACGCCGACCCATCCCAGTAGATGAGGTTGCGCGACGCAACGCCATTGGCCCCCGCATAGAACCCCAGCGGAATAAACCCATCGCCGATTGGCACGATGCGCGTCACGAGTGCCATCCCCTCTTCACCGATGTCGAGACCGCCACCGACCGGCTTCCATGTGTTGCCGTCGAGCCGTGCCAGTGCCTCGATGGCGATGTTGCCCGCGTTGCGAAATGAACCGCCGACATAGAGCGTGTCACCAACGTACGCGACCGCCGACACATAGTCGTCGAGCGCGGCACCGATACCTTCGAATGCGCGGCCATTCCACTTCGCGAGAAATGGAGTCGCTGAGGTGCCCGAGCGGTTGAAGAGTCCACCGACCACAATCTCGCCAGCCGGTGACTCGGTCACGGCTAACACCCGCTCGTCAAAGCCCGCGCCCATGGCCTGCCATGCACCGTTCTCATCGAGCTGCGCAATGCGATTGACCTTTGTGCCACCGGCGTTCTCAAAGTCTCCGCCCACGATCAGCGTGTTGTCGCGCGCCACGTGCAGCGTGTGTACGGTGCCATCGAGTGGTTCACCGACCTCGCTCCAACGTTCGCCATCCCACCGGGCGAGAAAGAAGATCGCCTCGCTCTCGCTGACAGGCACCGCAAGGTCACCACCCACGACGAGCGTCTCTTTGCCATCGACGATTTGCACGGCGAGAGCGCGCACGACGCCATCGACGCCGATCGCCAGAGGCTCCCACGTCCCGTCTTTCAACTCGGCCACGCTGTAAAGCTCTTTGCTGGATGCACGCAGGAAGTACCCGCCGACAAAGACCCGCCCCGACGGGGTGCTCACGATGGCGTTGACCGTGCCGGGCAGCCCCAGGTCAGTGTCGGACTCGGCATGGATCGACTGCCACGTGTTGTCTTTGTAGCGCGCGATGTTCATCGCCGCGGCATCACCCGCAAGGCTGAAGAGACCACCCACGATGAGGTCGCCGTCGCGGTCGAGAATCACGCTATAAAGCCCGTGCGAATTGGGCGACCACACGCCAACCGTCGAAGCCGTGCCGCCAATACCGCGCCACGTTTCTCCGTCGTGAATCGCGATGTTCGATGCGGCCACTTCGCTTCCGGTATGCCCCACCGACTGAAACTGCCCCGCGATGACGAGGTGACCTTCCGCATCGAAGTTGATGTAGCGTACGCTGTTGATGAGGCCACCATCGACCCCGCCGTCAAACTCTTTCCACTCGCCATCGACAAAGTGCGCGAGGCCCGCCGAGTAATCGCTTTCGTTGAGGTAGTAGACGAACTCACCACCCGCCCACAGTTTGCCGTTTGCATCGCGCGTGAGATCAAACACGGTGCCGGGCAACCCCTCACCAATCGCCTGCCACTGCGTACCATCGTGACACGCGACGTTGTTCGCCTCGACATCATCAATCTTCACGAACGCCCCGCCAATGCACACCGTTTCGCGCGGCCCCGGCAAGATCGAGTAGACCGCCAGCACCCCCTCGGGGGTCATCGTCGAGTCACGAAACTTCTCGAACTTGCCATCGCGATAGACCGCAAGCCCCGTCGTCTCGACGTCACCCGCGCGCGTAAAATTGCCACCCACAATCAGCGAACCATCCGGACGCACGACAAGGCTGAAGATCGACCCATCAAGTTCACCCGGCAATGCCTGCCACTCGTCGCCATCGAAGCGCGCGATGTAGTTCATCGCCCCTTCTTCGCGCCAGTGAAATGCACCCGCCGCGATGAGCCGTTGCTGCGAGTCGAACGCGATCGCGTTCACCATGCCCGGCAGCCCTTCACCGAGCGCCTGCCATGCACCCTCGCGAAACACCGCAATGTTTGCCGCACTCACGTTGCCCGCGTTGTCGAAGATGCCGGCCGCGTAGATGGCGTCGCCGGTGTCGATCAATGTGTTAACGCGCCCACCTGCCTTGCCCGTGAGACCGCGAATTGCAAAGTCGTCGCGCCACGTGCCCCGCGACGGATCAAGCGCCGCGCCCGTGTCGTCGTCGTCATCGTCGCCTGTCGCATCGTCATCGTCGCCGGTCGCATCGTCAGCGTCCTCGTCGCCGGTCGCATCGTCATCGTCGCCGGTCGCATCGTCATCGTCATCGTCGCCGGTCGCATCGTCATCGTCGCCAGTCGCATCGTCATCGTCGTCGATGCCGCTTGCGTCGTCGTCGTCATCGCCAATTGCCCCCTCGTCGCCGCTGCACCCGACCACAAAAAACGACGCCAGCGCGAGCCAGAAGACGATGCGCAGAGGTGAGGGACTCTTTGGTGGAGTCACAGATTGCCGTGTTGCTGTTCGTGTCGTTACAGATCGTGTTCGCATTGCCAGCATGTTGCCTCCAGTCATTGCGGAATGGTCCCCGCTTGGCCGACGCCAACAGCAACCACCGCGCCAACTTTTGACGTGAGCAGAAAAAGCAATGCAAAAACAAACAGTTACCGTCGCATCGCGGCGTGCCGCGCGCATTGCGGCGGTCACGCGTGCTCGCTGAACTCACGATGACGCGGGCCAGATTTTCGCGACCACCACAACGCCCTGCCAACCAAACGTGACACGCAACCGCTACTCGCTATACGGGTCAATCAGCGTCGCCGCCTCACCCTCGATACCGCTCACCAGAAACTCGAGCCACTGCGCCTTGCACTCGCGCGAAAACGGCGTGTTCCCGTGCGTCGCCACGCTGCCCCCGCCCTCACCGCGGTTCACGAAGTCATATTGAAAATACCCGCCCGTCACGTTGCCCCCCGCGAGGTTCCCCGTCAGTGGGCCCTCACCCGACACCGGCAGATCATAGACCGCGCGTGCCACCGGCGGCACATGCGGAACCCCGAGCGCCCGCGCCAGCGTGTACCCTGTCCGCGGTGGAACCGTGTCGTCATCAAGCGCCACCGGCAACAGCACATTGCGCGCTGTCGCGCCCAGCAGCGGGCGTTCAACGATGTACGGCGCCCATGCCGCCGGGTCACCCGCATCGACAAACGTCTGCAACGCCAATAACAACCGCTGCGACGCCCCTGCCGAACCCACCGCCTGCTCAAAGATCGGTATGAGGTTCGTCACGGCGACCGTGTCGGTGGCGAACGTCACGAGCCCACCCCCACCCACCACGAGCACGCTCACGTTGAGGTCGGGTGCAAGCGCCGTCGTCGTGCTGCCAATCATCCCCCCAAGGCTGATGCCGTGATAGCCGAACCGCGTCGCATCGACATCGGTCACACCGTCGCCCGTCAAATCACCATCGGCCACAATCGCCGCAATGATCTGCGCGCGGTCGAGCGACGTCTGCTCGAAGTTGCCCCGCAGCACATACGGGTCGAGCGCCCCATTCAGCCCAATCGCTAGGAACCGCAACGCATCGAGCCCACTTCCCGATTTACCCGGATGCGCGCCATGCTCCAGCGCATCCGACGCCACAACGGCGATGCCGCGCGGCACAAGCTCGCGTGCCACCCCGCCCCCATCACCCCGCGCCCCGTTCAACCCGTGCCCATAAAACACCACCGGCACCGGAGTCGTCGTCTCGAGCGGAAGCCACGCCGTCACCGGGACGCTGTACGTGGCGTCGGCATCGCCATCATCAACCGAGCGATCATCGCGATAGTCATTGAGCGTGATCGTCAGCTCGCACACGCGCCGGTCGCTCTCGGTCACGCACGCTGGGTTCGCATCAAACGCCGCCGGGCTCGCGCGCGCCGAAGCCGCGGCATCAATGACCGGTGCCAAATCGTCGTGCGTCGTAAACGTCGTCATCGCCGACACGTCGCCCGGCGCAATACCCAGCGCATCAAGCGCCGCGCGCCAGTTTGCCGCCGCAACATCAAGCCGCGCGTCATCATGCGTGCCGGTGAGCAACGACCGTGTCACCTTTGATGGAGCAACGCACCCACCCGTCGCAGACGCGTAGTCGCGCGTCATCACGAGCGCGTAACGCGTCTTCACCTTGAGTGGCTTCGACGTGCGCAACAACACATGCGTGTCGTCGTCGCCCAGCACCGCTTCATACGCAACGCGCGTCGGCGGCGTCGTCGAAAGGTCAGCGAAGATCAATCCTGTCGAACTGAGCGACTCGGCCCCCGTCGCGGGTGGAGCCGCGACCTTCGCGCTGAATCGAAAAAACGCCCCAGCCACCGTCGCGTATCCGCTCAATTTACCAAGCTCACCGAATGGAGGTTTCAGCACCTCGTTCGCCAGTTTGTACCAGCGGGTCTCGGTCACGCTCAGGCGTTGCCCCGTGCGACTCGTCGCATCGCTGCGTGCGTAGGCATCGTCGGGCCAGAGGTCGAGTTCGCGGCTGCGATATGGGTCGTAAAGCTGCTCGACAGCCGACTCGCAAAACACGATCTCGTCGTCGTCATCGTCGTCGTCATCGGTCGTGTCGTCATCGTCATCGCCTGTCGTGTCGTCATCGTCATCGGTCTCGTCGTCATCGTCATCGCCTGTCGTGTCGTCGTCGTCATCGGTCTCGTCGTCATCGTCATCGCCTGTCGTGTCGTCGTCGTGTGTCACGTCGTCATCGTCATCGCCTGACGCAGCGTCATCGTCGTTGCCCGTCGCGTCATCGTCATCACTCGTCAGCTCATCATCGTCGTCGTCGCCACAGGCGGTAAGCGTGCCCATGCTCGCGACTGCAAACAGCGCGAGCCACAAGCTCGCAACGAGACTCGCCCGCGCCGCAACACCGCCGACCCGCACCGCGGCCACTTTCGCGCCCAGCATCTGCTCACCCATCGCCTGGTCTCCTCTCTGCTCATCTCGTGCGCCACGCCCCTTATCACGGAGCGTCATCATCGCGCGCGGATGGTGCCCGTTCACGCGAATCTCGAAAAAAGGGCTTGCAAACCCCGGCAAAGTTGATAAAAGACTTGTCATCGATTCAGTAGACGCGCAACGCGTCACGTTTCTTCTACGGTTTTCGGGTTCACGCAGCAGGGCAAGTCGCTACGACATCGTGGCGCACCCTGCTGTTTTGCATTGCTTCGGCTTTTTCGTTCGTCTCACTGCGCTTCGATTAACTGCGCTTCGTCTCACTGCCGCGCGAGGTCAACATGCTCAAATCGTTCCGCAAGCTCCGTTCCGCCCTCCCGGTCACCGCGCTCGTCGCCGCCTCGTCGGCTTCAACCCCCGGCATCGCCGCCGAACCCGCCGACGACGACACCTCGGCGATGCAAAGCACCGCGGCACGCCCCGCCGTGCTCATGACCGACGTCACGTCACTCAGTGCCACTGGACTCTCGGCGCAGTTCGCCGTCCGCATCCGCTGGGCCACCGACGCCGAACTCAACACCACTGGCTTTCGCGTCCTGCGCTCGTCGAGCATCAAGGGCCCCTTTTTCCCCTGCGACGACATCATCCCCGGACTCGGCACCAGCCGCGAAGGCCGCAGCTACGAATTCGTCGATCTCGCCGGAGCGGTCGAAGCCGCGTGGTACGGACAAGAAATCTACTACGCCATCGAGGCCATCGACGCCTCGGGCGCGCTGACCCGTTTCGGCCCCGTCAAAGCCGTCTGGCTCGACACAC
>CAZXXB010000019.1:0-26379 GCA_964644185.1 uncultured Myxococcota bacterium
GTGTGGACGCCGTCGCAGATACGGGCGGCGCATGAGGTTGCAGGGGCGATGGGGGTGACGCCGGGGCAGTTGTCGCTTGCGTGGTTGCTCGACCATGGGGCGGTGTCGAGCGTGATCACGGGTGCGACGAGCGAGGCGCAGGTGACGGAGAACATTGGTGCGGTCGAGGTGACGATGGCGCCCGCGTTGCGTGCAGAGCTTGATGAGCTGTTTGGGTAAGAGAAGGGTACGTGAGAAGGGTACGTGGTGGGTGTCGCGGGCGATGCGGCAACCGTGAGATGTGACGAGGCGGCATGTATTTACCGATGATGACAGAGCGGCTTGTCCGCATTGCGCGCGGGGCATCGGTGAAAGACACGGGGCCGTTCAAGCTGTTTTTGCAGACGACCGACCGTTGCAACCTTCGGTGTCCATCGTGTGGGTATACGGATGACCCGCCGACGAACACGGAAAAAGAGTTGCCGGAGTCGCGGCTCGTGGAGATTGTGGAGGAGGCGGCGGAGCTTGGGGTTGAGCACGTGTATCTGGGTGGTGGCGAGGTGTTCATGCGCAAGCGCGAGACGCTTGCCGTGATGGAGCGGGTGAAGGCGTGTGGGATGGCGGGTGATTTGACGACGAATCTGACGCTGCTCGATGAGGGTGATTTGGGGCGCATCGCGGCGATGGGTTGGGATGTGATGTGCGTGAGTCTCGACGCACCGAATGCGGCGCTGAATGATTATTTGCGTCCACCGGCGTCGTTTCGACGCATCGAGCGGGGGTTGAAGACGCTTGCGCGGTTGACGAACGGGTTTGCGAAGCGTGGGCCGCACGTGAAGCTCGACCTTGTGCTGTCGCGGATTAATCTTCCGGCGTTGCCTGATTTCGTGAGGTACGCGGCAGAGCTTGGGGTGCGTGAGGTGTGGGTGAACGCGATATTGCCGATTTCGCGGCAGTATGAGGCGTTGAAGCTGCGTGACCCCGACTATGCGCTGCTGCGTGATTTGCTTCCGCGAGCGGTTGAGTTGGCCGATGAGGCGGGGCTGATTCACAACCTCGATTCGTTTTATCGGGAAGATTTCGTGCGGAACGCTTCGGGCAATGTGGGGGCGTTGTTGCGGGCCGATGTGGATGTGCCGAAAGCGGGCGAGGTGGCGTGGCGCAAGAGTTTGTCGCGCAACGTGCTGGGGGCGGCGTGTTATGCGCCGCTGTCGCTGATGGTGGTGTATCCGGATGGGGTGGTGGCGCCGTGCTGGATGCATGACAACGGCAAGCGCGACAACGTGCGTGAGAAGAGTTTGCGGGCGATTTGGGAGGGTGAGGCGTTTGACGAGGTGCGGAAGTTTTTTGCGGGTGGGGGTGTGGCGTCGTATTGCGAGCGGTGTTGTTACGGGCAGATTTTTATCAATCGGGTTGATCGCGCGCGGGCGTATGCGGCGGGGGGTGATTATGCGGCGGCGGAGGTGACGATTGGGTCGGTGCTCGAGCTTGTTCCACGTGACCCTGAGCTGCTGGCGTTGCTGCTGGTGACGGTGACGGCGTTGCGTGGCGTAGAGGCGGCGCGTGAGGCGTATGTGGCGCACGAGCAGCGGCACGGCGTGCGGGTGTCGTTGTCGTGGGTGCGCGAGCAGATCATCGAGCGTGACATTGTTGGTCGGGCGCGCGACCTGCTTGAGTTGACGATACCCGACCCACACACGGCGCGCGCGGCGTAGGCGCGTGGGCTGGTGAGGGCGAGGGCGTCGGGCACTTGCACGCGGGGCAAGTCACCGCTACAACGCAGCCCCAAATTTTTTTGAGCGGAAGTGCCGCGCCGTGCGGTGATTTCGCGACGGTTTTGCCTGTGGGCGCGCTGCCCGATTGAGGTTTACGATGGCTGACGAGAACAAGAAGTCGAACCCTTTGCCCGTGTTCATTCTGGGTACGATGATCGCGGGCGCGTTCTTCGCGCTGCTGTTCTGGGCGAAGACGAACATCGACAGCCGCGACCAGGCGTTGGCGATTGCCGAGATGCAGACCGACTTTGAGTTTCAGTCGGCGTTCGTGCGGACGACTCCGGACGACAGCAAGTATGGCGAAGAGGTGCGGCAGTTGCTGTCGCGGTACTTCCGCAAGCTTGATGAGACGTACAAGGCGCAGGGCAAGACGGTTGACCTGAACTGGTGGGTGAACAAGTGGGATGCGGAGAAGGCGAGCGGCAAGATGGATGAGAAGAAGGCCGCGAAGGAAGACGATTTTAAGGCGGCGTACAACCTGTCGCGTGATCTTTTCGAGAAGATGCGCGACGGCGAGTATTATCCGGTCAAGACGTTTGGGGCGGGTGGTATTCGGCTCGACGTGTTGAAGATCGCGGTGGAAGAGTTTGAGGGGCAGAAGGTGATCGCGTGGGATTACGCGCTGTGGGGAGCGTATGGCAGCAGCGCGTGCGCGTTTCAGGCGGCGATGTACACGAAGGAGATGCTTGAGCGGCTTGCGAAAGACAAGGCGCTTGCCGAGGCGGCGGCGCAGAAGGGCGAAGAAGTGCAGAAGACGGCGGATATGAAGGTTGGCGAGAAGCGGACCGATACGCTGTCGATGTCGATGACGGGTACGTGCGACCCGGTGCTGGGCGTGGCGCAGCCGAGCGACTATGTGAAGGAGTTTCCGCCGCATGTGCAGATTGGCAAGCTGGTGCTGCCGATGTTGCCGAACGAGACCGAGCAGTTTGACCTGACGTTCACGTTCAAGCGCGCGGGTTTGACGGGGTCGTATAGCCTTCCGTGGGAGTTGAAGAACCTCGCGATTGACGCGTCGTGGAAGTTGCCGCCGGGGCAGTGGAAGGCGGAAGAGAAGAAGATCGAGACGGTCGAGTACGAGTGAGGCGCGCGTGAGGGTGAGGGTGGGGTGGCCCGCGCGCGCGAATTCGACGGCGCGCGGGTGTCGTAATGTTGTCACATGAGCGGGCTTATGCGACGCTGAAGTCACGATCTTCGAGCGCGTGGGGACGCGTGCGCAGATGAGTGGACGGTAACGATTGTGGCGCGACCGTGTCGGGGTGGTCGCGCTGCGTGTGCGTGTGCGCAAACAGCATGAGAACCGGGGTTATCTCCGACATTCACGGCAACGTCGATGCGCTTGAGGCGGTCTTGCGCGAGATGAGCCGTCACCGACTGGATCGCATCGTATGTCTTGGCGATGTGGTGGGGTATGGGGGCGCGCCCGACGAGAGCTGTCGGCTGGTGCGGCAGCATTGCATGGTATGCCTTCTGGGCAACCACGATGCGGCGGTGACGGGGCGGATGGACTACACGTTTTACTACGAGGCGGCGCGGCAGTCGCTCGACTGGACGCGGTCGGTGCTGACCGACGATAACCTCGTGTGGCTTGCGAATCTGCCCTACGAGGTGCGGCTCGACACGATTCATCTGGTGCATTCGAGCCCCGTTGACCCACCCGCTTTTGAGTATGTGTACCTGCCAGAGCACGCGACGAAGCTGATACCTCATGCGCGGGCGTTTTCAGACGTGACGTTCATCGGGCACTCGCACCTGTGTCGGGTGTTTGCGTACACGGGGGGTGTGATGGAGGAGATTGAGAAGGCGCAGTTTCGGTTGCGTCAGGCCGACAAATACGTGGTGGCGGTGGGCAGCGTGGGGCAGCCGCGCGATTATGATCCGCGGGCGGGGTTTGTGATTTTTGATGAGGGGCTGCGCGAGATTTCGTTTTATCGGGTGGAGTATCCGGTCGAGCGGGCGGCGCAGCGGATTGTGGATGCGGGGTTGCCGCCGAACTTTGCGCGGCGGCTGCATTTTGGTGTGTGAGAGCAGGTGTGTGAGCGGGCGTGTACGCGGCTCGGGGTGGGCACGTTTCGATTCGAAGCCCTCGAACTTCTGAATGGGAAGAAACTACTTTGCGGGCAGGCCCTCGGCGTATTCGCTGATGGCCTGACGTTGCTCGCGGGTGAAGCGGAAGTTGGCGTTGCAGAGTCTGCCGCCGATGCGTTTGGCGGCGGCGAGCTTGCGGAACTCGGAGGCTTCCATGCGGGCGGTGATGGTCTGGATGAAGCCGACGCCGCGGGGTTCGTCGCGGTAGGTGGTGTCGAGCACGGAGACGGGCTTTTCGTCGGCGACGAAGGCGACGCCGTGGCAGTCGCGGTAGATGGGTTTGATGGCGTCGGTGGTGAAGACGAAGCGGACGAGGTGGTGCTCTCCGCCGAAGCTGACGACTTTGGTTTCGAGCCAGTGTTTGATGCCTGCGGCGCGGTCGGCGTACTGGTCGGTGGTGATGACCATGTTGGTGATGGCGTAGGTCTCGATGCCGGTGCCGTAGTCGGTGCCGCGCCCGATGTAGGGTGCGGTCGAGCAGGCGGCGAGCAGGGCGGAGAAGAGGCCGGTGAAGAGGGTTGCGCAGGCAGGGGCGCGCGCGCTGCGACGCGAGGTTTTGGTTGCTGTGCCGATCATGTGGTGTTCAAACCACGGCATTGGCGTGCGGGCAAGAAAGCGGAAGTGAGAGAGAGGGTTATTCGGTGACGGGGCTGGGGGTTGATTGTCCGGCGTCGTTGGCGCCCCAGCAGATGATGTTTTTGCCTTTGTCGAGGGCGCAGGCGTGGGCGCCACCCGAGGTGACGGCGATGGCTTCTACGCGGGGTGGGGTGGCCTGTTCGGCGGCGTTTGAGCCCCAGCAGGCGACACGGCCACCCAGCTCGCGAATGGCGCAGCCGAAGTCTCCACCCGCGCTGACGGCGGTGAAGTCGCCGGTGGGGGCGGTGGATTGGTCGAGCTGGTTTGCGCCCCAGCAGAGCACGGCGCCGTCGGTTGTGAGTCCGCAGGTGTGGGTGTTGCCGGCGGCGAGTTCGACGAAGGTTGCCGACGGGATGGTGGCTTCGGCGGCGGTGCCTTTGCCGAAGCAGACGGCGCGACCATCTTCGTCGAGGGCGCATGCGTGTCCGAAGCCGGTGACGATGTCGGTGAACTTGCCGCGAGGTGGTGTGAGAGCGCCGAGCACGGCCCCCCAGCAGACGATGGCGCCGTCGCCAGAGCGGATGGCGCAGGTGTCGCTGAAGCCGGCGCTGACGCGTGTGTAGATGCCGACGGGTGGGGTCGACTGGCCTTTGTCGTTGGCACCCCAGCAGGTGATGGCGGCGCCGCCGGCGTCGGCTTTTTGCAGGGCGCAGGTGTGTTGGGCACCGGCGCTGAGCTGGGTGAAGAGGGTGGCGGGTGGGTCGGCCTGTTCGCTGCGGTTGTCGCCCCAGCATGAGGCCGAGCCGTCGGTGAGTAGCGCGCAGGTGTGCTGGCCGCCGGCGGTGATGGCGTCGATTTCGCTGCATGTGCCGGTATTGCCGCAGAGTTCTCCGGTTGAGCAGAAGCCGCAGGCGTCGCCGAAGACGCTGTCGGGGCCGCAGTTGCGCTCGCCGCAGGGGTTCGCGAGCAGCTCGGGGTCGCAGCCTGCGATTTCGCCGGTGAGTTCACTGGCGTCGTAGGCGAGGCGTTTTGAGGTGATGATACCTTTGTAGTTGACGCGGATGGTGACGGTGGCGTCGCCGCGTGCGACGGGGGTGCAGATGCCGGCGACGTAGTTGCTGGCGGCGACCTGCTCGACGGCTGTCGCGACATTGGTGAAGGCACCTGCGAGGTCATCGACGTCGTCGACGTAGACGAAGGTGCGGGGTGACGAGGCGAGCTCACGCAGGCGGCTCTCGTCGTAACGTCCGCGGATGCCGACGCTGAAGATCGAGGCTTCGGATTGCTGTTTTTTGGCGAGGGCTTCGCTGCGCAGTTCGACGTCGTCACCGGCTTCGTGGACGCCGTCGGTGATGATCATCATGAATTGTTCGATGACGTCTGTTGCGTCGTCTTGCTGGATGGTTTTGAAGTGGTCGAGGGCGGCGATGTAGGCGCCGTAGAGGTCGGTCGTGCCACGTCCACCGGTTTGGAGGAGTCTACCGAGGGCGGCGTTGAGGTCGTCGGTGTTGGAGGTGAAATCTTGCACGAGTTCGAGTGCGTCGGGGCGACCGAAGGCGAAGATCGCCATTTTGTGTTTTTTGCCGATGGGGGGGAGGGTGACGAGTTGTTCGACGAATTTTGCGGCGCCCTGCACGACCTTTTCGGCGTTGTCGGAGTCGAAGATGGAGTCGGACATGTCGAGGGTGAGGATGGTGTAGAGTTCGTAGCGGTTGCGGGGGCCGACGCCCGAGCGTCCGCCGCCTTCGAGGCTGTCGTTGAAGTCTTCGTTTTTGACGTCGTTGATGACCGAGAAGGCTTCGGGGGGCAGGGTGGGCAGGGGTTCGCCCTCGCAGCCTAAGACGCGGAAGCGGACTTGCAGGTTGGCGGGTGGGGTCTGGCGCAGCGACTGGCGATCGATGGTGATGCAGGTGGGCAGGTCGTCGTCGTCGTTGCTGTCGTTGTCGTCGTCGTCGTCGTCGGTGGCGTCGTCGTTGTCGTCGTCGTCATCGTCGTCGGGGATGGCGGTGTCGTTGGCGGTGTCGCTTGCGGTGTCTTGTCCATCGACGTTGGGGATGTCGTTGGGGTCGTCGATGCTGCCGTCGCCGCAGGTGGCTGCGGTGAGGGTGAAGAAGGCGACGAGGGCGAGCGCGGCGCGTGTGGCGCGTGTGGCGGCGCCGGACGTCGCAGGGCTCGTGGGAGCAGAACCGGCGTGAGCAGAACCGGTTTGAGCAGGGCTGGATTGATTAGAATGTGAGAGACCGGCGAAACCGGTAAAGCGGATACCCATCATCATCTTGGCCCTCGCGGCGACATCATCCGGCACGAACATCAACGAAGCGGCACGTGGGCGCGGTTGGCGCGCCACGGCAGAGATAACACAAGTCACGGTAGAGTGTGTCACACGGCGCACATGCGTCAAGTAACTGACGCGAATTAGTTTGCGGTGGGCTAGAGCAGCTTGTGGCGGGTGAGCAGGGCGGCGACCTCGGCGAGCGGAAGGCCGACGACGTTGAGGTATGAGCCCTCGACGGTGTCGATGAGCGCGCCTCCGGCCCCCTGGATTCCGTATCCGCCGGCTTTGTCGAAGGGTTCACCTGTGGTGATGTAGCGTTCGATTTCGTCGGCGGTGAGGTTGCGCATGCGCACGCGAGTGACGACGGTGAGGGTATCCCACGCGGGGGCGAGGTGGGCGTAGTGGGGGTCGCTGGTGTCGAGGCTGGCGAGGGGCGCGGCAGAGTGGGCGAGGGGGTGCAAGAGGGCGACGCCGGTCGTGACGGTGTGGGTGCGGGCAGAGAGCAGGGCGAGGGTGACGCGGGCGTGGTCGGGGTCGGCGGGTTTGCCGAGGACGTTGCCGTCGAGCGCGACGACGGTGTCGGCGCCGAGAATGAAGGCGTCGGGGTGGGCGGCGTGGATGGCGTGGGCTTTTTCAAAGGCGAGTCGGGTTGCGTAGGCGTCTACGCGCTCGCCGCGGTGCTGGGTCTCGTCGATGCCGGCGCTGTGGATGGTGAAGCGGGCGCCGAGAAAGGTGAGCAGATCGCGGCGGCGAGGCGAGCCTGAGGCGAGCACGAGGGGTTTCGTCGCGGTGTCGTGTGGGGTGGTGTCGCTTTTCTTTTGGTCGCTCATGGCCCAAGGTTAGCGCCGTTGCTCGTCGCGCACCACATGCGCGCGGGGTTGGTGTTTTTTGGGTCGCAGACGCACGCTTTTGCGTGCGGCATGAAGTGATGGAATGTTGATGAGTTTTTTGTCTCGCCTCGTATCGAATTCGTATCGTCTCACTGCTTACGGCCTGCGTCGCGCGGTGTCGTCGTTGCGGCGGCAGCGGCGGGTGTTCACGCGGGTGCGGCTGCATGGTCCGCTGAATTGGGTGACGGTTCCGCAGCAGCGGTTTGGGGCGCGGGCGCATCAGCCATCGCTTGTGGAGCTGGAAGAGTTGTTGCGCGACCTTGCGACGGTGCCGTCGCTCGATGGGGTCGTGTTTGAGATTGATGGGGTGTCGGCGTCGCTCGATCGGGCGCTTGAGGCGGCGCGGTTGATTCGGGGGTTGAAGGGTTCGGGCAAGAAGACGATTGCGGTGATGGTGGGGCGGGGCACGCGTGAGTATGTGATTGCGTCGGCGTGTGACCGGGTGCTGTTGTCGCCGGGGTCGGGGTTGTCGCTTTTGGGGGTGGGGGTTGAGTCGAACTACTATCGTGATCTGCTCGACAAGGTGGGGGTGAAGGTCGAGGTGTATCGGGCGGGCAAGTTCAAGAGCGCGATGGAGCCGTTTATCGCGAACGAGCCGTCGGAAGAGGCGCAGATGGCGGTGGGGGCGGTGCTCGACACGGCGTATGCGGCGACGGTGGATGCGATTGCGGCGCATCGGCATGTGACGGGTGAGGTGGCGAAGGGGTGGGTTGATGGGGGGCCTTACACGCGTGATGAGGCGATTGAGGCGAAGCTCGTCGACGGGGTGGCGCACCCTGACTTGCTGGCCGAGACGCTTCCGCCGCCTGACAACGGTGCGAAGTTTGCGCAGGCGGCGCGGGTGCGGGGGCTCGCGCGCAGGGCTCCACCGATGGTGCCGTTGCGAGGTCGGGCGAGCGCTGTTGCGGTGCTGCATCTTTCGGGGATGATTGTGCAGAGCGCGAGCGACATGGGGCCGTTTGGTCGCAACGTGATTACGTGGGCGCAGACGCGCAAGTTGTTGCGGTCGCTGAAGAAAGACGACTCGATTGGGGCGCTTGTCGTGTGGATCGATTCGGGTGGTGGCGATGCGCTGGCGAGCGAGTTGATCTACGGGCAGTTGCGCGACCTCGATTTGAAAAAGCCGGTGGTGGCGTACATGGACAGGGTGGCGGCTTCGGGAGGGTATTTTATTGCGGCGGGGGCGCGGCAGATTTGGGCGGCGCCGAACACGGTGACGGGCAGCATTGGGGTGTTTCGTCCGCGTCCGGTGGCGAGTGGGTTGTATGAGAAGCTGGGGGTGCACACGCACGGGATGTCGCGGGGTGCGGGGGGTGGGTTGCGGTCGGTGCATGCGCTCGATGAGCGTGATGCGGCGCGGGTGCAGGCCGAGGTGGATGCGATTTACAGGCAGTTTCTGACGTGCGTGGCCGAGTCGCGGAAGATGACGGTGGATGCGGTGGATGCGGTGGCGCAGGGGCGCATTTTTAGTGGGCGCGACGCGAAGGTGGTGGGGCTCGTTGATGCGCTGGGGACGTTTGATGAGGCGGCGCGAGAGGCGGCGCGGCTCGGTGGTGTGGGGCTCGTGGGTGGTGAGGTTCCGCTTGCGATGGTGATGCCGCGGATGCCGTTTCTTTCGCGGGTGATGGGGGTGTTTGGTCAGGCCGATGTGGCGCGCGTGGCGGTCGAGGCGCTGGGGGTTGATGCCGAGGTTGCGGCGTTGCCGTGGCTCTTGCGGCGCAACGCGACGCTGGCGTTGTGGCGCGGGTTTGATGTTGGGGGTGACGGGGGCGAATGAAAGAGGCGGGTGAGGCGCACTAGCCGAGTGGCGGATGAACGGCTAGAGTCGCGCCATGGCGCGCATACTCGTTGTCGATGACGAACCATCTCTTCGCGAAGTGCTGACGATTGCCCTTGAGGGCGACGGGCACGATGTTGCGCAAGCTGAGAGCGTGACGGCGGCGCTTTCCGCGTGGCGCGATGCCTCGGTGCCGTTTCCGCTCGTGATTTCGGATTTGAAGCTGCCGGACCGTTCGGGGCTCGATTTGCTGGCCGAGGTGAAGCATCGGGCTCCCGGCACGGAAGTTATCATCATTACGGCGTTTGCGACGGTTGAGACGGGCATCGAGGCGATGAAGCTTGGCGCGTACGATTACGTGATCAAGCCGTTCAAGATTGAAGAGATGCGGGCGCTGGTGACGAAGGCGCTCGAGAAGACGCGGATCGTTGAAGAGAATCGGACGCTGAAGGCCGAGCTTGCGGGGCGGTATCAGTTTGGCAGTTTGCTGGGTTCGAGCCCTGAGATGCGGCGTGTGTTGCAGTTGCTTGAGCGTGTGGCGGATGCGCGGTCGACGGTGTTGATTCAGGGGCCGTCGGGTACGGGTAAAGAGCTTGCGGCGCGGGCGTTGCATTTCAACAGTGGGCGGCGGTCGCGTCCGTTTATTCCGGTGAATTGTGGGGCGATACCCGAGAACCTGATCGAGAGTGAGTTGTTTGGTCACGTGAAGGGGGCGTTTACGGGGGCCGAGCGTGACCAGCCGGGGCTGTTTCAATCGGCGGATGGGGGGACGGTGTTTCTCGATGAGGTGAGTGAGCTGCCGATGGCGATGCAGGTGAAGCTGTTGCGGGTGTTGCAGGAGCGGTCGGTGAAGCCGATTGGTGGTGCGCGTGAGTTGCCGGTGGATGTGCGCGTGATTGCGGCGGCGAATCGCGAGTTGTCGGTGATGGTGAAAGAGGGGTTGTTTCGCGAAGACCTGTTTTATCGGCTCAACGTGATACCGGTGTTCATGCCGCCGTTGTCGGAGCGGCGTGAGGATATTCCATTGCTGGTGAGTCACTTTTTGCGAAAGTTCGCGCGTGAGACGGGCGGTGGGCCGTATGAGTTGTCGCTGGAGGCGCTGGAGCATCTGATGAAGCTCGAGTATCGGGGCAACGTGCGCGAGCTTGAGAACATCATCGAGCGGGCGGTGGCGCTGGCTTCGGGCAAGCGGATAGGGCTTGAGGAGTTGCCGGGGGTGTATGCGCGTCCGACGACGGGTGAGGCGGGTTCGGCGGCGTTTGCGGTGCCGAGCGCGTCGCAGATGCAGCGGCAGCCGATTGATTTTAAGGCGGAGGTGGAGGCGTTTGAGCGGGCGTTGTTGCGCAATGCGCTCGAGGCGACGCGGGGGCACAAGACGAATGCGGCGGCGTTGCTGGGGTTGAAGTTTCGGGCGTTGCGCTACCTCATGAACAAGTACGATTTTGGCGGTGCCGACGACGGCGACGACGAGAATTAACGCGGATGTTTCCAGATGCGTCGTCAACGATTGTGGTCGAGCGTCCGTTTTTTCCACCGGGCGTGCTGGCGGTGTACGCGGGGGTCTGGTTTGGGGCGCTGGGTCTGCTGTTTGGCAGCTTTTTGAATGTGGTGATTGCGCGCGTGCCGATTGGGCGGTCGATTGCGTATCCGGGGTCGGCGTGCCCGAAGTGCGGTGCGCCGATACGGTTTTACGACAACGTGCCGGTGCTCTCGTGGGTGTTTTTGGGGGCGAAGTGTCGGGCGTGCAAGACGCCTATCTCGGCGAGGTATCCGTTTGTTGAATTGCTGATGGGTATCTTTGCGCTGGGTGCGTACCGGATGACGGGGGTGTCGTGGCACTGGCCGTTTGTGTTTGCGTTTTGCTGTATCGCGGTGGCGCTGACGTTTATTGACCTTGACCACTGGCTGTTGCCGCATGAGTTGACGTGGCCGGGCATTGCGCTTGGGTTGATTTATCATGGCACGGTGGGGGCGTTGCCGTTGTGGGAATCTGTGGCGGGTGCGGTGGCGGGGTTTGGGGTATTGTGGCTGACCGATGAGGTGTTTTATCGGCTGACGGGCAAAGAGGGGATTGGCGAGGGCGACTTCTTTTTTCTGGCGATGATTGGGGCTTTTCTGGGGCTGCGGGGTGTGGCGGCGGTGGTGTTTCTGGCGTCGTTGCAGGGGGCGGTGATTGGGGTGGCGTTGCTCGCGATTCGCAAGGCGCGGGGTGACGGTGAGGGGGCGGGGGCGAAGGTAGAGGAGGCAGGGGCAGAGGGTCCGAAGGCAGAGGGTGAAGGGGCAGAGGGTGCGAAGGGAGATGGGGCAGGGGCAGAGGGTGATGGGGCAGAGGGTGATGGGGCAGAGGCAGAGGGCGATGCGTGGCAGCCGACGGCGCATCATGTTCCATTTGGGCCGTTTCTGGCGCTTGCGGCGATCGAGTGGCTGTTCTTCGGGCAGACGATTTTCGACTGGTATTTTTACACCGTGCTGGCGCCGTAATGGTGGTTGCCCGCAGGGAGGGCGGCAGTGCCGAACCGCATCGGAATTCGCGCGTTGATTGCGGCGAGCCTGTTTGCGGCGCTCATCGCGGCGTTGCCCGTGTTCTGGTTCATGCTGGCGCCGTCGCTGTCGCATGCGTTGGCGGCGCGGCATGCCGATGCGGCGGTGCTGACGGCGCGGCTACTTGCGGCGACGGTGACGCGCGATGGGGCGGTGGGTGCGGGGCGTGTTGAGCTTGAGCGTGCGACACGGGCCGAGCTTGATCGGGTGACGCGCAAGGCGGGTGTGACGCGGTGGTGGTTTTCGGGTGCGGGGGGGCTGCCGCTCACGAGTCCATTGGCGTGGGACCCACGTGAAGAAGAGCGGGCGTTTGCGGCGTCGGCGCTTGAGCGAGGCGATGCGGTCGTGGGTCATGCGGGTGGGGGGCAAGCGGGTGTGGGTGGTGGTGGGCGGCGTGCGCTGCATGTGGCGTTGCCGGTGCGGCTCATTGGGGGCGAGACGGGGACGCTGCTCGTGGAGTTTGATCTTGCGGGGCTCGATGCCGAGATGTCGCGGCTGACGCGCAACGCCGCGCTGGCGTCGCTTGCGGCGCTGATGCTGGCGGGGGTGCTGGCGGCGATTTTTCTGGCGCGGTTCGTGGCGTTGCCGATCTCGCGGATACGGGCGGCGATGGCGGCGGTCGAGCGGGGTGAGGTGGCGCGGGCGAGTACGGTGGGTCCGCGAGAGATTGCCGAGCTTGCGCGCGACCTCAACGCGATGGTCGAGACGCTGGCGACGCGGCAGAAGCGCATTGAGACGAAGATTGCCGAGCAGATACGCATCAACCGTGAGTTGCGTGAGGCGCAGGAGGCGATGTTGCGGGCCGAGACGCTGGCGTCGGTGGGGCGGCTTGCGGGGGGCGTGGCGCACGAGATTGGGAATCCGATTGGGGCGATCATTGGGTACACCGAGATGTTGCGTGACCCGACGTTGCCGCGTGAGGTGGCGGATGATTTTTTGCGGCGGATGGAAAGTGAGCTTGAGCGGATACGGGTGACGTTGCGGCAGCTCACCGATTTTTCGCGTCCGAAAGCGGCGGAGGTTGCGCCGACGGATGTCAACGGTTCGGTGCGGGCGACGGTCGAGCTTGCGCGGGTTGAAAAGCGGATGCGCAACATGCGTGTCGTGCTGACGCTCGATGAGGGGCTGATGGCGGTGGTCGCCGACGAGTCGGAGTTGCGTCAGGTGGTGCTGAATCTTGTGTTGAACGCGGCGGATGCGTGTGGTGGCGAGGGGGAGATTGCGATCACGACGGGGGTTGTCGAGGGGGTGCCGACGCTGACGGTGGCCGATGATGGTCCGGGTATTTCGGCTGAGAACATCGTGCGCATTTTCGAACCTTTTTTCACAACGAAGGGTTCGGGCAAGGGGTCGGGGGTGGGGCTTGCGATTTGTCGTCGGCTTGTCGAGTCGTGGGGTGGGCGCATCGATGTCGCGTCGCAGGTGGGGGGTGGTGCGCGGTTCGTGATTCGATTTGTTGGCGCGAAGGTTGCGGAGAACGCGGCGTAACAGGATAACATTGCTCTCTCGCAGCGCGCCCCCCGTTGCTCGGTGACCGTTATGGCAATCGCTACGTTTCGCAAAGTTCTCGTCGTCGATGACGAAACCAACATGCGGCATATGCTCGCGACGCTTTTGGCGCGCGAGGGGCTTGAGGTCGAGTCGGCGGCGTCGGGTGAAGAGGCGCTGACGCTGATTCGCACGGGGCGGTTTGATCTCGCGGTGACCGATATGCGGATGCCGGGGATGGGTGGGACGGAGCTTTTGAAGGCGGTGCGGGCCGAGGGGTGGCCGCTTCCGGTGATTGCGATGAGCGCGTATGGCGATGACGACGCGGCGGTGTCGGCGGTGCGGGCGGGGGCATACGATTTCATCAGTAAGCCGTTCAAGTCGGCGGAGATCATGCTGTTGTTGCGCAAGGCCGAAGAGCGCGAGCAACTGCGGCGTGAGAATCGCACGTTGCGGGCGCGGCTCGAAGGGCAGCTTGGCGAGGGGCGCATCATCTACGCGAGCGACGCGATGAAGCGGGTGCTCGAGATGGTGCACAAGGTGGCCGCGCACCCCACAACGGTGCTGGTGACGGGTGAGTCGGGTACGGGCAAAGAGTTGATTGCGCGCGAGCTGCATGCGCGAAGCGAGCGCAAGGGCGAGTTCGTGGCGGTGAACTGCTCGGCGATACCCGAGCACCTGCTGGAGAGCGAGCTGTTTGGGCATGCGCGGGGTGCGTTTACCGATGCGGTGCGCGACAAGCCAGGGCTGTTTGAGCTTGCGAACGGCGGGACGTTGTTTCTCGACGAAGTGGGCGACATGCCGGTGAGCATTCAGGTGAAGCTGCTGCGGGTGTTGCAGGAGGGTGAGGTGCGGCGGGTGGGTGAGCATCGGTCGCAGAAGTTTGATGTGCGCGTGATTGCGGCGACGCTGCGTGACCTTGCGAAGTCGGTGGGTGAAGGAAAGTTTCGCGAAGACCTGTTTTATCGGTTGTCGGTGGTGCCGATTCATCTGCCGCCGCTGCGCGACAGGCTCGTGGACCTTCCATTGCTGGTGGATCGGTTTGTCGCGGTCTACAACGAGAAGCTGCGGCTCAACACCGAGGGGGTGACGCCGGGTGCGATGCGGGTGTTGATGCGGCACCCGTGGCCGGGCAACGTGCGTGAGCTTGAGAACACGATTCAGCGGGCGATGGTGCTGTCGCAGAGCGCGGTGTTGCACGAAGATGCGTTTGAGAACGCGTTTCAGAGGACGCGGGCGATCACGCAGGAGATTCTCGACGGGGATGATTTGTCGGTGAAGCGGATGACCGAGAAGATTGAGCGCGAGTTGATACGGCGGGCGCTGACGCGGACGCGGGGCAATCGCACGCGGGCGGCGCAGTTGCTTGATTTGTCGCATCGGGCGCTGCTCTACAAACTCAAAGATTACGGCATCGACGATTTGTGACGACCATGCCGAAGCCCGCGCGCGCAAAAGAGAGAACGAGGCAGAAGGGGGCGGTGCGGGCGTCGCGGGCGCGGGGTGTCGTGTCGCTCGTCGTGGTGCTGGCGATGCTTTTTGCGGCGACGGGGGGCGGGCTCTATGCGCTGTATCAGCACTACGTGGTGAAGAACCCGGGCAGTCACATCGAGCGCGAGACGATTCGCACGACGATTGGCAGCGAGACGCAGGTGTTTTACGCCGATGGGGTGACACCGATTGGTGCGCTGTTTGAGGGTGAGCATCGGTCGTGGGTGGGGTTTGATGAGCTGCCGAAGGCGTGGGTCGATGCGATCGTGGCGGCTGAAGACGCCGAGTTTTACGAGCATCACGGGTTTAGCCTGAGGGGGTTTGCGCGGGCGATGTGGACGAACTTCGTCGCGATGCGGCTCGTGGCGGGGGGCAGCACGATCACGCAGCAGACGGCGAAGAACCTTTATTATCGGCAGGGGCGGTCGGTCGAAGAGAAGCTGGTCGAAGCGTTGAATGCGCTGCGGCTCGAAGCACACTACACGAAGAACGATATCCTCGAGTTCTACGCGAACCAGTTTCACGTCAACGCCAATGGGCGCGGATTTGCGGTGGCGGCGCGGTACTTTTTTAATGCGACGGCGCATGAGCTTTCTGAGCGTGATGGGACGAACGCCGACGACATTGACGACCTTGTGGCGTGCGCGTTTATCGCGGGCAGCGTGAAGGGGCCGTACCTGTATAATCCATTTGATGGGACGAAAGAGCAGCGCGAGCGGCGGGTGCAGCGGGCGACCGACCGGACGCGGTACGTGCTCGACCAGATGTTGCGGCATGGGAAGATTGATGCGGAGACGCACGCGAAGGCGTTGACGACGCCGATACCGTTTCGGCGGGGGCGGTTTCAGTTTCGACGTGACATCGTGCTCGATGCGGTGCGCGAGCAACTGGCGAGTGAGGGGTTTGGGTTGCTGCTGGCAAGTCACGGGATAGAGAACCCGGCGGTCGCGGGGTTGCGCATCGTGACGACGATTGACCCATTGTTGCAGCGGCGGGCGTACGCGGGGTTTCGGCGTGCGCTGGGTGAGGTGGGTGCGCTCATCGAGGCGAAGAACGCGGGTGTGTATGTTGAGAAGAGCGCGACGCCGACGCAGTTGCATGCGGGTGAGGCGCGCGAGTTTGCGGTGGTGGTGGGGACGGTCGAGCGGCACGCGAGCAACGGGGTGTGCGCGTCGCCAAAGGGCGGCGCGGCGGGCAAGGCGGTGGCGAAGAAGAAGCAGAGTGGCAAGGCGATTTGCGTGCGCGTGGGTGATCTCGCGGGGACGATTGATGCGGATGCGGTAAAGCACGCGGCGAGCATCGTGCGGCGGGCGGTGTCGCTGCGAGATTTCGTAGCGGCTGAGGCAGGCGATATCGAGGGGGTTTATGCGGCGTTGAAGCCGGGCGTGAATGTGCGGGTCGCGGTGAGCGCGGTGGGTGAAGACGAGCACCTGACGCTGACGCCGATTGCAGCGTCGGATTTGCAGGGGGCGACGATGATTTTGCGCGACGGCAAGATTCGCGCGCTGATTGGTGGCGAGAGCAATGCTGATTTCAATCGGGCGCTGTCGGCGAAACGGCAGTTTGGCTCGACGTTCAAACCGGCGCTGTATGCGGCGGCGCTGACGCTTGGGTATGGCATCGCCGACAGGCTCGACAACCGGCGCGCGGCGTTTGGTTTTCAGCGCGATTTTTATCTTCCGCGACCCGACCATGTGAAACGTCCGCTCGATGTGTCGGTGGCGTTTGCGGGGGTGAAGAGTGAGAACCTTGCGACGGTGGCGCTGTTTTATCGGCTGACCGACAGGTTGAGCGATGAGCAGTTTGATGAGCTTGCCGAGTTGATGGGGATGAATCGCGGGGCGGGTGAGAGTGAAGAGGCGTACGCGAAGCGGATGCGTGATGAAGTGGGGTTGCTGGCGACCGATGCGGAGATCACGAGCGGTGTGTTTGAGCGGGTGAAGCGGGCGTATGCGACCGACCTTGCGTTTGAAGACCCGACGGGTGCGGAAGAGTTGGCGCGGCTTTTTTATGGACACGGTTTTGATGCGCGGGCGGCGAAGGTGCGGGGTGATGATGCCGAGGCAGCAGCGCAGCGGCGGATATTGCGGCACCACTTTTTGCGGCTCGAAGAGTTGGCGACGGCGTTGCCGCTTGCGGCGGGTGCGGTGGCCGAGAAGTTTCGGGCGGGGGCGGCGATTGGTCCGGCGATTGCGCGGCGGTTTTTTGTGCGTGAGGGTTTCAAGCCCGAGGTGGTGATTACGCCGAGTGCGGGGCGTGGTGCGGTGAAGGGGCGAGGCGCGGGCGATGGTGAGCGTGATGGTGCGCGCGATGGTGATGGTGCGGGTGACGTGTCGTTTGCCGACAGGGTGTTTGGGGCGCTGGGTCTCGCTGGTGCGGGCAGCGGCGATGGTGCAGGTGCGCAGGGTGATGGTGCGCAGGGTGATGGTGCGCAGGGTGCGGGCGAAGCGGGTGCAGGTGCAGAGGGTGCAGGTGACGAGGGCGAGCGGGCAGACGACTCGGTGAGTGCGCTTTTGGCGACGGCGCCTGAGCTTGCGTTTTCGACAGATGATCTCGAGGGGTGGCGTCCGTTGTCGGCGGATGAGTTGGCGAGCATCTTGCGGGTGTATGCGCCGGAGAATCCGGAAGCGTTGCTGGGGTTGGCGCGGTTGAATGGGACGTTGCGCGTTGCGACGGTGCTGGCGCTGCGCGAGCGGGTAGAGGCGCAGGCGGGGGCGTTGATGGCGGGGGGCAATCGGTATCGCAAAGAGGTGCTTTACGCGTTGACCGATTTTCGGGTGATGGTGGGGATGCGGTACTTTCAGCAGTTTTTGCGGGGGGCAGGTGTGTCGTCGGCGGTGCCGGCGGTGTTGTCGGCTCCGCTAGGGGCGGCGGATGTGACGCTGGCGGAGATGGCGCTGTTGTATCAGACGCTGGTGACGGGGCGGCGGCATGGGTTTGCGCTTCCGCAGCAGGAGGGTGGGGTGGCGGAGGTGGCGCCGTATGCGTTGATTGAGCGGGTTGAAGACCGTGTGGGGCGGACGCTGTATGCGGTGGAGGGTGAGAGCGAGCGGGTGTTGGCTGATGAGGTGACGCAGCCGATTGCGCGGATGTTGGCGTTGACGCCGTTGTATGGGACGGCGCGGCGGTTGTTGCGGGCGGAGTATGCGGTGCCGATGCATGCGAGTGACCCGGCGCGTGACCGGGTGTTGGCGCAGCTTTCGTTGAAGGCGATGGTGGGGGGCAAGACAGGTACGACGAACAGCTATCGCAACGCGGCGTTTGTGGGGTTTGTGCCGGCGCCGCCGTCGAAGGGTGCGTATGCCGATGCGGCAGAGAGTTTTATCGTGGCGGCGTATGCGGGGTATGACGACAACCGGCCGATGGTGCGTGGTTCACGGAAGATTTCGGGCGCGGCTGGTGGGATTCCATTGTGGGTTGAGGCGGCGAAGGCGGTGGCTCTCGCGTACCCGATTGGCGACAGGCTCGATGAGGCGGATGTGGGGTTTCTGGGGCCGAATGCGGTGCTTCCGCTGGCGGTGCCAGAGACGATGCGTGAGGTGGCGGTGAGTGCCGAGACGGGGCTTGTGCTTGATGAGGGGGCGACGACGACGGGGCAGGTGGTACTGGGTGCGGGTGCGGGGCCGACGCTGTGGGTTCCGCGGGGGGAGCATGATCGGGTGCTGTTCGCGCCGTTGCTTCCGCGTGGGTTCGTCGTCCAGTGACTTTTACTTTTTTGGGGGGATGTGGTGCGTGTTGCGCGGGTGAAGGGGCGCGGACGGTGTTCGGTGAGGTGTGTCGTTGGGGGGCGTTTGGCGGAGAGAGAGGGATTCGAACCCTCGGTACGCTTTCACGCACACACGCGTTCCAGGCGTGCGCCTTCAACCACTCGGCCACCTCTCCAGATGGCGCCCGCCGTGCGTTCGCCGACGCGGCTTATGTGCGTTCGCTGACGCGGTTACGTGCCTTCGCTGACGCGGTTTACGTGCCTTCGCTGACGCGGTTTGCTTGTCGTTGGCGGAGAGAGAGGGATTCGAACCCCCGTCGGAGTTGCCCCCGAACTTGATTTCGAGTCAAGCGCCTTCAGCCGCTCGGCCATCTCTCCGTACCGCCGCGCCAGTGCCGCGCGGGGCAGCGCATATGTCTCAACTCGCGGGCGTCGTCAAGAAGGTGTGGGGGGTCAGCTGGGCTTGGTGGCCATCATGCAGTCGGCAATGGCAACGAGGGCAAAGGCGGCGATGAGCAGGAGGATGACGGAGGCTACGAGGCAACCGCAGTTGAGTCGGCTTAGCGCTTCGGATTCTTCTCTGCGAATGCGCTGGCGGACTTCTTCGCGAAAGCGCTCTTCGGCTTCGATGCGTCGCTTTTCCGCGGGTGAGAGCACCTGTTCGAGCGAAGGCCGATTTCGGGGCGAGCGGGTGTTTGATTCGTTCGACAT
The DNA here is from genome assembly GCA_964644185.1 of uncultured Myxococcota bacterium. Taxonomy (GTDB): domain Bacteria; phylum Myxococcota; class JAJVIH01; order JAJVIH01; family CAZXXB01; genus CAZXXB01. The sequence goes on from CAZXXB010000019.1 coordinate 19,298, forward strand.
GGCGGTAAGTCACGCAGGTGAGACGGGCAGAATATGTCTTGCCGGGGGCGAGACGTAATCTGTCGCCGCATGACGGGAAGCTTTTCGTGAAAGCGAGGGCTCGTGTCATGCGTCCGCTGTTTCCGGTGATTGAAAGCGACTTGCGGCTGTTGATGCAAGAAGAGTTGGCGCGCGATGTGCGCGAGGGGCGCGTGTATCGCAGCGTGCGGATATTTCCGGATTCGTTTGGGGCGTATCTCGACGACTTGCAGACGGCGGTTGGGGGTCTCACGGTGTACGAGTTTGCTGATGCGCTCGAACGGTTGATGGCGAAGCAGTATCGCGATCGGTATGGGCGTGTGTGGGCGACGCCGTGGGATGCGGCGTGGGTGCTGGCGGCGTGCGAGATGAACTTCTATTACATGCGGGCTGTGTGTGCTGACGCGGTGAAATTTGGGCACCGGCACGTTGAGTTTGTGCGGTGGCGCGAGGTGCGGCAGGCGCGAACCGATGATCGGTGGAAGGAGGGTGATGTTGTGGTTGCGGCGGAGGCGTTGGCTTCATTGCGGGGGCGCGATCTCGCGGCGCAAGATCCGCTGGGCATCGCGCGCAAGCCGCACTCGGGGCTGACGCTGCGTGTGGGGTCGGCGCAGACACTTGCGGCGCGACGCGGGGGGTAGGCGTCTCAAGGCGGGCAAGGTGGGTGAGGTGGGTAACGTGGGTGAGAGGGCTTTGCGTGGAGCGCCGGGGCACGGCATACTCCGAAGTCTGGCTGCCAGTTGGCCCTGTCGACTTTTTCGGCGTTCGTTCGCCATGGACGGTTTTGCGATGCGTAAGATTTTTCTCGCCCTCACGTGCTGCGTGCTCACGGTTTTTGCTGTTGCCTGCGAAGATGACACGCCGCCCGGTGAGACGAGCGTTGACACGGCGGGCACGGGCGACACGAGCGACACCGACAACGCGAGCGTCGCGTGCGTGAGCGATGTCGATTGCGGGTTTGGGTTTGTGTGCCGTCCGGAATTTGCGGGGGGCGAGAACCGGTGCATACCCGATGATGGCGGTGGCACGGGTGAGACTGACACTGGCGACACCGACACGGGTGGTGAGACGGGCGATACCGACACGACGGGTGAGACGGGTGAGACCGACACGACGGGCGATGAGGTGACGTGTCGGGCGGTTGCCGATTGCGCGCCCGACCGCATTTGCGTCGTGGGTAAGTGCGAGTTGCCGACGACTTGTACGGTTGATTCGGCGCCGCAGGCTTGTCCGCTCGATCAGTTTTGCGACCCGTCGACGGGCACGTGCGTGAAAGAGAAGCTGTACGATTGCGCGACCGACATCGAGTGCGAGGGGGTGAAAGACCCGGCTGGGTTTGAGACGCCGATTTGCGATCGCGACACGTACCGTTGCGTGGGGTGCCGCACGACGCAGGATTGCGACCCGACGAACCCTGAGAGTCCGAATTTTGATACGGCGTGCAACCCGAACCTGAATCGGTGCCAGCCGGTGTTTAGCTGCCGTCGCAAGACGGGGGGCAATGAGGGGTGCACGCAGGTGCCGGCGCCGCAGCTTTGCAACTACGAGACGGGGCTGTGTGGGCCTGAGGGGTGTGCGAACTCTGAGGCGAAGCCGTGTGCCGAGGAGAATCCGCTGACGCCGGTGTGCAATGAGAACAACGGCCTGTGCGTCCAGTGCGTGAACGATGCCGATTGCGCGGTGGGGTCGGTGTGCCGCAGCTTTGAGTGTCGCAGCTCGTCGCCAGATGATTGCGGCGGCACGTGCGGTGAGGGGCTGGTGTGCGCGGATGGGCTTTGCCAGAACCCGAATGGCAAGGGGGTGGGTCAGGCGTGCAGTTTTAGCGGCGAGTGCAAGGCGGGGCTCGTGTGCGTGCCGGGGTTGCAGAAGTGCGAAGAGAAGTGCGCGCGCAATGCCGATTGCCCAGCGGGTGAGACGTGCGTGGCCGACCCGTCGGGTTCGGCGACGTTCTGTGATGCGGGCGGTGCGGGTGGCATCTGCTCGATCTTCCCGATTCCGGGGTTGTGTCCGTGACCGCTGAGATCGTTCGAATTGAGAACGTCGAGCTGCATCTCGCGCATGCGGATGAGCTTGATTTGCAGTGGGTGGGGCGCGACGACCTGAAGCTGCAGCTTCATGCGGCGTGGATGAAGGTTCACGCGAGCGACCTTCCGTTGAATCCGCGATTGGTGGGTAAGCCGGGCGTGGGCAAGACGACGCTTGCGTATGCGGTGGCGCGCGAGTTGGGGCGGCCCGTGTATCTGTTTCAGGCGACGATGGATACGCGTCCGGAAGATTTGATTGTGACGCCGGTGATTGGTGATGGGCAGAGGTTGCGTTACGTGGCGTCGTCGATTGTGACGGCGATGGTGAAGGGTGGTGTGGCGATTATTGATGAGGGGAATCGGATGAGTGAGAAGGCGTGGGCGTCGCTCGCGCCGTTGCTTGATCAGCGTCGGTATGTCGAGAGCATCGTGGCGGGGGTGAAGATCAAGGCGCACCCTGATTTTCGTGTGTGCGCGACGATGAATGAAGACGCGAGCACGTTTGATTTGCCCGAGTACATTCAATCGCGGTTGCAGCCGCAGATTGTGATTGATTTTCCAGAGGCGGATGAGGAGCGGTCGATTCTGGCGCGTGCGGTGCCGTTTGCCGACGACGAGATACTTGATTACGTGGTGACGTTTTTGCAGAACGCGCATGGTGCGGATGAGCGGTACACGGTGCGCGATGGCGTGAATCTGACGCGGTATGCGTTGAAGCTGTCGCAGGCGGAGAAGGTTCCGCGTGAGGGTGAGTTGCACCGGGCGAAGCGTGCGGAGTTGTTGGCGCGTGCGGCGAAGATGATTCTTGGTGACGACGCGGAGGCGTATTTGCCGTAGGGGGTGGAGTGATGGGGAAGTGAGCCTCGCACACCGCCATTCACACGTTCATCTGCTTGTGCACGTGGTGTTCAAAGTAAAGCATCGGCAGCCGACAATCGCGACGGCTGAGCAAGAGTTTTTTCTTCGCGGAGTGATAACGGCGCACTGCCACTCGATGGATGTCTGGGTCTGTGGTGCCGGGGCGGCGAGCGACCACCTGCATCTTTTGTTGCGCCTCAACCCGACGGTTGCGATCAGTGATCTCGTAGGTCAACTCAAAGGCAAGTCTGCGTGGTTGTGGAACAGAGAGCATGTCGATTGGCCGATGCTCAAATGGCAGGACGGATACTGGGCTGAGACGGTGAGCCCGCGGGAGTTAGAGCGCGTGGCGGCGTATGTCGATCGACAACGCGAGCATCATGGACAGAATCGGCTCGCCGAAGAGTTCGAACCGGGGCCGTGACGTGTGCCGCGCAAACGAGTCGCGCGGCAAGGATAGAAAGTTTGTCGGGGTCCCGTTGCGAAAGGACGAGGGGCGTGTGCCGCGCAAACGAGTCGCGCGGCAAGGATAGAAAGTTTGTCGGGGTCCCTCAGTGCTGGCGGGGTGCAGGGCAGTTGAGTGGGGGTGTCGGGTAGCGGGTTGATTTTGGTGAGGATGCGCGTGTCGAGGGGTTCCATCCTTGCCGCGCGACTTGTTTGCGCGGCAGACTGAGAGAGGGGGCTCAACATGTACGAGCAGAAAGACTTTGGGTCGGCGCGAGAGTTGATATCTTATCTCGTCTACGACGACGGCGCGCGTGCGGGCAGTAAGTTCGTGGGAGAGGAAGTAAGGTACTTCTATCGGGGTCAAGGCTGCGCCAGTTGGCAACTCACGCCAGCGGCTCATCGAAAATTGGACGCGAACGAGACACCGCAACAGCGCGTGGCGCGCGAAATCAAAGCAATGCGCGCGTTCCTGAATTTTGGTGCGTTACAAGGCTCCCCGCAGGTCTTTCCAGATTGGGGGATTGCGCTGTCGAGGTTGATGAAAGGCCCGGAGGTGACGGCATGGCCGCCGCGTGAGTGGCTCAGTACGCTCGCCGTGATGCAGCACTGCGGCGTGCCCACGCGATTGCTTGATTGGTCGTTGTCACCCCTCGTTGCAGCGATGTTTGCGGTCTGGCAGTTCGCCAAAGATGCGGAGCGTCTCGTGGAGGGAGTGAAAGACGAGAAGGACCGCAGACTGTCCGTTTGGCTTTATGTTGCGCCGTTCAAGGATAACCTGTGGGTACTGAGGGACGACGCGTGGCCGCTCTACGGTTACGTCGCCGTTCCTGCAGCTGCTACGCCGCACCTGTGGCGTCAGCGGGGCTTGTTCACGCTGGTTCCGGAGATTGATGGCGCACCGAAGCCATGCATGACGTTGGACGAAATTGAAAAACTGACGACTAGTTTGGTGTCGCCGGAACTCACGCACTGCACGCTGCCATGGGAGCAGGCGAAAGAACTTTCGGAATTGCTAAAGCGTCACGGGACGTTTCTCTTCGACTTTTTTGAAGGGAACCAAGGCGTCGTTGAGTACTTGCAGCATGAGGAGCGCCTCGAGAAAGCCCATACGTTACTTAGCAAAGACCGAGCTACGGGCGAACTCGGCGCTTGAGTGGGCGAGCGAGCCCATGGCGCTGAAGTTGAGCGATGACGAGTTGAGGCGGATTGATGAACTCAACGCGGCACCCGGGGAGCCGAGTCCGGCGCTGGTGAAAGCGTTGCGACGCGAGCGCGAGTTGAAGTGTGCGAATCACCTGCCCGTTGCCGATGAGGCGAAACCGAAGTAGAAGGCGCGGCTTCGCGTGCGCCGGGGGTGGGACCGCCCTTTGCCGCCGCGCGGAACAGGCAACGCGCCATGCATCCAGACCTGGTAACGCACGAACATGACGAGACTGGCGAGGGCCGCAAGGTTCACTTCGTCTCGCTCGGCTGTCCGAAAAACCGCGTCGATAGCGAGGTGATGGCGGCGCTCGCGCTGAAAGAGGGCTACACCCTCGCCGATGAGCCCGATGATGCCGAGGTGATCGTCGTCAACACGTGTGGGTTCATCGAGTCGGCGAAGAAAGAGTCGGTCGATACGATTCTTGAAATGGCGGCGATGAAGCAGAGCGGCAAGCTCGACACGCTGATCGTCACGGGGTGTTTGATTCAGCGGTATCCGAAGCAGCTTCCAGAGCTTTTGCCAGAGGTTGATCACTTTCTCGGGACGGCGCACTTCAAAGAGTTGCCGGATATTCTTGGTGGGCGGTTGCGGGCGCGGATACGTGCGGGCGACCCGAATGATCGGCATACGCGCGACCCCGACAGCGTGCTTTACAGCGCGGGGACTCCGCGCCTTTTGTCGGGTATCGGGCACAGCGCGTACATGAAGATCAGCGAGGGGTGCTCGCAGAAGTGTTCGTTCTGCTCGATACCGCTCATGCGTGGCACGCAGATGTCGCGGACGGTGGATGATCTGGTGGGTGAGGCGGAGGCGCTTGCGGCGCGGGGTGTGGTCGAGATCAACCTGATTGCGCAAGACCTGACGGGGTATGGGCACGACCTGACGCCGCGTGCGCACCTGTATGATTTGTTGCAGGGGCTGGCGGGGGTTGAGGGCATCGAGTGGGTGCGGATGCTGTACGCGTATCCGCGGTCGTTTCCGCAAAAGTTGATTGATCTGATGGCGAACGAGCCGAAGATTGTGCCGTACCTCGACATGCCGTTGCAGCACATTGATGATCGGATGTTGCGGTTGATGCGGCGTGGTGGCAGCGGCGACAAGATTCGTCGGTTGCTGCTCGACATCAAAGACGCGGTGCCGCAGATAGCGTTGCGGACGACGTTCATTGTTGGGTTTCCGGGTGAGACGCAGGAAGAGTTTGAGCGGTTGTGCGGGTTTGTTGAAGAGATTGAGTTCGCGCACATGGGGGTGTTTGGTTACAGCAAAGAGACCGACACGCCGGCTGGTGTGATGGAAGGTCAGTTGCCGAAGCGTGTGAAAGACGCGCGTGTGCGCAAGCTGATGAAGATTCAGCGAGGCATTTCGCGGCGGCGGATGAAGTCGCTCGTGGGTAGTGAGCAGGTGGTGATGCTCGACGGCAAGGCGCCCGAGAGCGAGCACATTCTGGTGGGCAGGCTTGCGACGCAGGCTCCGGATATTGATGGCGTCGTCTACATTGTGGACGGCATTGACCCCGCGCACCCGCCGAGACCCGGCTCGATTTTGAAGGCGCGCATCACCTCGGCAGGGGACTATGATCTCGTGGCCGAGATAGTTTCAAACGACGGGTCGCAGGGCTCGTACGCGTTAGAAGAGGCAGCAGCATGACGACGGTAGTAAGCAGCATCAAGACTTCGGCGCTCAAGATTTCGGATACGCTGGTGCGCCTCGCGATTGAGGTTCCGGCGCCGATGGTGTCGGGGCAGATCGACAACGCGGTGAACAACATTGCGAAGCGGGCGAAGCTGCCCGGGTTTCGTCCGGGTAAGGTTCCGGCGTCGGTGATTGCGGCGAAGTATCGGCGCGAGATTGGCGAAGAGGTGCGCGAGCAGCTCGTGCAGCAGAGTTTTTCGCAGGCGCTGCGCGAGAACAGCGTGGTTCCGTTGATTACGCCGACGGTGGGCACGCTGCCGAACGTGGCGAAGGGTGAGGCGTTTTCGTTTGAGGTTGATGTCGAGGTGAAGCCGACGGTGACGCTGGGTGCGCTCGAATCGTTGACGGTGAAGACGCGGTCGACGGAAGTGAGCGAGAGCGATGTCGACGACGCGCTGTTGAAGTTGCGGCAGCGTCAGGGGGTGTTGAAGCCGGTTGAGGGGCGCGAGGTGGCGGCGCTCGATGACACGGTGACGGTGGCGATTGAGGGGAGCGAGAACGGCATGCCGATACCGGGCACGAAGGCCGAAGACGCGCAGATTGAGCTTGAGTCGAAGGTTGAGGCGGGCGAGCCGTTTGCGAAGCTGCGCGATGGTCTCGTGGGGATGAAGGTGGGCGAGTCGAAGACGATTGTGGTGGAGTATCCGGAAGATTTTCGCGATGACGAGCTTGCGGGTCGGACGGTGAGCTATGCGGCGACGTTGAAGAAGATTTCGGTGCTGGAAGTTCCGGCGGCGGATGATGAGTTTGCGAAAGACCAGGGTCAGGGTCTGGAGACGCTGGCGCAGCTTCGCGAGAAGCTGGCGGAAGAGTTGCGTGAGGCGCGGGCGAAGGTTGAG
>CAZXXB010000020.1:0-9884 GCA_964644185.1 uncultured Myxococcota bacterium
CATCACGCACCAACACAGCGCGCACCAACACGCAGCGCCCAGCTTCAAGACCAACACCACAAAAACCCTCAGCGCCGCGCCCCTCACGCAACCCTCGCGGCCCCAACAAAAAGTAGACCATCGTGCGCGTTCTCATCGCAGGTGCATTGGGCCAACTAGGCCGCGAACTACTCGACGCCTTCATCGCCAGCGGCGATACCGTCATCGCCCTCGACCTCACACCACCCTCGCGCGATGAAGCCCCCACCCCCTGCGACCTCGTCGTTGCCGACGTCACCGATCGCGCCGCCCTCAAATCGCTCTTCAATAACCTCCGCCCCACCCTCGTCATCAACGCCGCCGCCATGACCGACGTACCCGGCTGCGAGCACGACCCCGCACGCGCCTTCCTTCTCAACGCCGAAGCCGCCGAAAACGTCGCCACAGCCGCCACCGCAAACGGCGCCCGCATCATGCACGTCTCGACCGACTACGTTTTCGACGGCAAAAAAGGCACCCCCTACAACGAGCGCGACACCACCAAACCACTTCAAGTCTACGGAGCCAGCAAACTCGCCGGAGAACACGCCGTCCTCCGCGCCGCACCTCGCGCCGCCATCATCCGCGTCAGCGCCCTCTTTGGCCCCCGCGCATGCCGCGGCAAACCCGGCGGAAACTTCCTCGACCGCATCCTCGCAAAAGCCCGCAACGGCGAACCCCTGCGCGTCGTCAACGACGAATTCGTCTCACCCACCTACGCCCCCGACGCCGCAACCGCCATGGTGCAACTCTCGGCCATGGGTGTCGCCGGCATCATCCACCTCGCCAACCACGGTGGATGCTCGTGGCACGAACTTGCCCTCACCGCCCTTGCCGAAAGCAACGTCTCACCCGACATCATCGCCAGCGTCACCCCCGTCTCGGCCCGCGAATTCGCCGCCCCCCTCGCCCGCCCCACCGACTCGCGCCTCGACAACAAGGTCTTGCGCGAACTCAACCTCTCCCGCCAACCCACATGGCAAGACGCCGTCAAACGCTACGTCACGAGCCGCTAGCCCCCCGCGCTGCCCGCATAACCACAAGCCATTCGCGTTTGCCGCTTGCACCCCCCGCCATCGCAATGGTATCAGCCGCCCGCTCGCATCGGATGGCTGACGTCAACCACGGTTCAAACCCCCGTCACCGCGTCGGCACGAAAGCTTCACGCACGATGATCACACCCGAACAACGCGCCCTCTTTGCCGACACCGCCCGCACCTCAACGCTGCGACCCGTCGCAGAGTCGCTGGCCGCCCGGCTCTTTCAGCCCGAGCCCGACATCGACGCACTCAAAGCCATCGCCCGCGAGGTGCGCATCGACATCATCCGCGCCACCCACGGCGCAGGGTCAGGACACCCCGGCACCTCACTCTCCACCGTCGAGCTGCTCACCGCCCTCTACTTCCACGTCCTCAAAGGCGGCCCCGCCCTCGACAACGACCCCACGAGCGACCGCTTCGTCATGTCAAAGGGCCACGGTGCCCCCGGCTACTTCTCGATTCTCGCCCAAAAAGGCTACTTCGGGCGCGACACCCTCCCCACCCTCCGCGCCGTCGGCTCACCCCTCCAGGGCCACCCCAACCTCGAAACCCCCGGCGTCTGGGTCTGCACAGGCTCGCTCGGCAACGGCATCGCACAGGCCTGCGGACTCGCAATGGCTGCCCGCCTCGACGGCAACGGGCGCCGCGTCTACACCATGACCGGCGACGGCGAAACGCAGGAAGGTCTCGTCTGGGAAGCCGCCATGAGCGCCGGACACTACAAACTCGACAACCTCTGCGTCATCGTCGACCACAACAAACTCCAAATCGACGGCGAAGTCGCAAAGGTCATGGGCGTCCACCCCCTCGCCGACAAGTTCCGCGCCTTCAACTTCGAAGTCTTCGAAATCGACGGACACGACTGGCATCAGGTGCTCGACGCCTACGAAGCCGCAAAAGGCGTCAAAAGCAAACCCTCGTGCATCGTCGCCCACACCGTCAAAGGTAAGGGCATCTCCTTTATGGAAAACAAGGTTCACTGGCACGGCGTCGCACCCAAAAACGACGAAGCCGCCGCCGCCCTGCGTGAACTCAACGCGGAAGGTTACATCACATGGCCGGTCTGACCCGCCCCTTCATCGACATCGACGTCGACGAAGCCCTCGCGCGCCCGCAAAAGGCCACCCGCGACGGCTACGGACGCGCCATCGTCGAGCTTGGCAAACTCGAACCCAAAATGGTCTGCCTCGACGCCGACCTCGCCGAATCAACCCGCTCGGCCAAGTTCGCCCACGCCTACCCCGACCGCTTCTTCAACATCGGCATCGCCGAGTCGAACATGGTCAGCTGGGCCGCCGGACTCGCAGCAGGCGGCTACAAACCCTGGGCCTCAACCTTCGCCATCTTCCTCGCCTGCCGCGCCTTCGAGGCCGTCCGCCAAAACGTCGCCTACCCCGCCCTCAACGTAAAACTCGTCGCCAGCCACGGTGGAATCTCCGTCGGCCCAGACGGTGCCTCACACCAGACCGTCGAAGACATCTCGCTCATGCGCACGCTGCCCAACATGACCGTCATCGTGCCAAGCGACGCCAACGAAGCCTACCTCGCCGTCTTCGCCGCCAACAAAATCAACGGCCCCGTCTTCATCCGCATGGGACGCGCAAACACCCCCACCCTCTACGACGACACCGCCGACTACCACATTGGCAAAGCCGTCATTCACAAAGAGGGCACCGACCTCACCATCTGCTCGACCGGCATCATGCTCTGGCGCGCCCTCAAAGCCGCCAAGCTCCTCGCCGAAAAAGGCATTCACGCCCGCGTAGTTAACCTCGCAACCATAAAGCCCCTCGACACCGAGTATGTCGTCGCCTGCGCCCGCGAAACCGGCCTCATCGTCACCGTCGAAGAACACTCCATCATTGGTGGGCTGGGCAGCGCCGTCACCGAAACCGTCACCGACGCCCACCCCTGCCGCGTCGTGCGCATGGGCATGCGCGACACCTTCGGCACAAGCGGCGACCACAACGCCCTCTTCAAACACTTCAAGCTCGAACCGAGCGACATCGCCGCCGCCGCCGAAGCCGCGCTGCGCGAGAAAACCGCCCAAAAGGCGTGAGTTAGGCGAAGACCCATGCGTATTGCCGTCATCCCCGGCGATGGAATCGGACCGGAAGTCATCGGCGAAGCCCTGCGCGTGCTCGCAGCCGCCGCCTCGCGCTTCGGCTTCACCTTCGAGCCCGTCAACTTCGACCTCGGTGCCGACCGCTACCTGCGCGACGGCGTCGCCATGCCCAACGGCCAGATGGAAGTCTTTCGCCGCGACTTCGACGCCATCTTCCTCGGTGCCCTCGGCGACCCCCGCATCCCCGACGCAGCACACGCCCGCGAGATTCTTCTCGGCATGCGCGTCGAACTCGACCTCTACATCAACCTGCGCCCCGTCAAATGTTTCAACGAGGCGCTCAACCCCCTCAAACACGTCAAAGCCGACCAGATCGACTTCGTCGTCTTTCGCGAAAACACCGAGGGACTCTACACCAACGTCGGCGGATTCCTCCGCAAAGGCACCCCCGACGAAATCGCCGTCAACGAAGACGTCAACACCCGCAAAGGCGTCGAGCGCATCATCCGCGCCGCCTTCGACTACGCCCGCCTCAACAATCGCAAGCGCGTCATGATGAGCGACAAGAGCAACGTCCTGCGCTACGCCCACGACCTCTGGCAGCGCGTCTTCGCCATCGTCGCCCGCGACTACGACGGCATCGCTACAAACCACATGTACGTCGACGCCCTCGCGATGCAGATGATTCGCGCCCCCCACACCCTCGACGTCATCGTCACCAACAACCTCTTCGGCGACATCGTCACCGACATCGGCGCCATGCTCCAGGGCGGACTCGGCATGGCCCCCAGCGCCAACATCAACCCCACCGGCGTCTCGCTCTTCGAGCCTGTCCACGGCTCGGCCCCCGACATCGCCGGTAAGGGCATCGCCAACCCCATGGGTTCGGTGCTCACCGGCGCCATGATGTTCGCCCACCTCGGTGAAGACGCCGCCGCGAAAGCCCTCGAAGCCGCCGTCGTCGCCACCCTCAACGCCAACATCACCACCCCCGACCTCGGTGGAACCCACGGCACCCGCGCCGTCGCCGACGCCCTCATCGCCGCCCTGCCCCGCTAACTCGCAATCGGCAACCTCACCCCGCCACACAAATCGGCGTGAGAGAGGCTACGGCGCGGCGGAAGCGACTGGCGGCAGCTTGAAGATTGGCCACCTCACATTGGGCGGAATCGTACACGCCGTGCGGGCGCCGCACAAAGACGTCGCCGGGGCCTGCCAGACTCCACGTGCCGTCATTCGCGCCCTCGCCCACTTTGTAGACGCGGTCCGCGTGTCGATGCCAAACGCCGGAAACAGTGCATCAAGATTCTTCCCGCTCGCGCGCGCCTCAGTCACCGTCACGTCGCATGCGTCCCGCGTCCAGCCATGAAGATGCAACTGGTACTCCAGCACCGTGAAAAACTGCGGAAGCGTTGAATCAATGTGCATCTGTGAGATCGCCTCAAGCAACGCCTGCCTGAATCGCCCATCCTGACACGGGCGCTTCGCTCGTGTCGGCGCGTGCGTCAGTTCCCAAATAACTTGTGAGACGAGGTCACCAATCAAGTACAGGCTTCCGCTGTCGCTGCCGCACTGACCTACCGAGTCAAAATCAGATGCAGCCGCGCCCGGCACCCCAGAGAAATCAAGGAGACCACCCGCGAACTGCACCCTGCCGTCGCGCAGCACCCGACGCACCCCGCAGGTCGGAAAATCTGCATCGGGAATCGAACCGGCGGGCGGCACGTAAGTACCATCAAAATCAAGAAGCGCCTTGAAGCGATCCTTCTCATAGTCTGCACTTAACGCGATATCCATCTCGGTCACAACGTAGTCTGACGCGGCACCACTCAGCCCGTGCCGTAGCGAATCCGTTGAGTTACCCGAACCCGAAGGCCCCAGCCCCCACGAAGCTCCAGCGCCCGTGTACCGTACGCGTGGCAAGCATGACCATGGCAACTGAAAGAAATCTCGAAACGGTGCCGCTCCGAGGTCCAGTACATATCCCGTGCTTTCACCCTCGTACGCACAGCAACCAAGCTCTGGTACTGCACCAAGAATGCCGGGAACCATAAACGTGAAGAAGTCACGACGAGAGCTATCCGACTTTACAGCCCACGCAGATGGCGACGGGCACGCCCCCATCACGTCATTGTAATGTATCCACCTCTTGTCTTGCGGCGATCCAGCGGGGGCGGTGGGCACCGGCGCAAAATCGATTGGGTCGTCGAGCACAAGCGACGCATACGCGTAGGCAAGACCCTCATCAAGCCCGCGCGCTTCGGCATAATCGCGCCACCCACTCAACCTGCGAAACCGCCCCATCGCCACGCGATTCACGAAGTGCATCGTCTCGTGATATACGACCCCAAGCGTACCACCTCCACCGGCTGCGTCAGGGTCAAGGTAGCTCGAAGCATTCTTGAGGTACACTTTCGGACGCATGTGATACCCGCTGTTGTTGGCGGTTTCGCCCGACCCGCGGCGCGGCCCGAACAGCCCGTCTGGTCTTGATATTGCAAAGGCCTGGTGCACGGCGGCTTCGAACGACGAAACCCCCGTCGCGGCATCAGAAATTGGCGCACGCGCACAACTGCCACCCTGCCCACAAACTTCTTCACCGCCGTCACGGGCGGGGCCCAGTGCCCCCCCGCGCTCCTCGAATGGGTACTTGCGATCTCCGCCGCCGTTCACCAGCACGACCAGCTTGTCTTCCAGTGGAATATCGGCACCATTGAGGTCGCGACGGGTATAGGGGTCGATATGATAACGAAAAAGTCGATCCACCCAGAAATAGATGGTTGAACTGAAGAGTGGGCTATTTGTCTTTTCAGCACGTGGGTCTACGGGCGCGCCGGGTGGCTGTAGCACATAAATCTCGTCAGCACTTTTCGCGAAGAACGGCCACTCTGAAGAAGTCGATGAAATCACTGGTGACAACAATGGAAACAGCGGGTTCGTGCGTGGCACCGGCGGAGATGCCACGTCGGGCCTTCCGCCCGGCCCTGTCGGCCATTGGTATGGCGCGTAGACTGGAAGGTCACCGAACTTTTCGTTGGTCGCAACGACCTGCCAGCATCCGTCGGCGCTGGTTTGGTAGTTGCCAAAGCAGTTTTGTCGCGTACGTCCGTCCGACAAAAACGCTTCATCATGCGCGGCGAATACCGACAGATAAGGGCCATCGAGATAGCCGGGACGCGCCAGTGAGCGCGCTTGCCATGATTGCCCCGCATCTCCAGCACCCGCTTCGAGAACGTGGCTGTTTGCCTCTTCGAGTAAGGTGTAAAAGAGTCGGTCGTGCTCTCGCGGGCGGTCATTCCAGTTCGTGCGGTTGACCGAAACGTCAGGAAACACCGCACCGAGGGCACCTGCGCGGGCTGAGACCGCACCCACCGCGCCAGTCAACGCCGATTGCGTCTGACTGAACGAACCACGTTTGTACTTGTCTTCGAGCATCGCTTCACCCTCAGCCATGATTGCGCCGGGTGATTCCATCGATGCCGAAACAAGCAGTTTCACAAGGCGCGTCGGGGGCACAGGCTCCCGCGGCTCGTCTCCGTCATCATCATCGTCGCCGTCGTCGTCACCGCCACCACCAAACTGGGCCTCTGCGGGGCGGCTCCGAAGTTCAAACTCGTATGTCGGGATGAGCTCGCTACCGTCGGGCAACATCAGCAACATCTGCGACGCAAGATGTACTCGAATTGCATTATAGCCCGGGTTTAGCTCAAGCCACTTCGCGGCTGCCGTTTGTGCTGCTTCATCGCTCGACGCGAAATCAAATGCGACGCTGTCGAGTGGACCGTAGTAAAGGCCAGAAACCGATGTAAGCGTGTTGCCGTGAAACGTGAGCGTGAGACCAGCAGGTGAAAAAAGCGTCCCTGCCGCGTCGCGTTGCAGCGCAGTCAACTCGGTAACTGTTCCGCCCCATTCGTATTCTCGCCGCGTCCAGACCAATTCAGTAGAAGGCTCCAGAACGTCTGGGCAGAACGCGGGCTGATTCGCCGACTCGTCGAAATTTGGGGTGCTGGACTCGGCGTCACAGAACCCACTCGTGTGCCAGTGGGTCGTTACAAAACGCGTCGCCATCTGCTCGAGCGTCTCGTTTTCACGTGGAGTGCCGAGTAGCCCCGCCGCGTAATACGGTAGCGACGATGTCCCGTAGCTAAGGTAGACGTTGACGAGAGCGTCGTCAGGGCGATTATCCCAAAGGGCATCGACGCCATCATTGCCAACAAGGTCGTGATACTCTTGCGCCCGCGTCAGTATGTCTGCCACGCTTGGCGGTGGTGGGGCCAGATTCTCTGGTCGCGGGTACGTGAGCGACGAGAGTTCTTTGGGTGCGCCGGCTGGAAGGTCAACAATGGGCACATCAACGACCGGTGAGCCGGGTGGGTATTTGCCGACTTGCTCCGCCGAAGCTGTGTCATCGTCGACACCGTCTTGATCACAACTCCCACCGCCATTGCTGACACACACATCGACGGCGTTGTTGACGTCGGGATCGACATTCTCAGCGACGCAGGCAGCGGTGAGCGGCATCGCCACCGAGGCGGCGAGAATGGCAATCACGGAATAATTGCTTCTGACTCGCATGATTGACCGCCCTCACATGTCTTCGAATGCCGTGCAATCGGTGCTCGCTGCCGCACCAAATATGCTTGCCGCGTAGGGCGCAGTGATGGGCCCGACTGTCCCCGAGAGAAGAGTTTCGTCGACTCCGGGAGAACCGACGCAACCCGGCGTGGCGTCATCGAAGAGAATGAACGCGGTATAAGTCTCCCCTGAGACGGCGTACGATGGCAGCGTGAAGAGCAGAACCTGCACCTGTTCGATCTGAGTCGTGCTGACCTCAGTCACGATCGTTGAACTGGCCAGATTCGCGTTGCTCGGCACCAGACGTAGATGAACCTGACGCCCCCCATCTTGCGGCGGATTCAGAGGGTACGCAAGCGAAACTGAAAACGTAGTCCGGGCCTCACAGTCTTCATCGCAGTTCGACGCGTCGGAGTAAATGCACGTGCCCACGCATCCACCGTTTCCGTCACAGTTGTCGTCGATGGTGCACTGCTTGTTATCGTTGCAGGGTGTATTTGAGTCTTTGTACGACGTGACCAGCGTGCCTTGATCAGAGCAGAGAATCTCGTCAACACATTGGCCCCACGTTTGCTCGGCTGGCAGTTCGCCGCAAGTACCGCCGCAACCATCGGGGCCGCACGTACGGCCATCGCAATCGGGCTCGCACACGCACGCCTGCTCGACACATTCCGCCAATGGGCGGTTTTCTTCGTCGCACAAATAGCCATCGTTGTTGCTCCACGACCGCCACGGGCCATCATTCAAGCCGATGTTCTCGTGGAAGTCGGAAGCAGTACAAATCTGGCATGCTTCATCGGGGTTTTCTTCGCCGTTGTCATAACATTCGCCATCAATCAGGCAGCTTCCGGGGGTGACTGCGCTTGGCGCGCAGACCGCGCGAATTGGCGAGACGCCGAACTGGGCGATCTTGCAGCCGTAGAACACGCATGTTGGTGCACCTTCAGGTCTCGGGCACTCAAGGTCTCCGCTGAAGCCAAGCATTTCTGCCCAGCAGATTCGTTCGGGTTGCTTGCATGCCCAAACGTTGCACGGGTCATTCGGATAAGCTGCGGCGCAATCCGAATCCGTCACGCATTGAGTCGGTAGCTCACACGGCCATGTAAAATCCGGCCCACTCATGCCATCGTCGTCGTTGTCGTCGGTGTCGTCACCGAGACCGGTCTCACCCTGGTCGCGTCCGCTGCGCTGCGTGCAATCTCCGCCGTCGTTGCTCACACACACGTTAATGTCGTTGTTGGGCGAGGGGGTGACTGGCCCGGCCTCACACGATTCCCCCTGCGCAAAGATCGCGAAGGCAAGCGTGGCGAGAATTGTAGCGGCAGAACGCGAGTGCCCGATCAGGGGGGGGTAACGTTGGTCGAGAACTTCATGACGACAACCTCCATAGACGATGCAGAGCCAGATGATTTTGGGGGCTGGCCGAGAGCCTCCGACAAACGCCATCCGATTGCAAGCAACATTTGCATGACAGCCGCACCTAAAAAGCACGCAATCGGCAACCTCACCCCGCCACCTTGCGAAACACCGCCGCAACCTCGTCGGCCTCGAAAAACGCAAGGTAGAGCAGGCAAATCGTCACGCTAAACGTCTTCACCGGAAGCAAAAAATAGATGCCCGCGTGAAACGCGATGCCGACAATCACAAGCGGCAGCCGCCACCGCCGCACAAACAGCCCCGGCACAATCACGTACTCAAGCACCACCGACCCCACCGCAAACCCCTGTATCAACCACGGAACCCACCCATTCGGCGGATAATCCGCGCCGAAGTACTGCATCATCGCGTAGTGCTCCATCCGCGCACCCGACAAAAACGCCAAGTTCGTCTTATCCACCGCCCCCCAGAAATAAACCGCCGCCACCTGCAACGCGATAAGCCGCACACCCCACAACGGCCCCGCCGTCGCCGCCACCTCGCCCCCGCCCCGCTCTGCCCGCCGCACCGCAAGATACCGATCGACCGAAAACACGTTCCCGCACGGCGTCAAACTCAACAGCAGCGTCGAGACCGTCAAAAGCTGAATGTGGTGATGCATCCAGTCGCCACGCCCCAACACGTGCGTCACGTAAAACGCCAGCCACGCGAGCGCCGCCCCCGTCATCAGCGCCGACACCCGACTGAAAAACCCAAAAAACAGACTCACCGAACCCGCGAGCAGCACCACACCCTCCCCCCGCTCTTCC
>CAZXXB010000020.1:9958-18082 GCA_964644185.1 uncultured Myxococcota bacterium
CGGCGAGCGGGCCGTGCCCCGGGGCGGGCAGACGAAGAACGGCACCCACGCCACGAGCCGCTCTAACACGCCACGCGCACCCATCTTCACGCTCACGCCGCCTTCCTCCCTCATCGCGCCACCCGCTTTGCGCAAATGTTCCGCGTCCCATCCGCCGTCTCACGCCACCCCGCCCTCAAATCGGCGCACTTCGCCGTCATCCGCACATCGGCCTTCGCCCCCAGCACCTTGCATATCCGCCTCCCCTGCTCGTGCGCCTTGCGCATCCCCCGCACCAGAAACTCCTCCGCCGCAACCTCCGCCCCCGCCCCATACCCCAGCGTCGGCAACCGCTCGATGCGATGCCGCGCCCCGTTCTCATGCACCTCTTCAAACGCCACCGCGCACAACCGCCGCCCGCGCGTGTGGTACATCCGCCACCACGACGCCACCGGATTGTTCTCAACCGGCAACTCACGCAGCAAAGGCCCTACGCAAATCACCGCCGCAAGCACAAAAAACACCACCACCCGCACGCCCGGCGCGCGTCGCACCACAACCGTCGCTTCCTGTTCAACCTCGTTCACAGCAAAAACGGCAACAAAAGCGTCGCAAGCCCCAAAAACGCAACGAAGCCACACATATCGGTCAGCGTCGTCACCACCACGCCGCTCGCCAACGCCGGATCAATCCGAAACTTCGTCAGCAAGATAGGCACAATCGTCCCCGCCAACCCGGCAATCACCGAGTTCACGATCAACGCGCACCCCAGCACCACCCCAAGCCACGCGTTGCCCTGCATCACCCCCACGATCACCCCAATCACCGCCCCCAGCCCAAGCCCCATCAACACCCCCACCCCCATCTCTTTGCGAATCAGCCGAAACGCCTGCCCCGCACGAATCTCACCCACCGCCAACCCGCGAATCGCCACCGCCAGCGTCTGCGTCCCCGCGTTGCCCCCCATGCCACCCACAATCGGCATAAACGCCGCCAGCACCGCCAACTGCTCAATCGTCCCCTGAAAAAGCTGCACCACCGACGCCGTCAAAAGCGCCGTACACAGATACGCAAACAGCCACGGCATACGCCCGCGCACCGCCCGAATCGGAGAGTCGAACGCCCGCTCGTCTTCACCCGCGCCCACCATCAAAAGCATGTCGGCGCCACGCTCGGCATCGATAATGTCAAACAAATCGTCGCTCGTGATGCGCCCCAAAAGGTGCCCCGCATCATCCACCACCGCAATCACCGGCACATCTTCACGCCGCACAATCTCAATCAGCTCGCTCTGGTGAACGTTCGCATTCACCGTCAGCGGAGCCTCATTCATCAGCGCGTCAACCGTCGTCTTCGCCTCGGCAAACAAAAGCTGGTCAACCCGCAAATGCCCCTGCAACCGCTCGTGCTCATCCACCACATAGATATCGTAAATCCGGTCCAGTTCCTCGCGCATCGCCCGACACGCCTGAATCGCCATCTCCGCCGTCGTCCCCCGCTTCACCCGCACAAGCTCAAACTGCATCACGCCGCCGGCCGTGTCGGCATCAAACCGCATCAGACTGCGCAACTGCTGCGCGTACCGCGCATCGTGCGTGTGCAACAGCTTCAACACATCGGCGCGCGTCCCCTCATCCAGCTCATTCACAAGGTCCGCCGCGTCGTCGGTGTACATCTTGTCCAGCAGCGCAACGATGCGATCTTCATCAATCTCTTCGAGAATGAACTCGCGCGCGCTGTTGTTCAGCTCAAACACCACCTCCGACGCCAACTCCGGGTCGAGATACGAAAACGCCTCCAGCTTCAGCCCCGCATCGAGCCCCTCAATCAAATCCGCCAACGTCCCCGGACGCGCGCGATTCAGCATCAGCCGCAGCTCTTCGCGACGTCCTTCCTCCACCATGGCTCGAAACCGCGCCGGAGAAGGCAGCGGCTCACCTGTGATACGCGTAACCACGCGCGCGCTCTTAGCCCCCCAGCGCAAACCGGTCAACGAACTTTCACCCACAACCCCGTCGAACCCCAGCGATTTGCCTCACACCCCCACCCCGCGCTACTCCACTCGCCCCATGACCCTCTCACGCGACGAACTACTCGCCCGCTGCGCCCTGCGCGCCCAACCCGGCGTCGGAGACAAAACCGCCCGTCGCCTCATCGCCCGCTACCACACCGCCCTCGACGCCATCGAAGCCCTCCGCGCCGGGCGCGAACGCAAGCTCACCTACAACGACGCCGCTGCCACCACCATTCTCAAAGAGTGCGAATCTTTTCTTGCTGCACCCTCCCTCGAAACCCCGTTCGAAGCCCCTCTCGAAACACCCCCAACACAACAGCCACCCACACCCACCGCCAACACGTCGGCAAGCCACCGCTGGCTCGCCTGCGCCGGTGAACCCGATTACCCGCCCGCCCTGCCCGACCTGCCCGACGCCCCAGCCTTTCTCTTCGCCCGCGGCAACCCCCGCACCTTCCATGACATGACCCTGGGCCCCGTCGTCGCCATCGTCGGCACCCGCAAAGCCGACTCCGTGGGCCTCTCCACCGCAGAGACCATCGCCCACGACCTCGCCAAAGCCGGCGTCACCGTCATCTCGGGTGGCGCCGAGGGCATTGACCAGGCCGCCCACACTGGCGCCATGCTCGCCCGCCACGACGACCCCAACGCCCCCACCGGCATTCTCGTCGCCGGCGGTGGACTCTTCGCCGTCGCCCGCGAAAAACGCCGATTCCTCCTTCGCTTTCTCGATGCTGGCGGCATCGCCGTAAGCGAAGCCTACCCCGAAACCCCCGTCGGCCCTGCCGGATACCAGCGCCGCAACCGCATCATCGCCGCCCTTGCCGACATCACCCTCGTCGTCGAAGCCGACGCCAAAAGTGGCGCCCTCATCACCGCCGAAGCCGCCCGCCGCATCTACCGCACCGTCGCCGCCTGCCGCATCGAGTCGGCCAACCCCACCCTGCGCGAAGGCACCGAACTGCTCATCAAAAACGGCGCAACACCCGTCGCCGCCGCCGCCGACCTGCTCGCATTGCTCGCCTCGCGCCCACCGCGCGTCGCCCCCCACCCACCGATGATGTTCCACCGCGCCGAGGTCATGCCACCCCTCTCGTTCGCCATGCCAAGCGACGCCGTCGCCAACACACGCCTCACCGCCCGCGACGCACTCGGCATCACCACGGCCCCCGCCCTCGACACCGCAACCCTCGACCCCGAAGAGCAAAAACTCCTCGCCACCCTCCACGATTCACAGAACGGATGTGCGGTTGATGAACTCGTTCGGGCTTGCGCACTGCCCCCGCCACGTGTAAACGCCGCGCTGCTTTCACTCGAACTGCGCGGCCTTGTTCTCCGTACCGACGGCGGCAACTACCGTGCGGCGGGTCGAAGCCGTTCGCCCTAGTCTCGACACTCTCCACGGTCTCCACACCCAAAAGAGACCTGCAAAAGAGCCCGGCAAAAGAGACCAGCAGGCACGGTTCACGATCCATTGAGTCTAGCGTCGTAGCGTCAGAGATTCAGAGATCAGAGATAAGAGAGCAGCAAGGTCGCAGCATGCCAAAGCATCTCGTCGTCGTTGAGTCGCCCGCCAAAGCGAAAACCCTCAAAAAAATCCTCGGCAACGACTACATCGTCGAGTCGTCTATCGGACACATCCGCGACCTCCCCTCCAAAGCCGACGAAATCCCCGAGGCCCACCGCAAAAAGCCGTGGGCCCGCACCGGCGTCAACGTCGAAGAAGGATTTAAACCCCTCTACATCGTCCCCGCCGACAAAAAACAGCAGGTCAAAAAACTCAAAGACCTCCTCGCCGACGCCGACTCGCTCTACCTCGCAACCGACGAAGACAGAGAGGGTGAAGCCATCGCATGGCACCTGCTCGAAGTACTAAAGCCCGGCAAAAACGTCCCCGTCCGCCGCATGGTCTTCCACGAAATCACCGAGAGCGCCGTCAAAGCCGCCCTCACCAACACCCGCGAACTCGACTACCGCCTCGTCTCCGCACAAGAGACCCGCCGCATCCTCGACCGCCTCTTCGGCTACGAAGTCTCTCCCGTCCTCTGGAAAAAGGTCCGCCCCGGACTCTCCGCCGGTCGTGTCCAATCCGTCGCCACACGCCTCATCGTCGAGCGCGAACGCCTCCGCATGCGCTTCCACAGCGGCACCTACTGGACAATCCACGCCGACCTCGCAAAGCTCGAAAAAGCCACCGGCCCCACCAACGTCAAAGCCGACCTCGTCGAGCTCTGCGGCCAGCGCATCGCCACGGGCAAAGACTTCGACGCCGCCACAGGCATGCTCACCAAAGAAGCGCAGGGCAAGGTGCTGCTGCTCAATGCCACAGCCGCCGAAACCCTCCGCGCCGCCCTCGAACCGCTCCCCTTCACCGTCGACTCGGTCACCCGCAAGCCATTCACCCAGCGACCCGCCGCCCCCTTCATCACCTCGTCGCTGCAACAAGAGGCCGCCCGCAAACTCAGCTTCGCCACCAACCGCACCATGCGCGTCGCCCAGCGCCTCTACGAAAACGGCTACATCACCTACATGCGCACCGACTCGACGACCCTGAGCGAGCAGGCCATCCTCGCCGCCAGAAAACAGATCGCGAGCCTCTACGGCGCCGACTATTTGCCTGATGCACCAAAGGTTTACGCTGGCAAAGTCAAAGGGGCACAAGAGGCCCACGAGGCAATCCGCCCCGCCGGCGAAAGCTTCCGCACCCCCGAACAACTCCGCTCCGAACTCGACGACGAAGCCTTCAAACTCTACGACCTCATCTGGAAGCGTACCATCGCCTGCCAGATGAAAGACGCCGTCGGCGAACGCACCCAGGTCCGCTTCCGCGCCGAACTCTCACCCGCCGACTACAAAGCCGCCAACATCGACGCCCAAAAAGGTGGCCCCGCCTTCCTGCAGGCCGGCGGCAAGGTCATCCACTTCCCCGGCTTCCTCCGCGCCTATGTCGAAGGCACCGACGACCCCGACGCCGAACTCGCAGATCAGGAAGTCGTACTCCCACCCCTCAAAGAAAACGAGCGCCTCGACGCCCGCGCCGTCACCGCCGCCGGACACGAAACCCAGCCCCCCGCCCGCTTCACCGAAGCAAGCCTCGTCGCCGAGCTCGAACGCCTCGGCATCGGCAGACCCTCGACCTACGCCTCCATCATCCAGACCATTCAAGACCGCGGCTATGTCTGGAAACGTAAAGGCACACTCGTACCCACCCTCACCGCCTTCGCCGTCACCAACCTGCTCGAAAGCGCCTTCGATGAACTCGTCGACTACGCCTTCACCGCCCGCATGGAAAGCGACCTCGACGCCATCTCCGACGGCGCCCTCGAAGCCGAACCCTGGCTCCGCGCCTTCTACTTCGGTGAGGGCAGCGGCCCCCGCTCGGCCCAGCAATCGTTCACCGGCGAGAGCCGCCTGCGCGAACTCGGCCTCGACAAAATGATCAGCAACTCGGTCGAAGACATCGACGCTCGCGGCGTCTCTTCCATCGAGCTTGGCAAAACCCCATCCGGCGAAACCGTCGCCGCCCGCGTCGGACGTTACGGCCCCTACGTCCAGGTCGGTGACAGCGAACAGCGCGCCACCATCCCCGAAGAAACGCCCCCCGACGAACTCACCGTCGATCGCGCCCTCGAAATGATCCGCGGCGCAAAAACCGGCAACCGCGAACTCGGCAACGACCCCACCTCAGGCGAACCCGTCCTCCTCAAAACCGGACGCTTCGGCCCCTACGTTCAACTCGGCCTCGGTGAAGACCGCACCGTCAAACCCAAAATGGCGAGCCTCTGGCCCACCATGCAGCCCGAGTCACTCACCCTCGACGAGGCCCTCACCCTCCTCTCCTTCCCACGCACCCTCGGCAAACACCCCGAAACCGGCCTCGAAGTCAAAGTCGACGCCGGTCAGTACGGCCCCTACGTCTTCATGGAAAAAGGCGGCACCCGCGAGTCGCGCAGCCTCGAAAACCACGCCCAGCTCACCACCATCACGCTCGCCGAGGCCGTCCACGTCCTCGCCCAGCCACGCACCAACCTCCGCAGCAAATCCACCACCGCGCAGGGCCCCATCGCCACCCTCGCCGTCAGCCCCGTCACCGGCAAAAACATCGAAGTCCGCAACGGACGCTTCGGCCCCTACGTCACCGACGGGCAGGTCAACGCCACCATCCGCGCCAGCCGCGACCCCGCAACCATCACCATGGATGACGCCCTCGAACTCATCGCCCAGGCCGAGCAACGCGCCCGCGATCAGGGCCGCGACCCCCGCGCCCCACAACCCGCAAAGGGTGGTGCCCGCCGCTCGTCTGGCGCCCGCGCCGCCAAAGCTTCCCCCGCAAAAAAGGCTCCAGCAAAGAAAGCCGCCGCAAAAAAAGCCCCGGCAGCAAAGGCCAGCACCGACGCGGCTCCCGCTAAAAAAGCCGCCGCAAAAAAGACCATCCTCCGCAAATCGGCCACCAAATGAAGCCCATCGTCCACGTCGTCGGCGGCGGACTCGCGGGCAGCGAGGCCGCATGGCAACTCGCCACCCACGGCTGCCGCGTCATCCTCCACGAGATGAAGCCCGTCCGCTTCTCCGCCGCCCACAAATCCGAACAACTGTGCGAACTCGTCTGCTCCAACTCCTTCAAATCCAACATCCCCACCAACCCGTCAGGCCTCCTCAAAGACGAACTCCGCCGCGCCGGTAGCCTCGTCATCGCCTGCGCCGACAAAGCCGCCGTCCCCGCTGGCGAAGCCCTCGCCGTCGATCGCGACATCCTCTCCTCCCTCGTCACAGAGGCCCTCACAAACCACCCCGACGTCACCATCCTCCGCGACGAGGTCACACAGCTCCCCACCGACGCCCTCGTCATCGTCGCCACCGGACCCCTCACCTCCGACGCCCTCACCGACCACCTCGCCACCCTCATCGGCACCGACCGCTTCTACTTCTATGACGCCATCAGCCCCATCATCGAGGCCGACAGCATCGACATGAACTTCGCCTTCCGCGCCTCCCGCTACGACAAAGCCACCGAGGCCAGCAACGAAGGCGGCGACTACATCAACTGCCCCCTCGACAAAGACCAGTACACCGCCCTGCGCGAAGCCATCTACACGACGCTCTTCCGATTTCCCAAAAGACTTCGAAAGCGCCAAATTCTTCGAAGGCTGCCTCCCCCTCGAAGTCCTCGCCGAACGCGGAGAAAAAACCCTCGCCTTCGGCCCCTTCAAACCCGTCGGACTCACCGACCCCCGCACCGGAAGATGGGCCTACGCCGTCATCCAGCTACGCCCCGAAAACCGCGACCTCACCGCCTACTCGATGGTCGCCTGCCAGACCCGCATGACCTGGCCCGAACAAAAACGCGTCTTCTCCCTTATCCCCGCACTCCACGACGCCGTCTACCTCCGCTTGGGCTCCATCCACCGCAACACCTACCTCGACGCCCCACGCCTGCTCGGCAACCACTGGCAAATCCACGACGCCCCCCGCATCCGCTTCGCCGGGCAAATCCTCGGCGTCGAAGGTTACTTAGAGTCGTGCTACGCAGGCTTCCTCGCCGCCATCTTCACCGCCGCCGACGCCCGCAACCTCACCGCCATCACCCCGCCGCCCCCCGAAACCGCCATGGGCGCCCTCTACAAATTCGTCCGCGAAGGTGCCCCCGGCGCCACCCGCTTCGACCCCGTCAACATCCACGCCGGACTCTTCCCCGCCCTCGACGACCCCACCATCAAGGGCGGAAGAAAACGCCGCGACGACCGCAAAGCCGCCGTTGCCGCCCGCGCTCGCCCCGCCTTCGACCTCTGGTGGCAAGCCACCCGCACCGCCCTCACATGACCCGCTTCCACCCCGCTTTACACCGCCCCGCACCCCACCGGCGCGAGACATTCGCAAGACAACCCACCGCAACGGCATTGACGCACTTCGATTTCTGGTGCTATCGCACCTGCTCTCTTTTTTACCTCGTCAAATTTTGACGAAGGAGTCACGCACCCATGCGGCAACCTCGCGCAACGAACCGGCGTTTCGGTGCAACCTCAGCCTCGCTCAACGCAGCGTCGGCTCACGGCCTCACCCTCGCGGCGATGCTCGCCCTTACGGCCCTCGCTTCACCGCAACTGGCCGCGGCACAGGCCAAAACCAACATC
>CAZXXB010000020.1:18092-19219 GCA_964644185.1 uncultured Myxococcota bacterium
GCCCCCTACCAGTCGGTGCAAAACGCGGCGCCCACCGACATCGCAAAGCAGACCACCGAACTGATTCGCGGTGAAATCAGCGCCATGCCCGACGCCGAACTCATCGCCCCACCCGAGGGCGAATACCAGTCGGTCGAAGGCGTCGCCGAAGAGTCGCCCCTGCCCGTCATCAACCGCGACAAAGAAATCGCCGCCGCCGAGGCCACCTACCAAAAGGCCATCGCCCTCCAGAACGACAAAAAGTTCGCCGAGGCCTCCACCAAATTCCAGCAGGCCATCTCAGAATACGAGCGCGCCCTCGATGGATTCACCGACTTCGGACGCATCGCCGACATCTACCTTCGCCTCGCCGTCTGCTACTACCGCAGCGGAAAACAGGGCGAAGGTGCCATGGCACTCGAATCCCTCGCCCGCCTCATGCCCACCTACAAAATCGACGAATCGGCCTACCCAGAGCCCTTCGTCCGCGAAGTCAAAGACATCCGCAAACGCACCATGACCGCCGCACGCGGCACCCTCCTCGTCACCTCGCAACCCTCAGGCGCCAAAGTCCTCCTCAACGGACGCGAACTCGGCATGACGCCCCTTCGCATCACCGAACTTATGCGCGGCGACCACTACCTCCGCGTCGAAGGCGCCTCAGGTGCCATCGAAGCCCGCAAGGTGCAGGCCTTCCCAAGCCGCGAAGAAAAGGCCGAATTCACCTTCGGCGCCAAAAAAGCCGAAACCGGCGGAACCCCGATTGCCCGCCTCGAAGCCAAACTCAAAGCCAACATGATCGACATGGAAGCCCGCGAGCTGGCCCAGAACATTGGCCGCAAAAACGGCGCCGCCTACGTCGTCATCGGTGGCATCGGCGCCGGCCCCGCTGGCTACCGCGTCCACTCGTACATCGTCTCCGTTGACAACGCGACGATGGCCGCCCTGACACCGCTCGACTTCGACACCGACATGCTTCAGGCAAGCCTCGAAGTCTTCAAACTCTCGGGTGACGTTCAAACCAACCTCGCCGGAATTCAAAACCCCGTCACCCAGTCGATCACCCAGGTCGTCCCCGGCGCGGCCGCAGGTGCCGCAGGTGCCGCGGGCGAAGCAGAGGCCCCAACCGATGTCGTCGGACAGCCGCC
>CAZXXB010000020.1:19332-20121 GCA_964644185.1 uncultured Myxococcota bacterium
CCGCCCCGGCCCCTGTCGCCCAGCAGCAACCCTCATACAACAACAACGTCTTCAGCCAACTCAACGCACCCCCACCCGGCGCCGCAGACCAGGTCCCCGTCGATATCGAGTACGTCCCCGTCTACAAAAAATGGTGGTTCTGGGTCATCATCGGTGCCGTCGTCGCAGGCGGCGCAACCGCCGGGGTGATTCTCTTGCAGCCCGGCGCGCCCGAAAACGCCACCGGTACCGTCACCGCACGCTAAACGCGTCGCGCCTACACGACCCGAACCCTCAATCGAACCCTGCGGCACACACAACTGACATTGATTCTGAGAAATTGATTCAGACCCGTGCCCCAAGCTGGTGAACGAAGCATGAGCAAAGTTTCACTGACCTCGATGGCCCCTCAACCCCGCCGCGCCCGCACTGCCGCTGCGGCACTCCCGCTCGCGCTCGCAAGCGCCGCCGCACTCGCGCACTCGGCCTGCTCACCCGCCGAGATCAAAGTCGCCGTCTCGATGCTGAAAGCCGGCACCTGCTACTCTCAGGTCGGGCGCCCTGCCCCCGCCGACTCGTGCGAAACCGGCGTCGAATACGTCCTCACCAACGTCGCCACCGGCGAAATCGCCAAAGATGGCTCGCTCACCAGCGCCTACACTTCCGGCGATGCCGTTGGCGGTGCGTTCGACATCCCCCTCAACGTCAGCGTCCGCATGACCCTGCTCTGCTTCGGTGCCGATGGCGGGCTCAAAGCCAAGGGCATCAGCGCACCATTTCAGGTCACCGAAGAAGACACTGAGGGCGAAA
>CAZXXB010000020.1:20137-20395 GCA_964644185.1 uncultured Myxococcota bacterium
GGCCCCCGTCAACGGATTCGGCCCCCTCCTCGACGGCACCGCACAGGGCGAAAACCCCACCGCATGCGCCTCGCTCGAGTGGCCCGGCACCAACACCGGCAAGCCCGGTGCCGACCCCGCCTGCGACGCCGGTGGCCCCTCCTCGGGCCGCTACGGCATGAGTGTCACCGCCGTCAACGACCCCGCCTCAAACTCCGAAGTCGTCCTCCTCGCCGGTGGCTTCGACGTGCCCCCCTCCGCCGCCGGTGGTGCCGCCCT
>CAZXXB010000020.1:20424-20748 GCA_964644185.1 uncultured Myxococcota bacterium
ACCCCCACCGCCGAAGCCTTCCTCTACGACCCCGCCGTCGGACGCTTCTGCAAAGTCGGCTCACTCACCTGCGCCCGTGGCTTCCACACCGCCACCGCCCTCTCTAACGGGCGCGTCGTCATCGCCGGTGGCGTCGGCCTCGTTGATGGCTCACCCGCCCTCCGCCGCACCCTGCGCGAAGTCGAAATCTTCTCGGTCGATCAAAAAACCTTCACCGCCAACGCCACTGCACTCAGTGAAGCCCGCGCCGGTCACACCGCCACCTATTTCGAGCGCACCATCCAGTTCCCCGCCGCAGCCGGCGCCACCCCCACCGGTTGGATC
>CAZXXB010000020.1:20779-25657 GCA_964644185.1 uncultured Myxococcota bacterium
TCGATCGCCGCGCCGTCGGGGCCGACGTGATCGACGCGCCCGCGCAATTTGCCGATCATTCCGCCGCCTCCAGGCCCGCCGCCAATCGCCCGCGCGTGGCGCGGTGATGGGCGTGGCACACCGCCACCGCCGTCCCCGGTCGCGCGGGCACCATCGTCTTCGTCGGTGGCCGTTCCATCACCGACAACGCGGGCACCATCACCCACCGCGTCGTAGCCGAAACCGAAGTCTTCCAGGCAGGCCCCAACCTCGGCGCCCCCGCCACCATCGCCGCAGGTAACTTCGCCCTCAACGGACAAATCGCCTCCATCCCAAGCCCACGCTGGGGCCACGCCGCCATCGCCGTCCCCGCCGCTGCCCCAGGCGAGAACAACAACACCCTCATTCAGCAGGCTGCCATCGTCGTCGTCGGCGGCTACACCACCATCGCCCCAAGCGGAGCCGAAAACTCCGCCGAGACCTACAACACCGCAACACAGGGCGTCGAAATTCTCAGCTTCGCCAAAACAAGGTGGCTCCCCGGCTGCACCCCGCTCGCCGCCGGTGTCGGTCGCCCCATCGCACAGCGCCTCGTCGACGGCAGCATCCTCATCGTCGGCGGACGTGGCACCACCGGCCTCTCTAGCAACGCAACCCAGATTCTCCGCCTCAACACCACCGGCCTTGCCGCCGCCACCCAGTGCGCGCAGGTCGCCCAGTTCGCCACCCTCAAACCCGAATCGGCCATGCTCAACGAGCGCCTCCTGGGCGCGGCAGCCTCGCTCGCGGGTGGTGAACAGATTCTCATCGCTGGCGGACTCGGCTGCGGCACCGGCAACGTACCCAACCCCGCACAGTGCGCCGGTGTCTTGCAACCCGAGCTCTTTGTCGCCGCAAACCCCAAGGTTGACCAGCCCAGCTCGTCAGCCCCGGCTGCCCAATGACCCGCCCCCCCGGGCGACCTCACATGAAGCTGCTCATCGTCAACGACGACGGCGTTCACGCCCCGGGGCTCGAAGCGCTTCACAACGCCGTCGCCGACTTGGCCGATGTCATGGTCGTCGCACCCGACCGCGAGCAGAGCGGCGTCAGCCACGCCATCAGCCTCGCCACACCCGTCCGCACCCACCGCATCCGCGGAAAAAAAGACCACTTCGCCGTCACCGGCACACCCGTTGACTGCACCCTCGTCGGACTCTTCGGACTCTCCGAAACCCGCCCCGACATGGTCCTCTCTGGCATCAACTTGGGCGGAAACCTCGGCTCCGACGTCCTCTACTCCGGCACCGTCCAAGCCGCCGCAGAAGCCGCCATCCACGGCATCCCCGCCGTCGCCTTCTCACTCGCCTATCGCGGTGGCTTCGACTTCACCTTCGCAACCATGCTCGCCCGCAAGCTCGTCATCGCCCTCACAAAAAGCCCCGTCTGGTTCTCGCCGGCCCTTCGCGAAGCACAGGGCGCACCCCTGCTCAACGTCAACATCCCATACACCCCCGACGCGCCCGACCCCGCCACCATGCGCATCACCCGCCTCGGGCGCCGTCGCTACGGCGGCGAAGTCGTCGCCCGCCGTCACGACCCCCACGGACTCCCCTACTACTGGACAACCGCCAGCTTCTCCGGCTTCGAACCCATCCCCGGCAGCGACTGCGAAGCCAACGAGCAAAACATCGTCTCGCTCACCCCCCTCTCACTCGACTGGACCCGCCGCTCCATCATGGATTTCGCCGGCTCCCTCACCCTCGACGGCATCTCCGTCGAACTCGACAACGCCGCCATGCAATAACCTTCACGCACACACAATCCACACGGGCGTCACTCAACCGCTGCACCACGCCCACCGCCCCTCTCGACGCCACAACCGAATTCACATAAAGACCCGCCCACCATGGAATTCCTCGTTCAGTTCATCGACATCTTTCTGCACCTCGACAAGCACCTCAACGAAATTGCGGCAAGCATGGGCATCTGGCTCAACGTCCTCCTCTTCGTCATCATCTTCGCCGAGACCGGACTCGTCGTCACACCATTTCTCCCGGGCGACTCGCTTCTTTTCGCCGTCGGTGCCCTCGCCGCTCTCGAAGGCTCACCCATCAACATCGCCATCATCATCCCCCTGCTCATCATCGCCGGCATCATGGGCGACGCCACCAACTACTCCATCGGACGCTTCCTCGGCCCACGCGTCTTTCGCAGCGACGACTCCATCTTCCTCAACCGCCAACACCTCCTCCGCACCCAGGCCTTCTACGAAAAGCACGGCGGCAAAACCATCATCCTCGCACGCTTCATGCCCATCGTCCGCACCTTCGCCCCCTTCGTCGCCGGCATCGGAGAAATGGCCTACCTCCGCTTCGCCATGTTCAACGTCGTCGGCGCCATCGTCTGGGTCATGAGCTTCTCGCTGCTCGGCTACTTCTTCGGCAACCTGCCCATCGTCAAGAAAAACTTCACCCTCGTGATCTTCGCGATCATCATCATCTCGGTCATGCCCGGTGTCATCGAGTATCTAAAACACCGCAAAGAGCAGGCCGCCGCCAAAAAGGCGTGACCTGCCTCAGCCACGCCGCCACCCGAAGCGCAAACTCAACCGTTCGCTGGCGCTTCCGCCGCCACCACCACACTCGCCGGACGCACCAGATTCCCGTCCAGCAAAAACCCCTTGCGCGTCTCGGCGATCACATGCCCCGGCGTCGCATCGGGCACATACATCTGCTGCACCGCCTCATGCACATGCGGGTCAAACGGCTTACCCACCGACTCAATCGCCTCAATCCCCTGCTTGCGAAACACGTCATACGCCGCCCGCGTCACAAGCCGCAGCCCCTGCAATACCGGATGCTCAGGGTCGAGCTTCTGCTGATGCACAAGCGAAAACTCCGCCTGATCAAGATGATCCAGCACCGACACCAAATCACGCAGCAACTCTTCACGCGCACGCCGCCGCGCATCCTCGCGCTCCTTCAGCATCCGCTTGCGATAATTGTCGAACTCCGCCGCCGTCCGCAGCAAATTATCCCGCGCCAGCGATAGCTCGTTCCGCGCATCGAGAAGCTCTTTCTGAATGTGCTCCGCCGCCGCTCCCGGAGTCGCCTCCACCACCTCAGCCTCATACACCGACTCACCCTCGTCGCCCGCAACCACCTCGGCCACCACATCCCCCGCATCCGACAAATCAAGCTCCAGCCCCGCATCATCCGAAGCACGCTGCCCCGTCCGATGCCGCTGATTCCGCTCGACGCTCGCAAGCGCCGCCTCCAAAATGTCATCCGAAATATCGGCTTTGATCTCTGGCTTGTTATCGTTCATCGCTATTCACTCTGCCCACCCGTTCACGAGACGGTGGACCATCACGCAACTCTTCTGACACTCGCTCGCTCGCTCGCCGAACAATCGGTATCACCTTGCCATAATTCATCCGCCGCGACCCCAAAACAGCCACGGCACCAAGCGCCACCGAACCACCCGAAGCACCAAAACCATACGGCGCCGCCACAAGCGACAAACCATCCGGCAGCGCCGTCCCATCACCCACTTCCACGGAGATTACCGGATCGCGCATCGCCCGGTCGAGTATCGCAAGCAGCTTTCTCTTCCGTTCAATCACATCAAGTAACCCACGCGCCGCCTGCGCATCGGCAAACTCAGGCTGCGAAAGCGTGTTCGTCACCCCCTGCATGAGCACATCCGCCGCCGCCGCCATCCCATCCGCCTCATGCGCCAACGCACCCCGCGCCACCGACAACGCCCGCTTCGCCAGCACCGCCTGCTCCCGCTCCTCCGTCAGCACCTCCGCCGTCAACGACGCCACCACATCACGCAACGTCCGCCCCGTAAGCTTCGACGTCAAATAGTTCGACATCTGCTCCGCCTCGCTCGCCGTCATCGCAAACTCCACCTCCACCGTCCGCTGCATCGCCGCCCCACCCGACGTCACAAAAATCGCCAACACCCGCCGCTCACTCAGCAACGCAATCGCCACATGGTCAAACCGCGACCGCTCCAAATCCGGCATCCGCACAATCCCCGTGTTGTGCGTCACCACCGCCAATACCCGCGACACCGCACCCAGCAACCCCGTCGCATCCGCAACCCCACTCTCGCTCTCCAGCAGCGCATCTATCCGCGCCTCAACCCCCGCATCCCGCGCCCCCGAACGCGCCAGCGCCGCCGCATACGCCGCAATACCCACCGACGATGGAACCGAACCCGCATACCCATGCGCCCGCACCAGCAAACCCATCTCCGACAACTGCGACATCGTCGTCCGCAACGACGCAGGCGACAACCCCAGCGCCGTCTGCGTTGCCACCTGACCCGACGAAACCGGAGCCCCACTGCGCAAAAACACCTCGAACTTCGCCGCCAACACGGCACTCTGCCGCTCCGTCAACTCTCTCTGCGTGTCGCCCACCTTGCCCATACTTCCGACTAGGACTCCCAGCCCTCCCTGTCAAGGCAACCCCGCCCCGCTAAAACCCCGTCACCTGCAACCCAAGACCCGTCGACACCTCACCCCGCTGCGCAAACATCGCCCCTGTCGGAACCACCTGAAACGTCGTCTTCGGTTTCTTCGGCAACTTCGCCTTCCCCGACCCTTTCCCTCGCCCGCCCTTCTCCCCACCTTCCGGAATCGTCAACGCCGCAATCGACACCGCCATCGTCGCCGCCCCCACGATGATCGCAATCGAACCAATCGCAAGCGACTCGGGCGACTCCCTCTGAAAAGTGCACACGCCCGCCCCGCATCCCAGGAGCTTGTCACGCCCATTGTCAATGAACACCGACCCCACGACCAGATTAAACGTCCCTGTAACAATCCCCATCACCGGACGGTCGAGACTCGGACGTTCACGCTTCGCCAGCGCATCGGCATTCAGCCCCAGCGCCACCGTGCTT
>CAZXXB010000021.1:0-11045 GCA_964644185.1 uncultured Myxococcota bacterium
TCGTTCGACATCGACACCGACGGCATGGTCAACGTCTCCGCCCGCGACCGCGAGACCGGCGCGCGCACCTCATGCGCCATCAACCTCTCCTCGACCCTCTCGCCCGAAGAACTCAGCGCCTCGCGCGAGCACGCAGCCTCGCTCGAACTCATGCGTGAACGCGGCGAAACCGACTCAACCCCCGCTCTCCCCTGACCCCGATGGACCACCGCGCAAACATCCTCAACCTCGCCGCCGAGCTCGACGCACTCGACTACTTCGAGCTTCTGCAACTCGAACCCACCGCCAACGACATCGACACCCGCCGCGCCTACTACCGCGCCAAACGTGCGTTCCACCCCGATCGCTTTGTCCTCTCGACCGACGACCAGCTCACCGCCGCCATCAACCGCATCGCGGGCCGCCTCACCGAAGCCTACACCACCCTCAGCGACGCCACCCGCCGCAAACACTACGCCGAGCGCATCGAGGGCCCCGACCGCGCCAAATACCTCCGCTTCGACGCCGAGCAAGAAGAAGCCCTGCGCGAGCAAGCCAAAAAATCAATCTGCACCACCGAAAAGGGCCTCGCCTACTACAACCAGGGTCTCGGACACATCAACCGCGCCCGCTATGCCGACGCCATCACCGCCTTCCAGACCGCGTTGATGTACGAGCCCGGCAACCCCAACCTCGAAGCCGCCCTCGCCGACGCCAAAACCCGCCAGCGCGGCTAATCGCCACTCGCTCGCCGCTCATCGCCACCCAGCACCCGCTCGACCGCAGCCGCGCTCAACACCCCTTCGAGCCCCGCCCGCAACCCCTCAACCGTCACGTCAAACCGCTCGCTCAGGTTCACCACAAACGCCTCGTGCGCCCTCCCCGCCCGATACCCCGGCTCTCTCGGCGGATGCGCAAGATACCGCCCCATCAACCCCACATCGGCCTCAACCAGCAACGACGCCGCGTAATGCACAAACCCCTTCTCTCGGTGAAGACACGACCCGCTTATCTTCCGCGCCGACACACCCTCACCCAGCACCAAATCTGACACCCCGTCACTCGTCACCCCCGTCACCCCACACGCCGACAACCCCTCAATCAACCACGCCGTCAGCCGCGCAAACGCCCACTTGTTCTGCCCAATCCCCTCAAGCGGAGCAGCCACCGCGACGACCAGATTCCCCTCGTCGAGCACCACCGCGCACCCACCCCCGCGCCGCCGCAACACCGGCACGCCATCACGCGCAATCGCCTCTTCGATCAACTCAACCTCAGCGCGACTCCCCCGCCCAAGCACGACCATCACCCGCGGCACGCGATACACCGCCACCGCCGCCCGCCCCGTCGCCCGGTACGCCGCGACCACCTCGTCATCAAGCGTGTACTCGCCAATCACCGCCGCGCCATCACATGCACGCCGTGACCGTACACCGCCTCCGCCGCCTCCATCACAGCCTCCGACAACGTCGGATGCGGGTGAATCGTCACGCACAAATCTTCCACCGTCGCCCCAAGCTCAATCGCAAGCGCAGCCTCGGCAATCAAATCGCTCGCATGTGCCGCAACGATGCCCACCCCCAGCACAAGCCCACTCTCAGGGTCGCTAATCACCTTCGCGCTCCCCTCCGTGCGCCCCATCGTCTTCGCCCGACCCAGCGCCGTCAGCGGAAACTTACCCACCTTCACCGCGATGCCCTTCTCTTGCGCCTCAGTCTCGGTCAGCCCCGCCCACGCCACCTCAGGGTCGGTAAACACCACCGCCGGAATCACCCGATTATCGAACGCCGACGGCTGCCCCGCGATCACCTCTGCCACCACCTTGCCCTGCCGACTCGCCTTGTGCGCCAGCGCAAACCCCGGCGTCACGTCGCCAATCGCAAAGATGCGCCGGTTGCTCGTGCGGCACTGCTCATCAACCTCGACAAGCCCACGCTCATCCAGCTTCACCCCCGCCGCCGCAAGCCCAAGATTGTCGGTGTTCGGCTTGCGCCCAATCGCCGCGAAAATCCGCGAAAACGTCTTCGTGACCTTCTTCCCACCCTGCTCTATCTCAACCTCATACCCGCCCTTCACCTTCGTCGCCCCCGTCACCACCGCCTCAAAAAGCATCTCGCCAAATCGCTCTTTGCAGCGCTTCAACACCGGCTGCACGAGGTCCCGGTCGCACCCCGGCAACAACCCCTTCGTCATCTCGACCAGCGTCACCTTCGACCCCAGCCCTGCATACACAAGCCCCAACTCAAGCCCAATATACCCACCACCCACCACCAGCAACGATTCCGGAACCTCAGGCAGCTTCAACGCCTCGACGCTCGTCCAGATATCGAGCCCCGTCGCCCATGCAGGCACATTCACCCGCGAGCCCGTCGCGATGATCGCATGCTTGAACGTACACGTTGACGACGCCCCACCCGCAATCGACAGCGTATCGCTGCCCGTAAACGCCGCCCGCCCCTGCACCACCTGCACGTCGCGATTCTTCAACAGCGCCTTCACCCCATTCGTCAAACCATCCACCACCGACCCCGTCCACGCCCGCAACCTGTCGGTATCGAGGTGCATCTTCTCAAACGTCAACCCAAACGCCTCGGCCTCTTTCGCCGCATGCACCGCCTCGACCGCATGAATCAGCGCCTTTGATGGAATACACCCCTCGATGAGGCACACCCCACCCTGCCGGTCGCGCTCTTCGACCAGCACCACCTCTTTGCCGAGGTCTGCCGCCCGCAACGCCGCGACATACCCCCCCGGCCCTGCCCCAATCACCACCACTTCGGCTTCAAGCTCAAGGCTTCCGATGACCATGCTGAAACACGCCTTTCCCATGACCCGCGGCCTTTTCAGCCACCAATCAGCAACCGCGCCGGGCTCTCGAGCAGCTCCAGCAAATACGTCGTGAACCGACCAGCGTCGGCACCATCCGCCACGCGATGATCATACCCCAGATTGAGCGGAAGCAGCTTGCCGACCGCGATCTCGCCATTGCGCACCACCGGCTTATCTTTCGCCCGCCCAAGCCCCAGAATCGCGCATTCCGGATAATTCACTACAGGCACAATCCCGTTGCCGCCCATCGGCCCCACATTCGTGATCGTAAACGTCCCCGCCGACAAATCATACGGCGTCAACTTGCCCTCGCGCGCCCGCGCCGCAATCGACTCAAGCTCCGCCGAAATCTCGATCACGCTCTTGCGGTCGCACTCGCGAATGTTCGGCACGATGAGACCGTTCGGCGTGTCAACCGCAACCCCGATGTTGTAGTACTTCTTGTAGAAAATCTCTTCGGTAAACGGGTCGAGGCTCGCGTTGAACATCGGGTACTTGCGCAACCCCATCGCCACCGCCTTGATCACAAACGCCATCAGCGTCAATCGCCCGCCCGGCACCCCTTCGAGCCGCTCGCGCTCACCCTTGCGCAGCTTCTCCAACTCCAGCACATCGGCCTCATCCTGATGCCCCACGTGCGGAATAATCGTCATCGACGTCACCATCTTGTGCGCCGTACGACGTCGAATCGACCGCAGCGGAACAACCTCGCACGGCCCCTGCCCTCTAAAATCGGGCAGCGGATCAAGATCATAAAACGGTATCGACGTACCACCGCCCACACCCAGCTTCTCACGCGCCTTCGCAATCGCCGCCTCACGCTCGGCACCCGCAAGCCCCGTCGGCGCTGCACTCGTCGGCACCACCGCACCCGTCGCTGCGCTCGTCGCCACAGCCGTCGTCGCACCTGTCCTCACACCACCCGTCGCCGCCGCACCATCCACAGCAGATACCGCCGCCGCCGCCGCAGGCTGGGCAGCAGCAGCGCCGCCACCAGCCGCAAACGCCTTCACATCTTCTGGCGTCACGCGCCCACCGGGCCCACTACCCGCAACCCGGTTGATGTCGATGCCCATCTCGCGCGCCAGCTTGCGCGTCGCAGGCGCCGCCGGAACATTACCCCGACTCGCAGCCACAGCCGCCACAGGCGCAGCAGCAGCCACGGTCGCAGCAGCAGCCACGGGCGCAGCGGCAGCCACAGGCGCAGCAGCAGCCACGGGCGCAGCAGCAGCCACGGTTGCCGCAGCAGCAGCCCCGGCGCCGTCATCCACCACCGCGATCACGCTGCCCGTGTGCGCGATACCCCCCACCGCCCCATTCAGCTTCACCACCTTACCGCCACGTGGCGATGGAATCGTCACAGCCGCCTTGTCGGTCTCCACATCGAGCAGCGGCGCGTCGGCGACAATCACGTCACCCTCTTTCACGTGCCACTTCAATATCTCGCCTTCGTGAATACCTTCACCGAGGTCGGGCAGTTTGAACTCGTACACGGCAGCCTCCTGAATTCGAAAATCGTCGCTCAGGTTCACGCGCCCCTCACCACCTCACCTCCGCTCTTGCACCGCGGAAAGTCGGTTGTGTGAGGGTCAGGGTCTGGCCCCGCGCTAACCCTTCCCACGTCACGCGTAGTCGAGCGTCTCGAGCATACCCTTCACGATTCGCGGCACACTCGGAATGTACTGCAACTCGCGCGAGAAAAAGACCGTCACCACATCAGGGTACGTCACCCGCTTGACCGGAGCCTTCAGGTAATCAAGGCAGTGATCGTTGATCTGCGCGATGATCTCCGAGTGCAAACCAAGCGTCTTCGGCGCCTCGGTCACCACCACCACGCGACCCGTCTTCTTCACCGACGCCAATATCGTCGCCATGTCGAGCGGCATCAACGTCATGAGATCGATGAGATCGCAGTTGATCTTCCGCGTCTCGCGCAACTCTTCAATCGCCTTCTCGACCTTCGGCAACATCGACCCGTAGCTAATCACCGTGAGGTCATCGCCCGTCGTCACGACGCGCGCCTTGCCAAGCTCGAGCACCTCTTCTTCATCCGGCACTTCTTCGCGAAACGCACGGTACGAGTGCTTCGGCTCCATAAACACCACCGGGTCAGGGTCGCGAATCGCCGCCACCAGCAGCGCCCGCGCCGTCCGCGGCGTCGCGGGTGCCACCACCTTCACACCCGGCATGTGCGCGTAAAACGTCTCCGGCGCCTCGCTGTGATGCTCAAGCGCGCGCACCCCACCACCATACGGAAACCGCATCACGAGCTGACACGAAAACTGCCCACGCGACCGCGTCCGCATCCGCGACGCATGCGTTTGCAACTGCGGAATCGCAAGGTGCGAAAACCCGCAAAACTGCATCTCGACCACCGGCTTCAACCCCGCCATCGCCATCCCAATCGCCGTCCCCAGAATCCCCGACTCCGCAAGCGGAGAATCGATCACCCGCCGCTCGCCAAACTTCTGCACGAGCCCGTCGGTCACGCGAAACACGCCGCCGTCATAACCCACGTCTTCGCCCATCACGATCACGTCTGGGTCTTTCTCCATCTCCTGAAAAAACGCCAGGTTCAGCGCCTGAACCATATTAAGCTTTGCCATGTGACTTCTCCCACGCGAGATCCGCCAAAAGCTGCTCGCGCTGCGATTCGTAGTACGGGTGCTTCGTGCCGAACAGGTAATCAAACGGCGCATCGACCGCGAACTTGTCGAGCGTCGCCTCAAACTCGGCAATCGCCGCATCGATCTCAGCCTTGATCTCGTCGCGCAGCGCCTTCTCTTTTTTGTCGTTCCAGATGCCCTTCGCCTCAAGGTACATCTTGAACCGCGTCAGCGGCTCAAACTTCCACATCTTCTCCGCCTCAGCCTCGTCGCGATACTTCTTCGGGTCATCCGCCGTCGTGTGCATCATCAGCCGATACGTCACCGCCTCGATGAACGTCGGACCACCACCCGAATGCGCCCGCTCAAGCGCCTCTTTCGTCGCCTTGTAAACCGCAAGCGGGTCGTTCCCATCTACCTGAATCGTCGGCATGTCGTAAGCAATCGCCTTCTGCGCAATCGTCCGCGCATGCGTCTGCTTCGACCGTGGCGTCGAAATCGCCCATTGGTTGTTCTGGCAAATGAACACGACCGGAGCCTGCCACGTCGCCGCGAAATTCAGCCCCTCGTGAAAGTCACCCTGCGACGTCGCACCATCACCAAAAAACGCCACCGCCGCCGACTTCTCACCTTTGTACTTCATCGCATAGCCAATACCCGCCGCATGCAGGCACTGCGACGCGATGATGATGTTGATCGGCAACGTCCGCTTCATCCCGCCTTCGGGCATCAGGTGCCCTTCTTCCATACCCACATAAATCCGCAGCGGATTCATCAGCGTCTCACCGCGATAGAGACGCCCCGCAAGCTCGCGATACGAACCCACGAACCAGTCGTCGTCGTTCATCGCCATCGCCGCCGACGCCGTAATGCCCTCTTGACCCACGCACATGCCAAACGTGCCGATGCGACCCTGCCGCTGCAAGTTCAGCATCCGCATGTCGCCCTCACGCGACAGCACCATCGTGCGATACAGCTTCAAAAGCTGCTCGCTCGACAGCTTCGGTTCGAGCTTCTTATCGACCTTGCCGGTCTCATCGAGAACCTGCATGTAGGTCACTTCCCACGTCCCTAACGATTTTACCGGCATCTTTGCGTTCCTCGCTTGACGAGTTCACGTCACGACTTGTCGCTTCACGGGGCACCCACGCTGCACTTGCGAGAAGCCCTCGCGGCCCTCGCGCAAAGCTCGCGCTTCGACCGCAAAAAGCCTCGCGCAACCAGCGTCGAGCCACCCCGTTTTGACGCGCTCGCTATACACGTCGAAAAGCCGCGCGGGCAACCCGCAACGCGTCAATTCGGCGTCATTTCACCCCACCGCGACACCCCTTTTTTCACTCGGACACACACCGCCCCACCTCACGTCACACCGACGCCACACCCACGCCGCGACTGGTTTAACCGCCACCCAGAACCGCCGCGTATTCTTTGGGCAACACACCCCTCACACACACCACCCGCCGCCCAAAAACCGGGCACCGAAACCCGCAAAAACAGAACACCCCGAGACAAGCCCGGGGTGCTGCGCTCACACGAGGTGAGATTCGCTCTCGTCAGCAAACGACTCACGCGCCGAAACGCTTCGCCGCCTCGTCCCAGTTCACCACGTTCCACCACGCCGAAACATAATCCGGACGGCGGTTCTGATACTTCAGGTAGTACGCGTGCTCCCACACGTCGAGACCCAGAATCGGCGTCCCCTGCCCACCCGACTCCACCATCAGCGGATTATCCTGATTCGGCGTGCTCGTCACAGCCAGCGTCCCATCCGCCTTCTTGATCAGCCACGCCCAACCCGAACCAAACCGCGTCGCCGCCGCCTGCGAAAACAGCTCCTTGAACTTATCGAAGCCGCCAAACGTGCTCTCAATCGCCGCACCAAGCGCCCCCGTCGGAGCCCCACCCTTGCCCGGCCCCATCAACTGCCAGAACAGCGAGTGATTGTAGTGCCCGCCACCGTTGTTGCGCACCGCACCACGCACCGCCTCGGGCACCTCACCCAGCTTCGCGCAAAGCTCTTCGATGCTCCACGTGTTGTACGGTGCACCCGCCTTCTCGAGCGCCGCATTGAGGTTGTTCACATA
Organism: uncultured Myxococcota bacterium; assembly: GCA_964644185.1. Taxonomy (GTDB): domain Bacteria; phylum Myxococcota; class JAJVIH01; order JAJVIH01; family CAZXXB01; genus CAZXXB01. The sequence goes on from CAZXXB010000021.1 coordinate 7,499, forward strand.
CGCCTGATGATGCTTGCCGTGGTGAATCTCCATCGTCATCGCATCAATGTACGGCTCAAGCGCGTTCTTCTCGTATGGCAAAGCTGGAAGCGTAAACGCCATGGTCAAATCTCCTGCTCACATCGACTCTCATCGAGTCGAAAAGGTTGTTCGTCGTGCGCCCCGCCTGGGGCGCGCTCCCGGTTTCACTTCGGCCCCGCAAAAACCCGCGCATGTCACTCGCAAAGCACGGCAAACAAGTCAATCACGTCACGTAACCACTCAACGCAACCACGCGACGCAACGCAGCCGCTCAGCGACGCCGACGACGCAGCGCAACCGCCACCATCGCCATCAACAGCATCGCCGCACCCGCCCCGCCTGCCGACCCATCTACACCACGGGCCGCGCACCCAGAGTCGTCGTCGCCGTCGTCGTCATCGTCTCCACCTGACGCCGTACCAGCACCGACCGCATCATCGGTCTCTTCACCTGCGTCATCATCATCATCGCCCGACGCATCGTCATCGTTCGCGCTCGGCACCGGAAAACACGCGCCATCGTCGCACGCAAACCCCGTCGCGCACGGAACTTCATCGCTGCAATCGGCCCCCTCTTCAGCCCCCGCGCAGAACCCGTTCTCGCACACGCTACCTGCCGCACACGTGATGTTCTCGTCGCACCGCGACAACCCCAGCACCACACGCATCGCCTCATGCGCGTCAACCTTGCCCGCCCCCCACGTGTAGCGATCAATCAACACCGAGTCGCCCGTAAACTCGTCTTGCCGCGCGCTCAACGTCAGCACACTCTCGACCTGTTCTGGCGTCAGCGTCGGGTCGGCCTGCAACAACAGCGCCGTCACCCCCGCAATATGCGGACACGCCATCGACGTGCCCTGCTGCACCGCAAACTGGTCGCGCGGCTGCATGAACTGGGGCTGAAACGAACCAAACAGATTCAGGCTCGGCGACGCCGCCGAAATATACTGCCCCGGAGCCGTGATCTCAGGCTTCACCCCCGTGTACTCCTCACCCGCCGAAGGCCCGCGGCTCGAAAACCCGGCAATCTCACCCACCTTGCCCGGCCCTCGAAAATCCTCTTCGCGACGACCGTACTTCCACTCAACCTTCGTCGTGTACGCACCCACCGCGATCACATCTTTGCTCGACGCCGGCATGCCAATCGTCCGCTTCGCATCACCCGGCACATCATCGAGGTTCGGAATATCCACAAACTGCGCACCCGCGCTGAAAAAATCCTGCGACGCAACCCACGCATCGAAGTAGCCCTTGCCCTTCATGCGAAAACCCCACACCGCTCCATTCGACCCACCCGTGAACTTACCCGCCGCTGGAGAAATCGCCACCGTCACATTCTTCTTATCCTGCACCCCAAAAAACGCCTCGCTATCGGGGTCGAAATCGCAACCCACGCGCCCCGCAAGCTCCTCACCCTCCGCCAGCGGACGGCACCGCGTCGAACCAAAAATCTGCACCGACCCATTACCCCCCATATTCGGCTGAGCACTGATCGGCGTCTTGCTAAAATCAATCGGCTCCGACTCAAACACCGTCTGCCCACCCTGACGCACCACAACCGTCATCTCAATCTCGGTGTCTTGCGCAAACCAGAAATCGAGCACCGCCGCCGGACGATTGTTCGTCTCCGGCACCGCAAGATACGACGTCTGCTCTTCCTCTTTCAGTTCGTACCCGAGGTGAATCGGCGACTCGCCCTCGTTGCCCGCCGCCGCAATGATGATGCGACCCGGCCCTGTCAGCGCCGACAAATCCTGCTCTTCAAACGACCACCCATCATGCGGCCCAAGCTGACCACCAAGGCTCATGTTGATCACGCACGGACGCCCAAGCTGCTCGGCCCGCGTAAAAATGTACTCCGCCGCATCAATCAACCGCTGAAAGCCCGCGCTACGCGCCACGATGAACTCCACCCCCGGCGCAACCCCATCAACCGGACGCCCCTTGCCACCCGCCGTCGACGACACGTGCGTACCGTGCCCAATCGCGTCAATCGCCGAACCATCCGCCTCGCACGTATCGTTCTCGATCATCTCCTTCGTGCACTCACGCCCGTAGTCGTACACAAGCTCGCCATCTTCATCGACGATGTCGGGCACCGGGCCACGCGAGCTGTCCTGATTCCAGTAGTAAAGCACCCGGCTCGAACCATCTTCACGCACGAAATGACGGTGGTAAAAATCAAGCCCCGAATCAACGATACCGATAATCACACCCTCACCGTCGAACGGCTGCGGAAGGTCCTCGCCCTCATGCACGAGGTCAGCGCGAATCTCCGGCACCGATTTTTCTAGCGACAACCGCTTCGGCTTCATCCACTCAATAAACCGCGTGTTCGCATCGGTCACGACCGCATCAAACGCATCATCGGGCACCACCGCCGACACCCGCCCAGCCTTCGTGATGCGCGCCGAACCACCAAGCCGCTTCACCAGCGCAACCGTCGCCGCCGGGTTCGCCGACCGCAGCATCACCGGCACGCCCTCGACATTTTCCGGACGCGGCAATCGCAACGTGTTGAACAACGGCTTTTCGCTCGTCGCCGCAAGCCCCAGCACCCCGTCGAACCGCCCCGCAAACTCACGCCCGACCGGACGCAACTGCGGTGCCGCCGCCGCCACAAACGGCTCGACGCTCAGCATCAACACAAGACCAGTTGCAAACAGCGCGCGCACGCGACGAGACGACAACTCAATACGATTCGGCTGCATTCGATTCCTCTGGCAAGCCGCAAAACCCCACCCCGCGACTCACCGGCTATGACCGGCAAACGGCGGCGCACGCTAACAGACTCGTCACGCGAATCAAACCCATTCGACGCACTTTTAAACTTTGTCCCACCGCACGTGGCGCGCACACCGCTCACTCCTCGACTTCAAGCAGGTCGGGCACCGCCTCACCCGGCGTGATCAACGCCTCAATCCACTCAAACAGCGACGTGCCGTCGATTCGGTAGTCACCACCCTTCGGAAACAGCACCGCCGGAGCCGCGTCGTAGGTCGTGTGCGTCGACCCCGCCACGAGAAACCGCCCAAACCGTGTCGGCTCAACCTCGCGAATCGCCCCCGTCACCTCGACCAGCAATTCTTTGAACGCATCCCCATCCATCTTCAAAAACGTCCCCGTGATAATACTGTCGCGATACGACGAAAACATCCCAATCCGCAGCAGCGGGTCGTTCGCGAGATACGTCTCGTAAATGTACGTGAACGTCGTCTCGTCGCACCGCTCGCACAACTCCGGAATCCGCAAATTCCACGCCGCCTTGATCACCTCCCACGTCGCCACATCTTCCGGATTCCAGAACCCCACCCCAGAGTCGTTCAGCACGTAAACCGGCGTGTCAGGGTACGCCGCACGCACCATCGGGTACGCCATGAACGTACCAAACGCCCCCGCACTCGAACCCGACAGCACAATCCGGTCTGGCGTCGGATGCAGCCGCTTCATCAACCCCACCGCCGCCGCCGTGTTCCGCAGCCCCTCATAAAAGCTCGTCTTCTGGCTGCCCTCGCTCTCGCCATCGT
>CAZXXB010000021.1:11064-17540 GCA_964644185.1 uncultured Myxococcota bacterium
CCGCCACATTGTCACCGAGGTGAATCGAGAAATCGCAATACGGCACATACACCACGCTGAAATCCCGCAGCGGATTCTTCTCGTCACGCGACCGAAAACTCACGTCGGTCTGCAAATCAAACGCCACCCCAAGCCCCCCACCCGGCCACGTCGCGCCACCCCCTTCGAGATGCAACTGCACCGACCGCGACGCCCCTGCAAGCGTCGACACCTTGAACGGAGACCCATCTTCGCACCGCCGGTCTTCCGCGCTGTAAATGTGATCGGTGTAATCATTCGCCCCAGCCTGCACCGTCGGCGCCGTCACCTCGTCATCAAGATAATCTTTCGCCCCCGTCTCGACCAGCACCTCGTCGAGAAATTCTAGCAGCTTCGCCCGCTCTTCATCCGACAGTCTCGGACTTTCATCATCATCCCCAGTATCGTCGTCATCCCCGGTATCGTCGTCATCCCCATCATCATCATCCCCAACGTCCTCATCATCCCCGGTATCGTCATCGTCGTCATCGCCTGCGTCATCGTCATCATCATCGTCATCCCCGGCGTCAGACGTATCGTCATCGCCGGTCATGTCACTCGACGTATCGCTCGCAACGTCGTCTGTCGCGTCGTCGTCGTCTCCCTCAGCCTCATCATCACACGCCGCGAGCCCTGCGCCTGCAACCGCAAACAGCAGCACGCCCACAAACGCAAAACCCGGCTCACACCAGCGCGTCAACCATGCACGTTTCGCCATCATCGCGATTCCTCCTCATCTCGTCCGGCAACGCTACCCAAAACACGCAAAAGCACAAGCGATTTCAACACGTTTCCCCACATGCCACCCCCTTTCTCACCACCCCACCCCTTGAATTTCACGACGGCTTGAACTATACGAACCTCAGGCGGGTGGAGACAATCATGCGGCGTCGCTTATCGTCGGGGGCATTCCCCTCCGCCGTTGCGTCGTCGGCCTGCGAGTCACGCATGATTTCGGCTACCTCAACAGCATCGCGCGTGTCAGCTTCTGCCAACCCGCACGATGCCAACGCGTTTGCGCTCGATCTCGAACACGAAATCGCCGCGATGCTCGAACAGGAGACCGCAGCCAACACCAGCAAGGCTGACGTACTCTTCCTCGCCGCGCGGCATCTCGTGCTCGCAAAAGGCGCCAAACGTGCCCGTGCCCGGCTCACGCAACTCTTCGGCAACGCCGTCGGCTGCGAATCCGGCACCATCGTCGATATAGCGGTCGCGGCAGAACTCATTCACGCCGCGAGCCTCTTGCACGACGACGTCATCGACAACGGAACCACACGGCGTGGCGCACCAACCGCAAACGCCGTCTGGGGCAACACCGTCGCCGTCCTCGCAGGCGACCTCGTTCTCACGATGGCCTTCACGCGTCTCAGACATCTCCCACGCGAAGTCACCGCCGACGCCGTCGACCTCGTCCACACCATGACCGTCGCCTCGATGCGCGAAGTCGGCGCGCGCGGCACACTCGACCTCACCCTCACCGACTGGCGCGCCATCGCCGAAGGCAAAACCGGCGCCCTCTTCGCATGGTCCGGCAAATCCGTCGCCCGCTGCGCCACCAACCCCGACGCCGCCGCCCGCTTCGACACCTGCGGCAAACACTTAGGCGTCGCCTTCCAGCTCGCCGATGACCTCAAAGACCTCGTCAGCGAAGAAGACGGCAAAGACCGCTTCGCCGACATTCGCAACGCGAACCCGAGTTACCCCCTCTTCGTCGCCGCGGAACGGGACCGCACGCTACGTGAAGGGCTCAACTCGGCATGGCTCAATGGCGACTCAAGCGCCGCCACCGTCGAGCGCCTCGGGCAGCGTGTGCTTGCCACGGGCGCCGCCGAGGCGACCTACGACGCCATCGGGGTCGAACTCTCGCGTGCATTCGAGGCCTTAGGCCAACTTCGACACGACGCCGCCGGGCGCGAACTCGAAGCATGGTCGTCCGTGCTCTACAAGGGTCTTCACAACAGGCATCCGCAAAGCGCCGCACCGACGCCCTCGGTGCCACTGGGAGGGGAAACATGAGAGGCTACCTCGTCACAGCCGACGAAGAACAAACAGGCGACATGCCCAATCTGACCGAGTGGGAAACCCTCGTCGTCGACGCCGTCGGCAACGTCATCGAATTCTGGGGTTTTAAACGCAATCAGGGGCGCGTCTGGGCACTCCTCTACCTGCGCGGAAAAGCCATGTCCGCCCTCGAAATTCAGGAAACCCTCGCCCTCTCAAAAGGCGCCGTCTCGATGATCACCCGCGAACTCGAACGCTGGGGCGTCATCAACCGCGTCCGCACCCGCGCAAGCCAGTCATGGCACTTCGTCGCAGAAACCGACCTCATGGATATGATCGGGCGCGTCGTCAAAGAACGCGAACAGGGCGTCGTCAGCCGCGTCCACAGCGACCTCTCCGACGCCGAGCAAAAAGCCAAATCAGATGCCGAAGTCGCACCCGAGGTGCTCGACCGTGTCGTCCGCATGCGCCAGCTCGCGCAGCTCATGTCACACGCCATCGACCTCTTCGTGAACACCGCCAACATCGACATGAAACAGATGATGCACGTGCTCGATGGTGCCGCCGCCTTCGCTGCCAACCGCCCCCCGAGCCCTACGAGCCCCACATCCGCCGCAAGCTCCGCCGACGGTGCTGCCACCATCAGCCCCAAAGAGTAAAAAATGAGCGCAACATCAGGCAACGTCGTCAATGCAGGTGCAACCCCACCACGCAGCCTCGCCTCCATCTGGTTTCAGGCGCTCAGGGCCTACTCATTCACCGCGAGCGTCATACCCCTCACGCTGGGCGCCGCCATCGCCCTCAACGACGCCAAAAACGGCAAACCCGTCACGTGGGCCTACTTCCCCATCGTCCTCATCGCTGGCGTCCTCTTCCACGCCGGCACCAACCTCATGAACGACTACGTCGATTTCAAAAAGGGCGTTGACCGCATCGACACCCTCGGCTCAAGCGGCGTCCTCACCCACAACCTCCTCACCCCCCGCGCCGTCTTCATCGGCGCATGGACCTGCTTCCTCGTCGGCATCGCCCTCGGCCTCGTTCTCGTCGCCGACCGTGGCCTCCCCATGCTCTACTTAGGCATCGCCGGTTTTCTCGGTGGATACTTCTACTCAGGCGAACCCTTCGGCTACAAATACGTCGGCCTGGGTGACATCCTCGTCTTTCTGATGATGGGAACCCTGATGGTCGTCGGCTCGCACGTCGCCCTTACCGGCGAGTTCACCGCCACCCCCGTCCTGCTCTCCATCCCCATCGGCTGCCTCGTCACCGCGATTCTCCACGCCAACAACCTGCGCGACATCGACTCCGACAAAACAGCCCACATCACCACCCTCGCCGTCGCCATCGGTGCCCACGCCTCCAAGCTCTACTTCCACGCCCTCGTCATCACCGCCTACCTCTCGGTCGTCGCCTTCGTCGCGCTTGGCATCACCGAGTTCCCCACCCTCGCCGTCTTCCTCAGCCTCCCCCCCGCCATCGGCCTTATGAACGCGATTCACGCCGTCGAACCCGCCATCGCCGCCACCGGTGTCGGAGTCGTCGAGCGCACCGCCCAGTTCCACTTCCTCTTCGGCTTGCTGCTGACACTCGCGGTGGGCGCAAGTGCATTCGTCTGACCATCACCACCCGCCACTCGCGATCGGCATTGACGGATGCCGCGCGGGCTGGCTCGCCGCCGCAATCACCACGTCGCGCGGCCAACTCACACTCACCCTCAGCATCTCGCCCACACTCGCCGACATCATCGCCCCCATCATCGCCGCGGTCGTCGCCGAACAAACCCCGCAACACGACGCCCACCCCGTCTGCGCCATCGACATCCCCATCGGCCTACCCCAAAAACCGGGCGCTCGCCGCCCCTGCGATATCGCCGCCCGCCTCGAACTCGGCCCCCGCCGCGCCTCGGTCTTCTTCGCCCCACCACGCCCTGCCCTTCACGCACCAACCTACGACGACGTGCGAGGCACAGGCCAGCGCGACGGACTCAGCATCCAGACCTGGAACATCCTCCCCAAAGTGCGAGAGGCCGACACCCTGCTCCGCGCCGCCGCACCGCCACACCAGCGCGCATCGCTGCAACGCCACATCATCGAGGCCCACCCCGAACTCGCCTTCGCCCGCTTGCACCGCGCCCCACTCGTCGCCAGCAAAAAAACCGCCGCCGGCTTCGCCGCGCGCATGCACCTGCTCACCCACGAAATTCCCCGCATCGCCCCCGAACTTACCCCTTTTCCAGACGCCGTCCCGCTGCTCGACCGCTTCGCCGCCTCAACCCCCAAATCCACATGGCAACGCGACGACGCACTCGACGCCCTCGTGCTCGCCTACGTCGCATGGCTACACCGCAACCGCATCGCACGGCCCGTCACCGACACCGACGCCCCCCTCGACGACGAAGGGCTGCCCATGCAAATCTGGTCCTGTCCACCCCACACCCAACAGCCCTGACGAGGCCACCATGTCCGACCCCACACCCCATTCCCCCGCCACCGCCGACCTCTACGACCAGCACCTCGAAACCCTTCAGGTCGCCCACCCCATCTTCCGCGACTACGGCGGAAACAAAACCTTCTCCGGCATCATCGAAACCGTCCGCTGCCACGAAGACAACTCCCGCGTCAAAGAGCTGCTCGCCACACCCGGTCACGGCAAAGTCCTCGTCGTCGATGGCGGCGCCTCAACCCGCTGCGCCCTCATGGGCGACCTCATCGCCCAAAGCGCCGTTCAAAACGGCTGGGCGGGCGTCATCATCAACGGCTGCATCCGCGACGCCGCCGCCATCGCCCAGATGCCCCTCGGCGTCAAAGCCCTCGCCACCACCCCCCGCAAAAGCGAACGACGCGGCGCCGGAGAAACCAGCGTCGTTGTCGCCTTCGCCGGCGTCATCTTCACACCGGGATACCACCTCGCCGCCGACCTCGACGGCATCGTCGTCAGCCCCAACCCACTCTCGTGACACCCCAACGTTTCGCATTTCACACGCTTCCGCCGTGCTTCCGCCACGCTCTCGCAACACACTCCTTGCAACTTCGTGCATGAAAGCCTACGATTTTCTCCGAATCGCGTGTGAATACACCGTTTCCTGAGACGTCAAACGCCTCAGTCAGCTAGCGGTCGGCAAAAGGCGCGGTGGTCGCGCCGCCGTCGGCCGCCAGGTTCAGGAGTTTCAACATGAAGTTCACCCGTCTCCTCGCTCTCGGCCTTGCTCTCACCATCGGCGCTGGCAGCCTCGCGGTCGCCCTCGACGCCTCGGCGGAAGAGAAAAAGGAAGAAAAGAAGGAAGAGAAGAAAGAAGAGAAGAAGGACAAGTAATCCTTCCCTCGCCTTCTTTGCCACGCGGCGCGTGCCTCACGGTGCTCGCCGCGTTGCTCTTTCTTGCGCACCTTCGTCACCCCTCGCCGCCGACTTACCCCTCCGCCCCCGACCCGCCCCTCACCCCATCCGCTACACGCCCCCCGCGCGCTCACCCCAACCGCGTCAACCATCTGCCCAACTCGGCGTTCATCCCGCCCAGCGTGTCACTTCGCTCCCAAAAACCCTTGCAATCTCGCCACACCTTTGCTAATCGCGCCCTCCCGTCGCGGCCCGCAAGCATGGATACCCCACGCACGCCACCCGCGAAACCACTTCCCTGATGGCAAACCAAACCGGTGCCATCCGATTGACCGAGGGGAACTCATGACCACCGATCTTCTGCGCGAATACGAAAGCGTCTACATCACTCCCGCCGAGATTCCAGACGACCGCATCGAGGCCGTCAACAAGCGCATCAAAGACACCCTCGAAGCCAACGGCGGCAAGCTCCTCCGCTGGCACACATGGGGCAAGCGCAAGCTCGCCTACGAGATCAACCGCCACACCAAGGGCGCATACTTCCACCTCCTCTTCCTCGGCTCGCCCACCATCGTCAAAGAGCTCGAACGCAACATGCGTATGCTCGAAGACATCATCCGCTACATGACCGTCCTCGTTGACGAAGACGTCGACCCCAACGCGCGACCCGCTGAAAACGACGAAACCCCCGTCCTCGTCGCCAAAGAAGAACCCGGACGTCACCGCGAGCGCCGCCGTGACGACCGCCGTGGACGTCGCGATGAGTTCGGCGACGACGGTGACGACGGCGAAGGCGGCGACATGGGCGACGATCTCGACGACAACGGTGACGACGGCGAGGTGCGCGCCTAACCCGCGCCCCATCGCACGAGAGGCAAACTGGCCATGAAGGTAATTCTTCGCGAAGACGTTCAAAACCTCGGCATCGTCGGCGACACCGTCGAAGTGAAGCCGGGCTACGCCCGCAACTTCCTCATTCCGCGCAACCTCGCGCTGCCCGCCACGAGCGGCAACGTCGCGCAGATTGAGCACGAAAAACGCTCCATCGCCCTGAAGCGCGCCGCCGCCATCGAGTCGGCAAAGTCGCTCGCGCAAAAGCTCGCCGACGCTTACGTCGA
>CAZXXB010000021.1:17587-20111 GCA_964644185.1 uncultured Myxococcota bacterium
ACCATCGACATCGCCGAGGCCGCCGCCGCCAAAGGCATCGAGGTTGACCGCCGCAACATCCATCTCGCCGAGCCCATCCGCTCCATCGGCGAGCACAAAGCCACCGTCAAACTCGGCGCTGGCGTCACCGGCAGCCTCCGCATCCTCGTCATCGGCGAGGCCCCACCGGCTGCCGCCGCAGATGCCGCCGAGACGGCCGAGGCCACCGCCAACTAACTCGGCGCGAACCTCCCAATGCGTTTCGAATCACCGCTTGTACGCGCGACACTCGTTCGCCGCTACAAGCGGTTTTTTGCCGACGTTACCCTCGACAACGGCACCCCCGCCGTCGCCCACGTCGCCAACACCGGCGCCATGACCGGACTCGCAAACCCCGGCGCCACCGTCTGGCTCGCCCCCAACACCAGCCCCACCGCCAAACTCCCCTGGCGCTGGAACCTCACCGAACTTCGCCACAACGACGCCCCCCTCTACGTCGGCATCAACACCGCGTGGCCCAACCGCGTAGCCGAAGAGGCCATCCGCGAAAACCGCATCCCCCAACTCGCCAACTACACCTCGCTACGCCGCGAAGTCGCCTACCACGACAACTCACGCATCGACCTCTTGCTCGAAGATACCCCCGACACGCCAGATTCAACCGGCGCCCCCGCCCAGACGAGCACCACTGCCGCGCGCCCACCCTGCTACGTCGAGGTCAAAAACGTCCACCTCGCCCACGGCGCAACCGCCCTCTTTCCCGACGCCGTCACCACCCGCGGATCAAAACACCTCGCCGCCCTCACCGCGATGGTCGCGGCAGGCGCACGCGCCGTTCAGCTTTTCGTCATTCAGCGCGCAGACGTCGCCACCTTCGCCCCCGCATGGCACATCGACCCGACCTACGCCACCGCCCTCGTCAACGCCCACAAATCCGGCGTCGAAATCTACGCCTGGGTCGCCAGCGTCACCCTCACCGACATCACATTGAGCCACCCCATCCCCATCGACCTCACGCAGCCCCCAACCCACAAGGCCCCAAGTCAAAAGCCCGCGCCCGTCAAACCCGCGCGCTCATCGAAGCGCGCAACGCCGCAACGTTGATCCCATACTTGCGAATCTTCCGGTCCATCGTCGGACGCGAGATCTTCAACATCGCGCACGCCCGCCCCTTGTGACCATTCGCAAGCCGCAGCGCCCGCTCAATCGCCTCTTTCTCCGCCGCCGCAAGCGTACCCCGCACCGCCGCATCCGACGCATCTCCACCGTCGTCATCGCCACCATCGAGTGCCCCATCGAGCCCCGCATCGCTCGCATCGTCGTCATCAAACCCAACCCCCGCGAGAGCCTGCCCCGCACCGACACCCGCGTCGCTCATCGCAACGCCCGCCCCCCCGACCGTCGGCTGCGCCCCACGCACCACCCCATGCCCCGCCGCCATCTCCTGCAACAGCCCACTAAAATGCGTCGGCAACAACACCCGCGACGCCCCCGCCCGCAGACACGCACGTATCAGCGTATTCTCCAACTCACGCACATTCCCCGGCCACGCATACGTCTGCAACAGCGCCATCACCTTCTCATCAACACCCCGAATGTTCGCATCGAGATGCCGATTCGTCTTACTCAGCAAATGCTCCACCAGCATCGGAATATCTTCCGGACGCTCACGCAAAGGCGGCAGATGCACCGTCACGACGCTGATGCGATGGTACAGGTCTTCGCGAAAATGCCCCCGCGTCACCTCGTGATAAAGGTCGCGATTCGTCGCCGCAATCACCCGCGCCCGCAACGGCAACGACGACAACCCACCCACCCGCTCAAACTCGCGCTCCTGAATCACCCGCAACAGCTTCGCCTGCAACTCAAGCGGAAGCTCACCCATCTCATCCAGAAAAACCGTCCCATCACCCGCCAGCTCGAGCTTGCCCGCCTTGCTGCTCGTCGCCCCCGTAAACGCCCCCTTCTCATGCCCAAACAGCTCACTCTCCATCAACGTCGACACCACCGCCGCACAGTTGATCGCCACAAACGGCCCCGCGCACTCGCTGTACCGATGCAGCACCCGCGCCACCAGCTCTTTGCCTGTACCCGACTCACCCGTCACAAGCACCGTCGTCCGCGTCGCCGCCAGCCGCCCCAGCGTCTTCTCAAGCTCCACCATCGCCGGACTCTTACCGACCAGCTTATCCGCCGAAAACGCCCCATCCGATAACTGAATCACCTGACGCTGCCGATACGACGCACGCTCAAGCAACGCCCGATCAATCGCCCGCTGCAAATCATCAAGCGACACCGGCTTCGTCAGATAATCCGACGCCCCCAGCTTCATCGCCTGAATCGCCAGCCCCATCTCGTGGTTCGCCGTGATCACAATCACCGGCAACTCAGGGTCGAGCTGCCGTATTCGCGGAAGGTAATCGATCCCCTTCCCATCCGGCAGCCACACGTCGAGCAACACAAGGTCGGGCGACCCCCCATCGCTAAACCACGCCTCCGCCTCCGCAAGCGACCCGCACTCGTGCGTCTCATGCCCCTCGCCGCG
>CAZXXB010000021.1:20199-25599 GCA_964644185.1 uncultured Myxococcota bacterium
CCCCCGCCGTCGTTGCCGCTCTCGCGGCCCCTTGTGTCGCCTCTGCCTGCACGCCGCGTCTCGCTTCCACACCCGTCAATCAACGAGCCTTCCCGGAATGATGTTATTCGCACGGTCGCGCTCGCGATGAGCCGTCAGGCGAAGAGCCATAAAAACTGCGCGCCTACCGCCGAAACACCTTCACCTCTTTCAACACCACATCCGTCTTCGGACGATCCATCGGCCCCTTCTGCACCCGCGTAATCTTCTCGACAAGCTTCACCGCGTCGGCATCGCACTTGCCAAAAATCGCGTGCCGCCCATCAAGCCACGGCGTCGCCTTCTCAGTCACAAAAAACTGCGACCCATTCGTGTTCGGCCCCGCATTCGCCATCGACAAATACCCACCAGCATCATGCTTCAGCCCCGGCGCAAACTCATCCGCAAACCGATACCCCGGCCCGCCTCGCCCCGTACCCTCAGGGTCACCACCCTGAATCATAAAATTCGGAATCACCCGGTGAAAAATCGTCCCGTTGTAAAGCGGCTTTTTCACCTTCTCACCCTGCGGCGTCGTCCACTCTTTCTTCCCCGTCGCGAGCCCCACAAAGTTCGCCACCGTCTTCGGAGCCTTCTCCTCATAAAGCTCGCACTTCAACTCACCCATCGACGTCACAAACGTCGCCATCAGCTTGCCCTTACCGGGCACCATCTCTTTCGCCGTCGCCTCACCACCAGCCGCCGCCGCGGCCCCCTTCGTCTTCAACGCGGGCTCAACCGCGCCAGCAACCCCCACCACTGCAACCGTGCTCGCAACCGAGCCCACCACCACAACCGCCGCCATCATGCGCCACATCGTCTTCGTCATGCTGTTCCCCTTCATTGCGTTCGTTTCCCCGTCATTGCTTCATTGCTTGATTGACTGCACTACATCGCTGCAAAAAACTTACGCCTTCGCGAGCACCTTTTCGAGCCCACCAAAATAAGACGCCGCAAGCACCGACATCTTCACCCGCAAATACGGCTCAAAGCGAAACTCATCGCCCCCCGTCTTCCCAAGCACCCGAAACGGAACCCCCGCCTTCTCCGCCTCTTCCTCCAGCCGCCGCTGCACAATCGGCGGAATCGTCAACAGCACGCGCGACTGCCCCTCGCCAAACAAAAGCACATCATCACGCAGCTCGCTCACAAGCCCCACATCACACCCCATCGGACCACCCGGCGCATTCAACCCCATCTCGGCCAGCGCCACCGCTAACCCACCATCACTCACATCGTGCGCCGACAAAATCGCCCCCGCCTCGACCCACTTGCGAATGAACCCCTGCACCTTCCGCTCGACCGCATAGTCGAGCCTCGGCGGAGCCCCGCGCAGCGTCTTGTGCACCTCATACAGATACGCCGACCCACCCAACTCATCGGTGTTCTCACCCAGCAGCACAATCAGCGCATCCGCATCGGTAAAGTGCGACTTCACCACCGCCCGCACATCGGCGCACAACCCCACCATCGCCACCGTCGGCGTCGGAAACACCGCGCTATCTTCGCTCTCGTTGTAAAGGCTCACATTGCCGCCCACGACCGGCGTGTTGAACGCCTTGCACGCATCGGCAATCCCCTCCACCGCGCGAATGAAACTCCACATCACCTCGGGCTTACGCGGGTCACCAAAATTCAGATTGTCCGTCACCGCCTTCGGCGTGATCCCACACACCGACAAGTTCCGCGCCGCCTCCGCCACCGCAAGCCGCCCCCCCTCATACGGGTCAAGCTCGCAATAGAGCGGATTACAATCCACCGTCATCCCAATCCCCATCTCACTCCCCGGCATCCGCAATATCCCCGCGTCATGCCCCGGCTCAACCACCGTCGACACCCGCACCGAATGGTCATACTGCCCCCAGATCCACCGCTTGCTGCACAACGTCGGCGTCCCCAGCATCCACGTCAGCGTCGCCCCCAAATCCTCCGGCACCGGCACGCTCGCCACGTCAAGCTGCAACCGCTCACGATAATGCGCCGGCTCTCTCGCCGGACGATCATACTTCGGCGCCTCTTCGCTTATCGTCTGCGCCGGAATCTCCGCGTAGGTCCGCCCGTTCGCCACCACCCGCAGCATCCCATCGCCCGTCACCTTGCCAATCACCGCCGCATCCAGGTCCCACTTCGCGAAAATCGCCTTCGCATGCTCCAGCTTCTCATGCCGAATCACCATCAGCATCCGCTCTTGCGACTCGCTCAACATCACCTCATACGGCGTCATCCCCGGCTCACGTCGCGGAACGAGATCGATATCGATCTCCACACCCGTCCCCGCGCGACCCGCCATCTCACACGACGAACTCGTCAGCCCCGCCGCCCCCATATCCTGAATCCCGATGATCGCATCCGACTGCATCAGCTCAAGGCACGCCTCAAGCAACCGCTTCTCGGTAAACGGGTCGCCCACCTGCACGTTCGGCCGCTTCGCCTCATTGTCTTCGCTAAACGTGTCGCTCGCCATCGTCGCGCCGTGAATCCCATCACGACCCGTCTTGTTGCCGACGTAAAACACCGCGTTCCCCACACCCTCCGCACGCCCGCGAAAAATCTTATCCGCCGGCATGATCCCAAGCGTGAACGCGTTCACAAGGCAGTTGCCGTTGTACGACCGATTAAAAATACACTCGCCCCCAATCGTCGGCACCCCCATGCAGTTGCCGTAGTGCCCGATACCCCGCACCACGTTCTCTAAAAGGTACGCCGTCTTCGGATGCGACGGCTCGCCAAAATGCAGCGCGTTCAGGTTCGCAATCGGCCGTGCCCCCATCGTGAACACGTCGCGCATGATGCCTCCAACCCCCGTCGCCGCCCCCTCATACGGCTCAATGTAACTCGGATGATTGTGGCTCTCGATCTTGAAGCACACCGCCATCCCGTTACCCGCGTCAATCACCCCCGCGTTTTCACCCGGCCCCTGCAACACCCACGGCGCCGTCGTCGGAAACTTCGCCAGATGACGCCGCGACGACTTGTACGAGCAATGCTCGCTCCACATCACGCTGAAAATCCCAAGCTCGGTAAACGTCGGCACCCGCCCCAGAATCGCGAGAATCCGCTCGTACTCATCAGCCGTGAGCCCGTGGCTCGCCACGAGGTCGGGCGTGATCGCGGGCTCGGCTTTGTGTTCGATATGCTTTTCGATCATCGTACTTCCCGATCAAACTTAGTCCAGTCAAACTCAGTCCAGTCAAACTCGATCCGGTCACTCACCTTCGCCTGTCGCTTCACTCAGGCCGCGTAAAACTCGGTGCCAACACCGGCCCGCGATTCCGCCGCGCCAGCGGGTCTACCCCAAGCGCCTTCGCCTGCCGCTCACCCGGCTCGGGCTCGACCTCTTCGGGCAACCGCTCACCCAGCAGCGACTCAAACAACACCCGCCCATCATTCGACCCAAGCAACTTCTCGCTCGCCCGCTCAGGGTGCGGCATCATCCCCAGCACGTTCCCCCGCTCGTTCAAAATCCCCGCGATGTTGTTGACCGACCCGTTCGGATTCGCCGCATCCGTCGCCTCGCCAAACTCATCCACATACCGAAACGCAACCCGCCCCTCGCCCTCTAACCGCGCAATCGTCGCCTCATCGGCAAAATACCGACCCTCACCGTGCGCAATCGGCACCGTCACCGCCTGATCCTCTTCGTAGAACCGCGTGAACACGCTCTCGCGATTCACCGCCTTCAACACCACCGGCCCACACGCAAACTTCAACCCCCGATTGCGCAACAGCGCCCCCGGCAGCAAACCCGCCTCCGTCAAGATCTGAAACCCGTTGCAAATCCCCAGCACGTACCCACCCTTCTCCGCAAACTTCACCACCTCGTTCATCACCGGAGAAAACCGCGCGATCGCCCCACACCGCAAATGGTCGCCGTAGCTGAACCCGCCCGGAATGATCACCACATCGAGCGCAGGCAGCGTCGTCTCTTTGTGCCAGATGCGCGCGCACGGCTGCTTCAGCACCTGCGTCACCGCATGCACCGCGTCGTCATCGCAATTCGAACCCGGAAAAGTCACCACCCCGAACCGCATCATGCCACCTCAACCGCAAACTTCTCGATCACCGTATTCGCCAACAGCTTGCGCGCCATCTCTTCCGCACGCGCCTTCGCCGCCTCACGCGTCAGCCCCTCACCCACCTCAACCTCGATGTACTTCCCAATCCGCACCCCCTCGACCTCGCTGAACCCCAACTGCGCGAGCCCAGACCGCACAGCCTCACCCTGCGGATCAAACACACCATCTTTCAGCGTCACAAACACTCGGGCTTTCATGAGTCTCTCCCTCGTCTCGCGCCGCAATCTCAGCCGCGCGAAGCTGGTTCAAATTCAATTGCCGACCGCCGATGCGCGACCTCGACCGCAAGCTCGATGAAGCGCCGCGCGGTATACCTGACTGCGGCCATGCGGGCTACCCCCGCACCCCTCTCGCCCACACGTTTTCACCCCCGCCTTCAACAATTTCTCCACCGCACCCCAAACCCGCGCCGCCATCGCGCACGCCCTCGCTCATTCGCGCTCATTCACGCAACCACCGCATTATCTGACGAATACATCACATGCATACTGACCATCAGATAAGCCTTTACTGCCCCCTTCCCCCCTCTTCATGCTTGCCGCAAAAAAAATCAGAAAAATTCGATACCGAAATGTGATTTTCGGCACGTTTCTTTCCTGCTCCCCCGACTATGGTACAAATCACGAGTTTCACTCAGCGACCGGGGGGCAAACGCGAAAAACCGCGTCCCGTCGCCTGAGTCGGTCATTTGGGGACTCAACCGCTCACCGCGCTGCAGAACATATTTCGGGGTCTCTCTGCACGCGAAAACAAAACGAGGCAATCATGCAAACCTTATCGACCCGCACGTCGCTTCAAAGTCTATTCTTCTCTCTCCTCTCCACCTCCATCGTCATCCCATCACTCGCATTCACTTCGTGCGACAACACCGACGAGAACGACCCCGAAGAGTTCACCCCAGAAATGGAAGCCGACTACCGCGAAGCTTCCAGCAACCCCGAGTTCGTCTTCCAGTCCGCCCTCCAAAAAGGGCTCGGCGGCACCAACGGCCAATCCGACTACTGCCGCAACCCCTCAAACAAATGCACCGTCGGCGAAGGCAACTGCTCGCGCGACTCTGAGTGCGACACCGGCCTCATCTGCGCTCAAGACCTCGGCGCACGCTTCGGACTCGCACCACCCATCGACGTCTGCGTGCCTGCCCACTGCACCAACACCGTCCTCGACGCCGGCGACGGCGAAACCGACATCGACTGCGGCGGCGACTGCGGCTCATGCACCCGCCCACCCTCATTCAAAAACGGCGGCTCGCTCTACTGCAGCAAGCCCTCCCCCTGCGAAGAGGGCGAAGGCTCGTGCTCTGGCG
>CAZXXB010000022.1:0-14776 GCA_964644185.1 uncultured Myxococcota bacterium
GTCATCGTGCGCATCAACGCATGCGCACCGACGGTGAGCTTCGGTTCGAGCCGCAGGTCTGCTCCGAACCGCAGCGGAATCGCGGTCTTGAAACCCGCTGCCATCGTCGGTGGCGCGTCGAGACCGAGGCCGAGGTCGAACAGCGTCAGCGCAAGCTCTGTGTGCAGCCCGATGCCGTAGGTGAGAAAGTGGGTCGTGTTCCAGTATTCACCACCACCAAATGGACGAAGCTGCCCCTCGTGCATGATGAAGAGGCGACCCTTTTCGGTGATATCCGCCGATGGCATGGAAACGATGGCCTGCTGGGCGAATGCGTTGGCAGAGAGTGATACCGACAACGCGACAACGACGAGCGCGCACAGGCGCGTCAGACGGCCCGCGCCAGATGGCGCGAACCAGCAAATCGATCTGCTCACGATGTTGTTGGGCTCTGCGAAAAAGCTGGTCGGCAGTTGAACCGACCACGTGGCGGGTGGACCGCCGCAAGGTGCCCTCGATCACCGGGGGGACGACGCGACACTCCCCTCCCGAGGTGCAGCATGATTAGCGTTGCGCTTCAGGGTCTGTCAACATGAGCGTCGCGCAGCGTCGCCGCATAAGTAAAAATCCGCGATGGTGGAGTGAGTCACCATCGCGGATCGAGTTGTGCGCCGTTGCTAGCCCCTGCATTGGCGCACGCGACTCCAGGTCAGATGCGCATGGTCAGATACGGTTGCAGAGCAGCGTGCCAAGCGCTTCGATCTCTTCGAGATCATCGTCTTCGCCGACGAACTGCCGCGCGCCGCGAATGCGATCTTTCATGTCGCGGCAGGCACGCTCCGCGAAGCTACGCGAGTTACCGTAGGTCGTTGCGCTGAAGACGGCCTTGGCGGTCTCGGCGTAGGCGATGATCGCGTCACCCTTCACGAGTTGCCATGCGTCGGCATCAAGCAGGTCGTTGAGGCGACGGTTGATGGTGGCGGTGCGGCGCTCGCCGGTCTCAACGTCGCGCCACTCGACATCGACGCCGACGACATCGTTGCCGTTGGGAGCATCGGCACAGGTTGAGATGAGCTGGGTAAAGACCATCGCGTCGTTGGGTGCGAGGTGCTGGGCATCGACCTCGCGCGGGTCGGCCGAGATCTGCTCGCCGTAGAACTTCTTCACATCCCACGTTGGCGGAAGTCTCAGGCGCACCTTCACGTCGAACGCCGCGACCATCGTGTTGGCGATGAAGCGCTCACCGAACGCACGCCGCGCTTCGGCGTTGGTATCGACGTAGACGGCGGCACCTTTGCCCGCGTCGGTCACACGGTCCATGAGGGTGTCATTGTAGTTGTCGCCCGCGCCGACGCCGATGAGGTAGATGGCGTCGCGCTCTTCACCCTTTGCGTAGCTGGCGATGGTGGCGATGTCGGTGACGCCCGAGTTCGCGCCGCCGTCTGAAACCAGCAGCACGCGGTTGATGCCGTTTGAGAGGTAGTGCTCGTCGGCCAGCGCGTAGGCAAGTTCGAGTCCGGCCGAGAAATTCGTCGAGCCGCCGCTCTCGATGCTGTCAACGGTGTCGAGCAGCCGGTCGTCGTTGGCCCCTTTGACCCGCAACCCGTTGAGAATCACCGATTGGCGGTCGTTCCACTCGACGATCGAGACGACGTCACCCTCGCGCAGTTCCGCGGCGACCGCACCGAGGATGGCTTTGATGCGCGAGATGCCCATGCCCGTCATTGAACCCGAGGTGTCGAGCGAAAAGACGAGGTTCATGTTGGGCCGCGTCGCGCGCGTCATCTCTTTTGCCTGCACCCCGACCTGCAGCTTGTACGACCCTTCTTCAGCCGCCGGACGCATCTGCGCGACGATGCGCAGCGCGGCGTCATCAGGCGCGCGGTAGCTGACGCCGTAGTAGTTGAGAAACTCGTAGGTGCGAATCGATTGCGGGCTGAGGCTGGAGTAGATCTCTCCGAGCAGCAGGCCGCGCAGCAGGGTCGGTGATGACTGCGAGTTCGAGTCGTCGGCGCTGACGTAAAGCTCTTTCGGCATCAGGTCTTCGCACACCGCAAGTGCCGATGTGGCCTCGATGACCCCGCACGTGCTTGGCGCGCAGAAGTTGCCGCTCGCCGACGCAACGCAGACGCTGCCAGTCGCGCACTCGGCGTCGCTCGCGCAGCCCGCCGTGCATGCCCCCGAAGCCGCGCCCGCTTGCGTATCGAAGAGGCACGCGCCGCTTGCGCACGCGGCGGCTTCGCTGCACGGGTCGCCAACGGCTCCGCTGCCCGCGGTCGCGGTTGTCTCGACGCTCCACTCGGGCGATTCGCAGACACCAGTGTCATCGTCGTCGTCACCCGTCGCCGTCGCGTCGTCGTCGTCGCCCGTTGCGTCGTCGTCATCGGCGGCGGTTGCATCATCGTCATCGCCGTAGTCGTAGTCATCGTCGTCATCATCGTCGTAGTAGGCGTCATCATCATCGTCGTCGTAGTACTCGCCGCCGTCGCTTCCATCACCGATTCCGTCATTCGAGGGCTCGTCGTCGTCGTCCCCCTCCCCCGGGGGCGGTGGACTCACATAGCCGTCACGGGCACCCTTGAGGGGCGCAAAGTCTTGCTCTTCATAGTCGATTGGCGTGCCGGTCTCGCCGCTCAAGAATGGATTCTCTGCGTCGGGGGCTTCGCGGTCGGGCGCGCGTGTCGTGGCTGCGGTGTCGCCGCTTTCGTCGTCGCCCGTCTCGTCGCACGCGCCGAGCGAGAAGGCCGCCGCAAGCGAGATGAGCATCGCGACTCTTGCGGCTGCTCGCCGCGTGGAACGTGTGTTGTTCGTGAATGTGATGGTCTTTTGGCGTTTCATGGCAGCAGGTCTCCTGTGCGCGGCGGGGCCGCGCGTAAATGGGTGTGATCGGTTGAGGTGCGTGTGCGGTGTGCCGCGTGCTAGCAGTCGGCGTCGTCGTACATTGCGTTCAGCCAGTCGAAGCACTCTTGCGAGTCGGGGTCGTCGGCGCACGGGTCGTATTCAATCGCCGTGTCGTCATCATCTTCGTAGGCGTCATCCTCGTATTCGTCTGCCTCTTCTTCTTCGTCGGACTCATCGCCGCCCCAGTACGAGCCGCCTTCGTCGTAGCGGGTCTCGCCACCTGCATCTTCGGGCGCCTCTTCTTGCTCTTCTTCTTCTCCGCGCACGTTGGTGCCCGTCTCTCGGTCGCTCTCGTCTTCGTTACGCGGTTCTTCTTCGCGCGGTTGCTCGCCGCGGACCTCTTCGTCGCGTTGAGGCGTGCTCTCGCCGTTCTCGTTGCCCACCTCATCGCGGCCCGCCTCATCGTCGTCGTGGGGCGCTTCGTCGAGCTTGTCGAGCGCACGGTCGGCGGCGCCGCCGAGGTCAAACGAGCACGCCGACACGAGGGGCATCACAAGGCAAAATGTCAGCAAGGTGTGTTTGATACGCGCGTAATGTGTGCGCCGCGGGCAAGACGTGACGATGCTCATGATCTGAACCTCCCACCGGGTAGCCGTTTCAGCCGGTATGGGCCATCTAAAGCACGCCGCGTGCCACCTATGTTTTTATGAGCAATGACAAAGGGTTACACGGCGCGGACTGGCGCTGCCGCTGCGTCGCACCTCACCAGTTTTTTGAAGCCTCGAAACATTGAGCGTGAGTTTTCTGAGAGGGGTTCGCCGCGACCGCAGCACCCCTCTTCCCAACCTCGCCGCACCGCGCCGCGAGCAATTGATCGTGCGCCAACTCGGCGCTAATTGTCGCGCACCATGGCGAAGCGATTGGGTTCAGGTTCACATCTCTCTGCGACGTCGTTCTCGATGTCGCCCGGCACCCGGTTCATTGCGCGGCTCATTGTGTCGTTCATCGCGGTCGGGCTCTCCCTCGCGCCCGGCATGGTACGCGCCGACGAGGGCGACCCACACGGCGCGTCACACACCGACACCCCACCGGCGCCGACTTCGCGCAAGCTCGCCTTCGGCCTGCAACTCGACCTCTTTCCAACCGTTGCATCGGCGATTGACGGAGAGTTCGGCATCGCGCCGCAGGTGTGGCTCGGCGTCGAGCGGGTGCGCGTGCGTCTCGTCGCCGCGCGCGTCGCCTTACCCGACGGGCTCGCCTTCGTTTCCGATGGATTCACGAACGCACGCACGACGGCCGCCGCGCTGATCTTCGACTACACCTTCGGCGAAAAGTTTGATGGCTGGTGGGTCGGCACCGGCGTTGAGGTGTGGGCGCAAAGCATCGAGAACGAGCGCGTGCGCAACCTCGACGGCACCAACGCACGCGCCGACTACACGAGCGTCGTCTTCACCGTTGGCGGAGGCTACACATGGCGCTTCGCGGGCAACTGGTTTCTCGACCCGTGGGTCGGCCTGCACGCGACCCTCAACCCCCGCACCGTCACGATCGGGGCCTACGAGTACGCATCGTTTCCATTGCAGGCCAATGCCTCGATCAAGGTCGGATACTTCTTCGATTTGTGACGCTTCGATTTGTGACGCGCTGCCGCCAGTATCTCATCGCGCGCGCATCGACGCCTGCGTACATCCGCTGACGATTCGGCAACAATGCTGCGCCGACGAGTTCACCAATTCGTTGGTTGATTGAATGCGCCAAACGTGAAAGCCTCAACCCTCACGCCGCTCAACTCAAGGGTGCAAACCCCCAACCGCGCCACGGCGCACGCATGAGGCCATCATGACCAATCGCCCCACCAATGGACGCTTCTGCTGGTACGACATCGCCACCGCCAACCCCGAGCAAACCGTCGAATTCTACACGCAGCTTTTTGGCTGGACGACGCGAACCCAGAACATGGGTGACTTCGATTACACGATGTTCGCCCGTGGCGGAAACGACTTCGCCGGCGTGATGCCAATCGACACCACGAAGGGTCAGCAACCTGCATGGGTGAGCTACGTCACGGTCAACGACATCACCGCGGCGGCGAACACGGCCGAGACCCACGGCGGGCGGTTCTTGATGCCCATCACCGACATTCCGAACGTCGGCAAATTCTTCACCGTGCAAGACCCCCAGGGGGCCGTGATCTGCCCGTTTCAGGCAGCCAGCGAGATGCCCGAGCGCGAGGGCATGCCGGGGGTCGGCGAGGTGTGCTGGACAGAACTCGGAACAAGCGATCTCGCGGGTGCGCAGCGCTTCTACACCGCCCTGTTTGGTTGGCAGTTCAAGCCAGGTGAGAACATGCCCGACTACACCATCGGCCACCGCGGTGACGTGATGGAACTGGGCGCGATGTCGCTGCCCGATGGTGTTCCGCACCCGTACTGGCTCAACTACGTGGCGGTCGAAAACCTTGACGAGTCGGCGGCGAAGGCGACGAGCCTCGGCGGAATGATTGTGATGGGTCCCATGGCCGTGCCAAACATGGGACGCTTCTCGGTCTGCCGCGCACCCGACGGCACATTCGTGGGGCTCTTCGAAGGGGCGTAATGCCCGGCGTGGTCGCGTTCCATCGCGGCACCGTCGCCGATGACCGACGCCGTCACTCACACCCCAGCGCGCGGTACGTGACGCGTATGCGGCTCAAACGCGGCGGTGTCGTATTTTTGCCGAAGACAACCCAGTTGTTCGCCAAGTCGAACGTCCAACCCGTGCCGATACCGCTTGTATCTTGCGGAATCACCTGGTCATTGATCGTGGTGACAATGCTCGACGGGTCGGCAGGCTGCGACAGCGGAAAAGCCGACCGCGCGCGAAAGCGCTCAAACGGAAAGCCGCCAAAAATATCAAACGCATCGGCATCGCAGATTGAGAGCGCAATGCCGTTGTCGATCTCGTTGTAGACCTGCATCAGCCGGTTCGCTGGCTCAGCCGACGTGTCACGAAGCGTGCACGACTCGGCCCTCGTTGGGTTGCCGCGCATCGTCGCCCCCGCCACGACGGTGAAGCTCACATAGGCATCGTCAGACGCCGGGTCACCATTCGGCACGCTCGCCTTCAGCACATCTATGTATTGATCGACCGACCCCGGCGACGCGTCGTCTTCGGCGGTGACGACAAACACTTCGAGCGAAGCGCCGGGCCTGCGAAAACCTCCATTGGCCCACGGCTCACGCAAATAGGTTTCGCTCAACGCGAGTCGCATCGCCTCAAGCGGCGCATTGACCTTGCCGATGTCGTAGTTTCCGTCGAACGTGAGATTCGCCACAAACGCATCGGTACTGTTTTCGGTCTGGCGCGTGATGATGCGCGCACGCTCACCGCGAAACGGGTAGAGCAGACCCGGTGAAAATGCCAGCGTCGGCTCGCCGTCGCTCGCAACGTCTGCACTCACGACACCAATCTGATAGTCGATATCCCCTCGCGAATCGGCGTATTGCTTGAACAGCAGGTAGCCCGGCACAAGCACATCGACGAACGCCCCCATCACCGCAGTGTTCGAGACGACGAAGAGAATGTCGGTCTTTGGAATGCCGAGGGCCTGAAACTCATCGGTGACGCGCGCGCGGTCGAAAATCATTGAGCGCAGCGGCACTTCGGTGGCGCAGCATCCGCCATCATCGCTTATCGTGAGTGTGTTCGTGTGTGCGCCCACCGCCTCCGCGTGCGCCCGCACCAGCACGCGGTACGCCTCGCCCGGCGCCACCACCGATGGAAACCCCGGATGCTCCGGGTGCGGCGCGATCGACGCGACAGAGATGTGCGGCGGCCCTTTGCGGGGCTTCGTTTTCGCGCGCAGTAACAGCGGCTCGCGCGATGTGTTGCGCAGCGTCACCTCACGCTCGTTAACCGAGCAAGCATAGATGCCTGTGCCGAGGTCGAGCATGCCGTCGCTATCAAGTGCAACCTCAAGCGCGCATGCGCTTGCTTCAGGCGTCGCACACGTGCGCGTCGGCACCGGTTGCTCAAGCGATGCCTCAATCATTGAGGTGTCGTCGTCGGCATCGCCCGTCGCATCGCTGTCGCCGCTCTCGTTACCGGAGTTCTCGTCGGAATCGTCGCCCGAATCGTCGATCACAAACCCGTCGGTATCTGCGGCTTCTGTGTCACTGTCGTCGTCATCGTCGTCGTCGCGACTGTGCGCGCCAGTCTCATCAAAGGTGTCATATTCGCCGCCAAGCCCAACGCGAATGCACGCCGGCAACGTCGCCACGGTCGATAGCGACGTTGCGAGCAACGCAAGGGTGATAAGCCGACTCATGCCACCACGTTACGCATAACTGCGGCTCATGCAAGCACGAAATCGGCGGACGACCTTGCGCGCCACACACCTTGCCGCCCTGTGCAGTGTTGACGCCCCGCCCCTTCGCGCGCTAACGCCCCCACATGGCAACGAAATCGACCAAATCCGCGAAATCAGCATCGCCCGCCGCAACGCTTGATCTGTTTGCCCCGCGAGGGGCAAACCCAACAAGTCAAGACAGCGCCCCCCGAGGGGCAAACCCCAGACCATTGGCCCCTGATCTGGGTGACGGGAATCTTCTTGAACTCCGCTCCGAGCGAGTGGCTGCGGAGGGGGTGCCCCCGGGCGTTTCCGACATTGGAAACGAGCCGGGGGATCAAGCAGACAGGACCCGCGAGCGTACAATCGAAGAGCCGCTGACCCTCACCGTTGAAGAGACCGACAAGCCTCGCGAGCGCGCCGCCGCCAAACCCGCCCGCCGCGCCACCGCGCAAGAAATGGCCGGAAGGCAACGCGAAATCTCGGTCTCTGAATTCTTCGCCAAAAACCGCCACCTGCTCGGCTTCGACAACCCCGCAAAAGCGATCATGACGACCGTCAAAGAGGCCGTCGATAACTCGCTCGACGCCTGCGAAGAGGCCGGCATCTTGCCCGAAGTCGTCGTCGAGTTGATTCAGCTTGGCGAAGACCGCTTTCGCGTCTGCATCGAAGACAACGGACCCGGCATCGTCGCCGCCCAGGTTCCGCGCATCTTCGGCAAACTGCTCTACGGCTCGAAGTTTCACCGCCTCAAACAATCACGCGGACAACAGGGCATCGGCATCAGCGCCGCCGGCATGTACGGCCTTCTCACCACCGGCAAACCCGTCGTCATCATCTCGCGTACGTCGAACCGCAAATCGGCGACCCGCGTCGAGCTCGTCATCGACACCAAAAAGAACGAGCCACGCTACACCTCTTCCGAACTCGACGAATGGCACCGCCCCCACGGCACCCGCGTCGAGATCGAGTTGCAGGGAACCTACGTGCGCAGCAAGGCCGCGCGTGAAATCGCCGAAGCTGCGCCAGTGCAGCGTGAACTCGCCGCGGGCGAAACCTCGCTCGCCGTTGCCGCCGCACCCGAGCACCTCGCGCCCGCCCTCGCCGTCGCCGCGAAAAAGAGCGAAGAAAAAAACAAGCTCCCCCAGCTACTCGCCTCGACCAAACGCGCCAAGCAATCGATCGACGGCTACCTCGAACAGACCGCCGTCGCGAACCCCCACGCCACGATCATCTTTCGTCCCCCCGGCGACCCCGAGGTACGTTACGAGCGCACCGCACACGAGCTTCCCGTCGAAGCTCAGGAGATCAAGCCGCATCCGCACGGGGTCGAGTTGGGCGTGTTGATCAAGATGCTGCACGACACCCCGCAGCGAAACCTGAAGGGATTTCTGCAAGAGAGTTTTTCGCGCGTCACACCCAAGGTGGCCGACGACATCATCGCGCACGCGAAGCTGACACCGCAGCGCAACCCAAAGCTCGTGACCCATGGCGACGCCGAGGCGCTGCACAAGGCGATTGCCGCGGTGAAGATCATGGCGCCGCCGACCAACTGCCTCTCGCCGATTGGCGAGGCGCACCTCGAGGCGTCTCTCCGCGCGCAAATCAAAGCCGAGTTCTACGCGTCGGTGACCCGTCCGCCGACCGTCTATCGCGGCAATCCGTTTCAGGTTGAGGTGGCGCTCGCCTACGGTGGCGAGTTGCTCGGCGACGAACCGATCACCCTCTTGCGCTTCGCCAATCGCGTGCCGCTACTCTATCAAGACGGCGCATGTGCCCTCACGAAGGTTGTCACGACGATGACGTGGCGCAGCTACAGCCTCTCGCAACCCAAGGGCGCGCTACCGGTGGGTCCGCTCGTGCTCGTGGTGCACATCGCGAGCGTGTGGGTGCCGTTCACGAGCGAGGCCAAAGAGGCCATCGCCCACTACCCCGAGATCATGAAAGAGATTCGTCTTGCCGTTGGCGAATGCGGACGCAAGATGGGGCGCTACATCAATCGTCTGCGCGGCGAAGCCGACGAGCTGAGCAAGCGGTCGCGCATCGAGAAATACATTCCGACGATTGTCGAGGCGCTCGATGAATTGCTGGTGGTGGGTGATCGCAAAGAGGGGCTCGCAAAAAACCTTCTGGAAATTCTCGAAAGGTCGCGCGCGAAGAGCGTCGATTTGATCCACGCGAAAAAGGCGCTTGATGCCGAGGTGCGTGCCGACCGTGCCCGCGCCCGCCGCGAAGAAGCCGACGACGAAGCCAACTATGCAGCGGGCGGAGACGAGTGAACGCATTGCGCGCCAATCTGAACTGACGAGATCACATCACCAAGGCCAACAAAAAACCCCCAGCGAAAAAAACAGCCGCCGCAGAGGTTCCCAAACCGAAGCGCATGCCCACCGCAAATCAGGTCGCCGATGAAATCGACCGCAAACGCGTCGCCGGTGAACTCGAAAGCGAAGCCCGCGTCGTGCTCGCACGCATCGAGAAGCTTCAAAAGCCCGAGATGACGTTCCCGATCCGCGCCTTGCAAAACGTCACCTACGACGAGCGCAAAGGCTACTTCGAGCTTGCGAATCAGAAGAAGACCCGCACCCTCACCGCGCAGACCGCGCGCGCCTTCGCGCAAACCCTCAAGATGATGGCGATGTCGCACACGCTCGTGAAAACCGACGACATCGCGACGAAGCGCGAAGCCTATTACACCGCCTACAACTGGGGCGACGCCCGCTTTCACGACCAGCCCGAATCCGACACCGTGATGGACGACATCGAGGCGATGTTCTCGGTCAACAACGTCACGCGAGAGCAACTACGCTTCATCCCCGCCCAGCGCGGAGGTTCGGTCGCCGGCAACCTCATCATCAACGACTTCGACCGCGAGACCGGCGAGCCCATCGCCATCGACTGCACACGCTTCGGCTCGGGGGCGTACTCGATTCCGCCCAACGTCGAGCACCTCACGTTTCAGACCGACGCGAAGTTCATTCTCGTCGTCGAGACCGGCGCCTTGTTTCAACGCCTCAACCACCACATCTACTGGCGGCGCGCCAACTGCGTGCTGGTCGAGATGCAGGGCGTGCCGACGCGCGCCACGCGCCGGTTCATCCGCAGGCTCAGCGAATCGCACAAGCTGCCGGTCTACGCGTTCGTCGATTGCGACCCCTACGGATTCGGCAACATCTACCGCACGCTCAAGGTCGGCTCAGGCAATGCCGCGCACACGAACCGCTTCTTCTGCGTCCCGTGGGCGAAGTTTCTCGGCGTCACACCGGGCGACATCGACGCCTACAAGCTGCCGACCCACCCGCTCAAAGACGTCGACATCAAGCGCGCGAAAGATGCGCTGAAAAACGACCCGTTCTTTCAGAGCCACAAGGCGTGGCAAGAGGCGATCAACAAGCTCGTGAAGATGGGGGTTCGCGCCGAGCAGCAGGCCTTCGCGAAAGAGGGCCTCAACTACGTCATGGATACCTACCTGCCCGAAAAACTCGCCAACCCTCGCACCTTCTTGCCGTGAGGAAAGAGTGACGGAGTCTACCTTGCGCCGGCACGAATCACGGCGACGAATCGCGGTGCAGATTTTTCGAGGTGAGCAAGTAGCTGATCGAAGGTGGTGGGCGGGTTTGCGAGTGCCGCAGCCTGATCCTCAAGAATCCCTCGAAGCGCACTGGGGTGTTGATGCACCAACGATACGAGTAGTTCATCAGGCGTAACGACTTTGATTCCCGCGGGCGCGGGCTCGAAGTCTCGAACGTTAGACGTGACGATGAAGCTTGCTCCGGAGTGCAACGCTGCGGCGGCGACATGCCTGTCCTTTCTTTGATTGGTCATGTCGGCTTCGAGCGATTCGTAGCCCGTTACGATTGCATCAGGGAAAGCGGCATTGAGTTGTGCCTTGAGCTTTTGGGCCCTCTCAGCCGTTGTGCGCTGCTGCGCGACGAGATTGCGAAATGCCTCGTCGAGAATTCTTTCCGACCAGAAGACACGAATCAGGCGGTGTTCGGCGCAACGCAGCAACGTGTCGCGGACGGCGGCGTTGAAAACAACGTTGGCATCGAGCACGACGATCATGGTCACGCGTACAACCCGAACTCTTGGCTCAGGCGGGTGAGCTCTCGCAGCGCCTCGCGTCGCGTCTCGTCGCGCTTCGCCTTGTACTCCATCACATCCGCAAGCTGCAGGCGCCGATGCGTCCCCGTCTTGCGAAACGGAATCGCACCGTCATCAAGTATTCGCACCAGATACTGCCGCGACACATTCAACACATCCGCCGCCTCT
The DNA here is from genome assembly GCA_964644185.1 of uncultured Myxococcota bacterium. GTDB lineage: Bacteria > Myxococcota > JAJVIH01 > JAJVIH01 > CAZXXB01 > CAZXXB01. The sequence goes on from CAZXXB010000022.1 coordinate 11,420, forward strand.
TGCGTCGTCAACTCGCGCGTCGTCGGCAACACCTCGACCCCATGACCCGCCGCAAGCGTCTGCGCCGTCGTCTCAAGCACACGCACCAGCGCCTCGGGCAAATCGAACCGCTCGCCCGACTCAGTCACCAACTCATATCGTTGCCGACGCTTCGATCGCGGAGCCCGCGTCGCGAGCACGTTCGCCAGCGAGTGCATCGACTCGCGCGACACCGCACCCGCCTTCACGCTCGCCCGCGCGCGCGCGCCCTGCTGGGTCGCCAGCTTCGTCGCCATCGTGCCCTGCTGTTGTGTCGGTTTGCGCGCCGTCTTGCCGACGCCCTTGCTGGTTGCCGTGGTCTTGGTTGCCGCTGTCATCGTCGTCACCTCGCGGAAAGCATACCCGCAAACGACCCAAACGCAACCAGATCAACGCACCCAGATTGTCGTCTCGCACACCCGCCCGCCTAGAGGCTGCTCTCAAGCTCGGTGTTGTAGCTTCCGCACGTCTCGCAGCGCGGCCCCTGCGCCAGCCGCTCATTCGTCTGCGTCATCGCCCCGCAATTTCCACAACGCCACAAAAACTTCGGCAGACGCGGATCATGCTGATTGAACTGTGGACGCTGACCGTACCCACCGTTGCCGTAATTCGGCAGCGACGGAGACGGCAGCCCCGCCGCACCTCGGCCACCCATCGCGGGCGTCGGCGGCACACCACCCTCACCCGGCATTCCACCACCCGCATAACCCGGCACCGGCCCACGCGGCGCGGGGTAGTTCGGCTGTCGCGGTGGATAGCTCGGCTGCGGCGACCCCTGCGGCGGCATCGGTTGTGCTGCACCATACCCCGGCTGCGGGGCACCATACCCGGGCTGAGGCGCGTAGCCACCCGGCTGCGGAGGCATCGGCTGCGGCGACATGGGCTGACCATGCACCGCCCCGTACCCCGGCTGCTGCATTGGCTGCCCCGGCGCTGGGTAATCCTGACGCGGGTAGTCCTGCCGCGGATACTCAGGTCGCGGATACCCTTGCGGCGCAGGCGCGTAGCCACCACCCGGCGGCGGCCCATACCCAGGCGGCGGCGTCTGTGGCATCGGTTGCCCCGCCACGACTGGCGCGTAGCTGCCCGTCGCAGGCGCAACATAGCCAGGTATCGGCGCCTGCGGCATCGGCTGCCCGTACCCCGCCGACGCTGGTGCATAGCCCGGCGCGACCGCCCCAACCGGCTGGCCGTAACCCGGCTGCGATGGAACATACCCCGGCGGTGGCGGCGCGGGCGGCGGTGCGTACCCGGTCGGTGCCGCGTACCCCGGCTGAACCGGAACATAACCCTGCGGAGGTGTCGCGGCAGGGGGCGGCAGCGCTGCGGCGGTGTTCGCGTTCGGGCGCTGCGCTGCCGGGGGCGTCAGCCGTGTCGGCGCGCTCGTCGATAGCTCACGCGACGTCAACGCAAGCTCAGACGCCGTAAACGCCTTCAGGGGCACTTCGCCCGGCTTCGGCGATGTCGGCCCGGGCGGTGGGCCAAGCGGCGATTGCGGCACCGACGGGCGCACGTTGCTCGTTGGCGCATCGTGAGGGCGTGCGTTAGGCCCACCCTGATTCGCCGCCGGGTTCGACGGCCACGTCTCCTGAAAATGTTTCACGGCCCAGTTCTGCTGCACCGGATACGATTTCTGCCCGGTGATCTCTGGGCCGCCGCCCCCCGACGCCGACGCCGGAACAGAACCCTCGGCCCCACCCCGGTTCAACGACATCGGCCGCGGCGCTGGCGGCGGTGGCGGACGATACGGTTCGATCATGTCGGGTCGCCCCGTCGGCGGCGGTGGAAGCCGCATGCCCGTCATCGCGTTCGATTTTTTGGGGTCAGGGCCGGGCGGGGCAGGGGCGTCGTCTTCGGGCTTCGTTCGGTCGTATTTGGGCGTCGCGAGCGCAAGCAGCACGATCACCAGCACCGCCGCCATCACCTGATACATCCGGTCTTGCGTGATGTCGGCGGGGCTCAGCTCGTACGAGTTGAACCGCTTCTTCAGCGTGAAGATCGCATACGCGATGTAAAAGCCAGAAAGTCCGCTCGCGAGCGCGCCGAGCTTCGCCGAAATACGCAAAATCGCGATCAGCGCCTCGCTCGCCCCCGGCGTCGGGCGATGAGGCATCACCAGCACGATCAGTTGCAGCGCGATCGTACCAAGGGCGAGAAGCGCCCAAAGGTTGAACGCCGCAATGACCTCATTGACTGTGGGGTTGGCGGAAAACAATCCGTTGAGCCTGGCTCTTCAGCCTGAGCGCCTCGTCGCGCGCCCTCAAGTCGTCGTCATCACAATCCACTCAAAGCGGCTGCGAAATCCGCATGAGTGACAAAGTTGCACCGCGCCGCCATCGTACCGACGGCACAAACAACCATGCAACGCGTCATGCCCTGCTCGCGCATGCCTTCGCAATGGCGGTTCGAGCATGCTAAATAACCCCCCAGCCCCCCGCTGTCGAGAACATTTACTCTTTGCAGGGCACCTACCGAAGGGTCTTCATGCGTACCATCGTTTTCGCTTTTTTGCTCGCCCAGTCGGGTGAATACGCCGACCCAGCGGCTTTACCACCCGTGAAAGAGCCCACCGCCGCCGAGCGTGCCGCCGAAAAATCGGAAAAATCCGACACGCTCGAAGAGCTGCCACAGGCCCCGCGACCCGGTGCCCTGAGCGACCTCGAAGACGGCGCGCCGCCCCTTCCCCCGCCCGACTCAGCTGAGCCAAGACCAACCGGAAAATTCAAACTTCCGTTCATCGACGACGCGCAAACCCCACGCGGCTCAGCCTCAAAGGCAAAGTCGTCAAAGGCCCAGGGCAGCCGTTCGACTCGCGGCTCCGCACGATCTTCAGACCGAATCCGCACCCGCCCCGGCGCATCATGGCCCCCCGACGACGACGCAGAAGACGCCGCGCTCGACGACGACCCCGATGCCGGCCCCGACGTACCCAAATCGGTCATTCGCGACCTCACCGGCGAGCAACTCGTCCGCAACCCCGAGTATCAAGAGCGCCTGCGCGAAAAATACCTCATGCTGCGCCTCGACAAAGACATCGAGCTGCGCACCAACATCGGTCTCGGAATGATCGGCGCCGGTGCCGCAACCGTCATCGCCGGTGCTGTCCTCTACGGGCTCAGCTCGAGCAACATCACCAACATCGGCGAGCTGGAACAGTTCACCGCCGAAGACGGCTCGACCGCTGTTGTGCTTCCGCAAGCCGACGACGGCAGCAGCGAACCGCAGCCCGCCATCGCAAGCTGGATAGGTCCCGTCGTCGCGATCGTCGGTGGCTTGCTCGTCGGCGGCGGAATCTGGCTGTGGCGCTCAGCCGACGCCAAACGCGACAAGCGCGATGCC
>CAZXXB010000022.1:14786-16434 GCA_964644185.1 uncultured Myxococcota bacterium
ATTGCTGCGCGCGGACTACCCGAGAGCGTCTCGGCGATACCGATCACCGACGGCGAGGTTGACGAAGAGATGGCCTACGAAGAGCAGCCCCCCGGCCCCCGCAAAAAATCCGGTGTCCCGCGCGACTTCCAAAACAGGTGGGAAGGTGACCGCTCCACCGCCCCCGGCGGCCTCAAATAGTCGGGTGACTGGCGCTCTTTGCCCCGTTGACGCTTTGCGTAGGCCGATGTATGCGCGCTGTCGCCGCGTTTCGAGGGCCTCGTCGCTTCACAGCACCTGCCCAGAAACCCCGCTGTCAGAGCCCACAACGCCTCCGGAGCCCATCATGTCGGCTGATTCGCCCGCTTCCGCCGCAACCTTGAAGCGCACCCCACTCTACTCGTGCCACCTCGCCGCCAAAGCGCGCATGGTCGATTTCGGCGGCTGGGAAATGCCCGTCCAATACGAGGGCCTGAGGCAAGAACACCTCGCCACCCGCACCGCCGCTGGCCTCTTCGACGTCTCGCACATGGGTGAAATCGAGGTCCGCGGACCAGGTGCCCTCGCCGCCGTCAACCGCCTGCTCTGCAACGACCTCGCCGCCGCAAAACCCGGCCAGTGCGTCTACTCGCCCCTCATGAACCCAGACGGCGGCTGCGTTGACGACCTCATCGCCTACCGCTCGACCGACGACTACGTCTTCATCTGCGTCAACGCCAGCAACACCGACAAAGACTTCGCCTGGTTCAGAGCCAACATCAGCGGCCCCGGCCTCTCCGTCACCAACACCTCGGCAGACTACGCCCAGCTCGCCCTTCAGGGCCCCTTCGCCGAAACCATTCTGCAACCCCTCACCAAAACCCCGCTCAACGAAATCGCCTACTACCACTACGCCGCGGGCGAGGTCGCCGGCATCAAAACCATCATCTCTCGCACCGGATACACCGGCGAGCCCGGCTTCGAACTTTACATCCCAGCCGAAACAGGCCCCACCCTCTGGAACACCCTGCTCGACCACGGTGCCCCACACGGCATCAAACCCGTCGGACTCGGCGCGCGCGACACCCTGCGCCTCGAAATGAAGTACCCCCTCTACGGCAACGACATCGACGACACCACCACCCCCTACGACGCCAGCCTCGGCTGGGCCGTGAAGCTCGACAAAGGCGACTTCATCGGGCGTGATGTCCTCGTGCGCCAAAAAGAAGAAAAACCAAAACGCCGCCTCGTCGGCTTCAAACTCACCGCACGCGGCGTGCCCCGCCACGGCTACCCCATCACCACCGACTTCGGCGACGGCGTCGTCACGAGCGGAACCCACAGCCCCACTCTCGACGCGCCCATCGGCATGGCCTACGTTCCCCTTGCGGCGGCAAAGGTCGGCACGCCAATCTCGGTCATCATTCGTGAAAAACCGGTCGAAGCCGTCGTGTGCGCGACCCCATTTGTCAGTTCCAGTCCCATGCCGAAGAAGGCGTGAACCCAACGGCAAGCAGAGGTAATCATGGCGACCCTGAAAGAACTCAAGTACTCAAAAGAACACGAGTGGGCCCGCGTCGAAGGCGACACCGTCTACGTCGGCATCACCGACTTCGCGCAAGAGCAGCTCGGCGACATCGTGTTCGTCGATCTACCCAGCGTCGGGCGCCAAGTCGCCCGCGAAGAAGCC
>CAZXXB010000022.1:16492-25410 GCA_964644185.1 uncultured Myxococcota bacterium
CATCGTCGAGGTCAACACCGCCCTCACCGACGCGCCCGAAACCATCAACGAAGAGCCCTACTCCGACGGCTGGCTCGTCCGCATCAAACTCGAAGACCCAGGCGAGCTTGACGACCTCATGTCCGCCGACGAATACGAAGCGTTCCTCAAGGATCAGGAGCACGAGTAAGCCGCCATGCGCTACCTTCCGCACACACCCGCCGACATCGCGCAGATGCTCGATGTGGTGGGTAAATCCGATCTGCCCGCGCTCTTCGACAGCATCCCGCACGACCTCCAGTTGAAGCGGCGCCTCGACCTGCCAGAGCCCCTGCCAGAGCATCGCCTGCTCGCGCACCTCGAAGCGCTCGCCGCAAAAAACGACGGCGCCACCAGCTACACCTCGTTTCTCGGCGGCGGAATGTACCGGCACTACACCCCGACTGCCGTCGGGCAGTTGCTGCTGCGTCAGGAGTTTCTCACCTGCTACACCCCCTACCAGTCTGAAGTCTCGCAAGGCACCCTCCAGGCCATGTTCGAGTTTCAGACCATGGTCTCGCACCTTCTGGGGCTCGAAGTCGCCAACGCCAGCATGTACGACGGCGCATCGGGCCTCGCCGAAGCCGCCCTCATGGCCCGCCGCATCACACGCGGACGCACACGCCTCGTCGTCGCCGGTACGCTGCACCCCCACTGGCGACGCGTGCTCGACACCTACCTCGTCGCCTTCAACGACGACATCGTCACCGTCGCCCCCGACACCAACGGCGTCGTGACCGCTGCCGCGCTCGCCGCCGTCGTCGACAGCAACACCTACGCCGTCGTCCTCCAGTCGCCCAACTTCCTCGGCGTCTTCGAAGACGTCACCGGCATCGCAAAGCTCGCCCACGACAACGGCGCGCTGCTCGTCACCGGCACCGCCGAACCCCTCACCTTCGCCCTCTGCAAATCACCCGGAGAACTCGGCGCCGACATCGCCGTCGCAGAAGGTCAGTCGTTCGGCGTGCCCCTGCAGTTCGGTGGCCCCGGCCTCGGCCTCTTCGCCACCAGAGACGAGTACAAACGCCAGATTCCGGGCCGCCTTATCGGACGCACCAAAGACGCTGAAGGCCGCACCGCCTACTGCCTCACCCTCGCCACCCGCGAGCAGCACATTCGCCGCGAGAAGGCCACCAGCAACATCTGCACAAACGTCGGACTCAACGCGCTCGCGGCAACCATCTACCTCACGCTCATGGGCAAAACCGGCCTGCGTGAACTCGCCCGCCGCAACGCCGCCCGCGCCGACTACCTCGAACAAAAAGTCCGCGCCTCAAAGCACCTCAAGGTCGCCTTTGACGGACTCTACTTCAACGAGCTTGCGATTCGCGTCAAAGGCACCGCCGCCGAAGCCCTTGCGCGACTGCAACGCGATGAAAAAATCCTCGCCGGCATCGACGGCGCGCGACTCTCGCCCGCTTTTGCCGACGTCATCATCGCCTGCACCACCGAGCTCAATTCGAAAGACGAAATCGACCGCCTCGTGGCGGCGCTGGATGCCTGACCATGTCAACCGTTCCATCGCACTTCTCTGTCGCTACCACGCTCACCCGCCGCGAAAAGAGCGTCTTCGAGGTAAGCTCCGCGGGGCGCATCGGCTACGACTTCGGTAACGACGAGTTCGCCCCCTTCGACGAGGCCCACCTCGGCTCGCAGGTGCGCGCCGAACTCGACGGACTACCCGAACTCTCAGAGCTTGACGCCGTCCGCCACTTCACGCGCCTCTCACAGACCAACTACGGCATCGAGACCGGGCTCTACCCCCTCGGCTGCTGCACGATGAAATACAACCCCAAGGTCAACGAAGCCGTCGCCCGCATGCCCGGTTTCGCCAACCTGCATCCGTTCACACCCGACGCGCTCTCGCAGGGCGCCCTCGAAGTGCTCTACGCGATGCAGCAGTACCTCGCCGAACTCGCCGGATTCCACACCGCCTGCATTCAACCCGCGGCAGGTGCCCACGGCGAACTCACCGCCCTCATGATGATTCGCAAGGCGCTCATCAAGCGCGGCGAAACCCACCGCGACACCATCATCACCACCGACTCTGCGCACGGCACCAACCCCGCCTCGTGCGTGCTCAACGGCTTCAAGGTCAAAGAGGTCAAAACCAGCCCCGATGGCTACCTCCACGCCGACGATCTCAAGCCCCTCATCAACGACAACTTCGCCGGCTTCATGACCACCAACCCCAACACCCTCGGCATCTTCGAGCGTGAGATTGGCGCCATCGCCAGACTCGTGCACGACGCCGGCGGCTACATGTACTGCGATGGAGCCAACATGAATGCGCTCATGGGCGTCGCACGCCCCGGCGACATGGGCTTCGACATCATGCAGTACAACGTCCACAAGACCCTCTCGACCCCCCACGGCGGCGGTGGACCCGGCTCGGGCGCACTCGGCGTCAGCGAACGACTCGCCCCCTTCATGCCCGTGCCCGTCGTCACCAAAGACGCAACCGGTTACAGGCTCGACTACGACCGCCCCGACAGCATCGGCGCCGTACTCGCCTTCCACGGACACTTCGGCGTGTTGCTGCGCGCCTACACCTACATGCGCGAACTCGGCCCCGACGGTCTGCGCGACTCGACCATGCACGCCGTGCTCAACGCCAACTACCTGCGCAAAAAACTCGAAGGCGCCTACCACCTCAAATACACCACCGACATGCTGCACGAGGTCATCTTCGACGACGTCGCGCAAAAGAAGTTCGACATCAGCAACGTTGACATCGCCAAACGCATCATCGACTACGGCTTCCACCCGCCCACCATGTCGTTTCCGCTCATCGTCCACGGCGCCCTCATGATGGAGCCGACCGAGAGCGCCTCAAAACAAGAGCTCGACGAATACGTCGAAGCCCTCCTGCAAATCGCCAGAGAGGCCGAAGAGTCGCCACAGCTTCTGCGCGAGGCCCCGCACAACGCCTACCTGCGTCGCGTCGACGAGGTTGGTGCCGCCCGCCAGCTCTGCATGTGCTGGACCCCCGAAGCCGAAGACGACGTGTGACACCGCACCTGCATGTGACATCGCCCTTGCGTGTGACATTGCCCTTGCGTGTGACATTGCGCGACGGGCGATTGCGCGCCCCGCTTCGCACGGCTAGTGTCTCGCGTCATGGCGGCAACAAACGGTAGCAGCGCACTCGCGGGCGCGCTGCGCACCCTCTTCAAAATCGAGCCGGGCGAAGGGGCCAAAGTTGGCCTCATGTTTCTCTATTCGCTCTCCGCCGTCGGCGGTGCCTTCGTCGTCGGGCGCTCCGTCAGCCGCTCACTCTTTCTCAGCGGACTCCCACGCGCCGACATCCCCTACAAATTCATCGGCATGGCCGTCGGCGTCGTCCTCGCCGCCTCCATCTACGCCCGTGTCGCCTCGCGCTTTCGCCGCGACCGCATGATCATCGTCAGCCACGTCATCATGGCCGCACTCGTGCTCGCCTTTCGCTTCATCTTCGCCACCGACTTCGGCAAAACCTTCCCCGCCCTGTGCGGACTCTTCGTCGCTTTCGAAGTCGTCGCCGCGATCATGAACATCCAGTTCTGGACCTTCGCCGCCGACATCTTCAACCCGCGCGAAGCAAAACGCCTCTTCGGCCTCGTCGCTGCCGGCGGCGTCTTCTCCAACGTCGTCGCCGGTGCCGCACTTCGCGCGCTCTCGCCCTACGTGCGCCCCGAAGACATGATCTTCGTCTTCGTCGCCTCGATGCTCGTCTGCATCGCCTGCGTCTACAAAATCGGCGAGTGGCACGCCCCCCAACTCACCGCCGCCGTCGCCAAAGCCCGCGCCGCCATGCGCGAAGCCCACGCCAAAGGCGCCCCCCGCAGCCTCGCAAGCCACGCCAGCGGCTCACTGTTTAGCGACCTCAAAGACCTGCGTGCCTCACCCCAGCTTCTCTCCATCACAGGCATCATCGCCGCCACCACCCTCGTCACCAACATCGCCGAATACCAGATGGACCTCACCCTACAGACCATCTACGCCGGCGATGGACGGCGCATGTCGGCCTTTCTCGGTGAGTTCTTCTTCTGGTCGGGCATCGCCGCCTGCGCCGTCCAGTTCTTCCTGACCGGACGCATCATCGAGCGCTACGGCGTGCTCGCGGCCCTGCTCCTGCTACCCGGCGGCATTCTGCTCGGCTCGACCGCCATTCTCATCTCAGGCGCGCAACTCTGGGCCGTCGCCATGACCCGCGGCGCCGACGTCATGTTCCGCTACACCATCAACGACGCCACCCTCAACCTGCTCTACCTGCCCGTACCCGCAGACTTTCGCGCCCGCGCCAAAGCCCTCATTGACGGACAATTCAAACCAATAGCGACCGGCGTCTCGGGCCTGCTCTTTCTCGGCCTCGCGCAGGTCAAATGGGTCCACATCGAGTGGTGGTCGGTGCCCGCCCTGCTGCTGCTCGGCGTCTGGCTCTGGCTCGTCAGCAAAGCCCGCGCCCAATACATGGTCGCCCTCGCCGAACACCGCCGCACACGCCGCGTCGATCTCTCCACCACCGCCATCGACGTCGCCGACGAGGCCACCGTCCGCGTGCTCGTCGAGTCGCTGCGCAACCCCGACGCCCGCCAGGTGCTGCACGCCCTCGAAATCATCGAGTCGGCCCGCAAAGTAAACTGGGAAAGACACGTCGTACCCCTCTTGCAACACGAAGAGCCCGCCGTGCGCACCCGCGCCCTCGCCTACCTCGGCAAGTCAGGCACCAGAGCCCACGCCGACGTCATTCGCGCCCGCTTCTCCGACACCATCCCCGAAGTGCGCGCCTCAGCCGTCGCCGCCTACTGCGATCTGCTCGGCTACGACAGCATCGAGGCCGTCGTGCCGCTGCTCGGCGACGCCTCAACCCAGGTCAGCGGAGCCGCCGTCGCCGGACTCATTCGCATGGGTGGTCTCGAAGGGGTCTTGCACGCCGCCGAACGCCTCAAGCTCTTGCTCACGAGCCACGACGCCGGCCTGCGCGCCGAAGGTGCCCGCGTGCTCGGCGCCATCGGCGTGCAAAACTACTACCACCCGCTGCTCAAACTCTTCGACGACGCCGCACCCGTCGTGCAGGTCGCCGCCATCCGCGCCGCGGGCTCGATGCGCAGCCCCGAACTCGTCAAACCCCTGCTCGCAAAACTCGCCAACCGCGCCACCGCCTCTGCCGCCGTCGAGGCCCTCGCCGCCTACGGCGCCGGTGTCGAGCCCGCAATCGGCCCCCTCTTGCACGACGAGACCACCCCCGCCGCGACCCGCGTGCAGCTCGCCAAAGTGCTCGCCCGTGTCGGCACCGCCGAAGCCGTCAAGATGCTCATGCGCTACCTCAGCGTGCAAGACGACAGCCTCCGCTCGACCGTCTGCCACGCCCTCGCGCGGCTCAAAAAAAACAACCCAGCCCTCGCCGTCGATCAACCCGCCGTGCGCCACGCCCTCGAAGAAGAACTGCGCCGCGCCTACGACCTGCACATGACCCTCGCCGACCTCACGCAAGAGCCCCACGCCGCCCTGCTCGCCGAAGCCCTCGCACCGCGCATCGAAGAGACCATGACCCGCATCTTCGATCTGCTCACCCTCATCGGCTCTGCCGAAGCCATCGCCACCGTGCGCCGCAACATGGGCTCGCCCGACAAAGCCACCCGCGCCACCGCCGTCGAGCTGCTCGACAACCTCGTCGATCGCGACACCGCCAAGACCCTGCTCCCCCTCATGGAAGCAACCGGCGAGCGCATTCGCGAGATCGCCTTTCGCGAGTTCGGCTTTCAACCACGTGGCATCGAGAGCCGCCTTGTCGCCTACAGCAAAAGCCACGAGCCATGGCTCTGTGCGTGCGCAATCTACGCCCTCGGCGAGATGCGCGCCCCGGTCGGACGCGACACCATTCGCGACGCGCTCGCGAGCGTCGCACCGCTCGTGCGCGAGACCGCGCTCGTCTCGGTCACCAAACTCTTCGATGACGTCGAGGCCCGTGGCCTCGTCGCGCGCCTCGTCAGCGCGCAAGAGGGCGACGCCCGCTACGCCGGTGTGCAAGAGCTTGCGCAGCGGCTGCTGACGCGCCTGCCGACGACGGGTATCCGCGTCGCAACACCCGGGGGGGCATGACGGGGCATGATCTCGACCATTGAAAAAGTGCTGTTCCTGAAGAGCGTGCAGCTCTTCGCCACGCTACCGAGCGAAGACCTCGCCCGCGTCGCGCAAATCGCCAACGAGGCGACCTTTCGTCGCGACGAAACCTTCATTCGACAGGGTGAAATGGGCGACTGCCTCTACGTCATCATCGACGGCGCCGTCGACGTCGAGGTCAACGGCGTCGGCAAGGTCGCCGAGCTCGGACCCCGCAGCTTCGTCGGCGACATGGCGATTCTCTCGAGCGCACCACGCAACGCCAACGTCAAAGCCGCGGGCGACGTCATCTGCCTGCGTATCGACCGTGACGATTTCTGGGATCTCATGGGCGACCGCCCCGAGATCGCGCTCGGCATCATCCGCGAGTTGTGTCGCCGCCTCGACGACGCCAACCGCCGCAACTCGATGGCGACAATGAGTCGCCCCGCGTAAGTGCTGACTCGCCCAGCGTAAGCGCCGCGCTGCCTGCGCTTCGCTAGAAGCCGAGTGCCTTCTTCGCTTTGTCGGCCGCCTTCTTGCCGGCCTTGCCCGCCTCTTTTTTCGCCTTGTCTTCGGCCTTCTTCTTCTGCTTCTCGGCCTCTTTCTTCAGCTTCTCAGCCTCTTCTTTCGCCTTCGCCTCCGCCTCTTTCAGCTTGTCGCCCACAAGCCCCTTCACGAGCCCCTTCGCGCACTCGTCAACGAGCGTCTTAATCACCTTGCCGCCGTTCGGCTTGAACTTCGGGTCGCTCAGCGTGCCCTTGATATCGACCGGCACCGGAATATCCGCCTTCGGCTTGCACTTCTTCTGCGTCGCGTCTTCGATGAGCCCCTTGTTGAGAAAGTACGTCCCCTCGAGAAACAGCTTGCCGAAAATGCCCACCTCGCCATCAAGCTCGACCTTGTTGCCGCTCATCGTGAAGACCATCGGCTTCTTCAGCTTCATCTTGCCGTCTTTCACGTGAAAATCGGCGTTCAAATTCTTAAACTTCTGGTCGCCCTTCGGCAGCTTCACCGGCAAACCCGGAATCTTCTCAAGCGCCGACAAATCGCCAAACACCTCTTCGGTCAGGTTGCCCTTGCTCAACCGCCCTTCGTCGATCTTCATCGCCACCTTGCCCGAAAGATTGCGCTCGAGATCAGCAGCCTCGGTCCCCACGCCCTTCACATCGACATCGAGGTTCACCTTGCCAAAAAACGTGTTGCGATGCTCTGACTTCGCGCTCAGCGCCTTGTTGATATCGAGCCCGCGAATCGAAAAATCGACGTCATACGGCATCCGCCCGCGCCAGATTTCCGCCGTCGTGCTCGACGCGTTGAAGCTGCCGTCAAACATGTTGAAGCGGCACTCGCGCAATGTCACGATGCCATCGCGCAGGCTCACGTTCCCCTTGAAATTGCTGATCGTGTCGGTGCCATACACGATCGTCTTCAAATCGAACCGCCCCGCGAACCTGTGCTTTTTCAATGACGGATCATCGCGCCGTGGCGCCGCCTTCTCGGTGCTCGACCCCTCACCTTTCGCCGCCGTATCCTGCTCGCCACCACCCGGTATCACCTCATTGAGGTTGAGGTAGTTCGACCGCAGATCAACATCGAGCGCCGGGTCTTCGAGATTCTTGATCGCGACCGAACCCTTCAGGTCGCTGCGACCAATCTTCACGTCGAGATCGTCGAGATTGACCGCCATCGACGAGAGCTTGTTCGGGTTGCCGACGACCGCCACGCGAAAATCAATAAAACTCTTCGCTACGAGGTCTTTCGGGATCGCGAGAAACGTGTCGGCAAGCCGCTCGAGATCGAGCCGTTGAAAATCGACCTTCACATCGGTCGCGCTCGACGCAAGGTTGAACCCGCCCGTCGCCGCAAACTTCAACTCGGCAAGCTCGACATTCAGCTTCTCAATCTTGATCTGGTCACCCGCCTTGTTCACCTGCACGTCGATTTCCATCTTCTTCGTCGACGGCTTGTTCATCACCTTCTCGACATCAATCACCGCCCGGTTGCCGTCGAGCGTCAGCCCCGCCGACAGCGTCTTCGCCGGGTCACCCTTCGCAAACGCTTTCAGCGTCAGGTCGCCACTCAGCTTCGTGCCCGGCACGTTGAGCGACACCCCCGTCAGCGCAAAATCGAGCGACGCGTCGAGGTTCGAGAGCGTCCCCTTCACCACCGCATTGAGCTTGCCGTCGCCCGTCGCTTTCGCGTTCGCCTTCTTCAACTCGACCCCCACCCCGGGGGCCAGCCGCGCCAGCCGATCAAAGCTGAAAGGCTTCGTGCTCGCCGTCAGATCAAACGTCGGATTCGCGAAATCCTTCACGCTACCCGCCACCGACAAATCAAGCTCATCGAGCTTCAGATTCGCCGCCCGAATGTCGGCATCCGTCGCCGAAAACTTGCCCTCGACGTTGAGCGTCAAGAGCGTCCCCGCGGGCTTCTCAAACGTTTTCGGAATCAGCACATCGAGCTGCGTCGCGTTGAGGTCGAGCTTCACCGTCTGGTGCGCCGCATCGCCCGATGCAACCACATCGAGCTTCACCGGCCCACCAATCTTCATCCCCGGCGGAAGGCTCGCTTTCGCCGGCGGGTAATAGGCAAACACCTTCGCCGGGTCGAGGTTCGTCGTCTCAACTTTAAAGTTGTTGAACTTCGGCTGCGACCCCAAATCAGACAACGCACCCGACAGCGCGATGCCAATCGTCCCCAGTTGAATCTTCAGCGTCTCAATCTGCGCCGAGAGCTTCGTCGTGTCGGCCACGAGCTTTGAATCGACACGCAACTCTTAGCCAACTACCGCGACGTGCCGCAGAACCTGATCC
>CAZXXB010000023.1:0-9594 GCA_964644185.1 uncultured Myxococcota bacterium
CAGCACCCCCGCACCCCGCCTCGCCTGCGCGCAACTCTCACCCCACCGAAATGTCACGTTTGAGCCCGTGACAAGACCTCTCCACCGATGTAGTGTCATGTCACTTGTTGTCGTGTGGTGAACCGATGCCACGAGTTGCCCGGCCATCGCGCGCTCACCTCGACCCATCTCCGTTTCACCTCGCCAACGGCGCTACACGCCTCGGTGACTCAGCGGCTCGCCAGATGTCGACCAACACCTTCTCGCCGCTCACACTCCCCGACGATGTCCCCGTCAGTTGGTCCGACGCCCTCCGCCTGCGCGACACCCCCATCTGCCTCGACGCCGCTCGCGCACACACCTTCTGCTTCATCACCAACGCACGCACCCTCCGCCGCATCCGCCGCGTCAGCGCCCAGCGCCTCTGCTACGCCGCCGACACCGGCATCTTCTCCGGCATCCCCCAGGGCTCCGGATCACCAGCCCTCCCCGCCCCCTTCGCTCGCCCCTTTACCTTGGGCGGAATGACCCTCACCGCCCTCCCCTCAGGCCACATCGCCGGCTCCTCCATGCTCCTCGTCGAGCGCACCGTCGGCAACGATCAAGAGCGCGTCCTCTTCACCGGCGCCTTCAACCCCAAAGGCTCGCTCTTCGCCGACGCCGCACGCCCCGTCGACTGCGACACCCTCGTCATCGACGCCACCCACGGCACCCCCTCGCACCTCCTCCCCAGCCGCTCCCTCGCACTCCGCTCACTCCTCGACACCATCCACGACGCCCTCGTCCGTGGCAAAGTCGTCGAAGTTCACGGAGACCCCTACGGCTCGCTGCTCGATGTCGCCGTCTTCGTCCACGCCGCCGGCATGCCCCTCTTCGGCTTCCCCGCCGTCGTCCGCCAGTCGCGCCGACTCGAAGCCTTAGGCTACCGCGTCCCCACCATCCACCCGCTCACCCACGACAAATCTGAAATGGGCGTGCAGCTTCACCCCGCCGAACGCCTCACCGGCCCCGCCCTGCACGACGCCCGCCGCCCGCGCCTGCGCGTGCTGCTCTCGGGCGAGGCCACTGGCTCGGAAGCACTCACCCGCTGCCGCGCAGACCACGTCCTCGCCCTCTCAGACCACGGTGGATTCGACGACATCGTCGCCTTCGCGCTCGCCTGCAAGCCAAAGCGCGTCGTCACCGTCAACGGCCACGCCGCAACCCTCGCGCAAGAGCTGCGCGCGCGCGGTATCCGCGAGGCATGGGCACTCACCCCCACGACCCAGCAAGCCGATCTTTTCGGACGCACACGCGGCGAACACCGCGTCGTCGTCGGTGGTCGCGGTGAAACCCGCCCCGAACTCGTCGGTGCACGCGCCGCCACCGTCACCCCCATCCACGCCCCCGTCCGCGCCCGCACACGCCGCTAACCCCGCCGCCCTCGCGACCCCCAACAGCAAAACCAAACTGCGCGCGGAGGGACTCGAACCCCCATGGTTACCCGCCAGATCCTAAGTCTGGTGCGTCTGCCAATTCCGCCACGCGCGCACACGAACCCAAAAGACCACGCCAAAGTAAAAAACTCAGCGCGACAACACGAGCGCCGCCCAATCTTCTTCGATCGCGCGCTCGCGCTCAACAAACCCCACCTTGCGATACGCCGCCGCAAGCTCATCAATCTGCGTCTCGAGTATCCCCGACAAGATCACAATCCCCGAGGGCTCGGTCACGCGATAAATCAACCCTGCAATCTCGACGAGCGGCATCAACAAAATGTTCGCCACCACAATCGTAAACGGCCCCATCGTCTCACTCAGCAACCCCTCCTCCAGCCGAAACCATTCCGGAACCTCCCCCTCACTCGCCGCGACACCATTGCGCACCAGGTTCTCTCGCGTCGCCTGCACCGCCAATGGGTCGTTATCCACCGCATGCACCAGCTTCGCCCCACGCAGCGCCGCCAAAATCGCCAGCACGCCGCTCCCCGTCCCCACATCCATCACCCGCGCCGCACCCGCGCCCTGCACCGTCAACGCATGGTCGAGCGCCGCAAGACACATGCGCGTCGTCGGGTGCTGCCCCGTGCCAAACGCCAACCCCGGGTCAATCACAATCTCGGTGCCAGAGAGAAGCTCACCCTCCGCAACCCGCGTCCACGGCGGCGACACCCACAACCCCTTCGCGCACTCAATCGGACGAAAGTGCGACCGCGACTCAGCGACCCAGTCTTTCGGCTCTTCCGCCACGACCCGCGGCACGAGCCCACCATCGAGCGCACGCACCGCCTCTGCCGCCGCCAGCGCATCACTCTCTTTCGAGAAAAAAAACTCCGCCCGCAGCATCCCCTCGGGCGGCGGATCATCACCCGCGAGCTTGTCGCGCGAAAACAGCGCCGACCCCCGCGCACTCGTCTCGTACGCAAGGTCAAACACCTCGTCTTCGCGCGTCGCATCGACGAAAAAAATCACCCGGTAATACGTCGCCGTCATGCCTCGCTCACATCACCCCGAAGGTCATTCACAAGCGCCACAAACCGCTCGGGCAACTGCGTCTCACGCGGCACCGCAAGCGCCAGCGTAAAATTCGTCGGATTAAACAACCCCCGCGCCACCGCATGCACCTCCTCGCGCGTCACCGCTTCGATGCTGCTCGTGTACGTCTCCAATGCATCCGCCGGAAGCTGATACAACCGATTCAGATTCAGCTTCGCAGCCCGACTCGCCGCACGCTGCAACCCAATCGCGTACGTCCCCGTCAAATACCGCTTCTGCCGCTTCAACTCGTCTTCGGTGATGCCCGTCTCGGCCACCCGCGCAAGTTCATTGCGTATCCCAAACAGCGCCGCTTCGAGCTTTTCGGGCGACGTCCCCATGTAGACCGCAAACGACCCCGGCTCGACCCCCTCGGTGTTGAGACTCGTAATCGCATACGCAAGCGACTGCCTGTCGCGCAGCTCTTCAAACAGCCTTCCACCCATCCCCGCGAGCGTCGCATTCAGCATCTCAAACGCAAACCGATTCGGCGCATCGAGCGTCGTCCCCAGATACCCATACACGAGATGCACCTGCGTCTTGTCATGCCTCGTCAACGCCACCCGCGCCCGCTCTGCCGCACGCTCTGGCTTCGGACCCACTGGCAGCGGCACGTGCCCATGCTCAAACCCCGGTATCGCCTCGAGCCGCGCCGCCACCTCGTCGGGGTCGAAATCACCCACCACCGCCAACCGCAGATTCCCAGGCCGAAACACGCTCTTCGCCAGCGTCCGCAACCCGTCACCCGACAACCCCTGCACCACCTCGGGCTCGCCCATCGCCATCAACCGATATGGATGCTCGCGATAGAGCGTCTTCGAAAACAGGTCAAACGCAAGACTCGACAGCCGGTCTTTGCGCGCCCGAATCTCTTGCAGCACCGACGCCCGCTCGTTCTCGAGATCGCGCGGCGGCAACGTCGCCTCAAACATGCACTCGGCAAACAGATCGAGCCCCCGCGCGAGGTTCCGCGACAAAAACTCGCCCCGCATCCCAATCGAGTTGCGACCCGCAAACCCACCAATCGACGACGCCGTCGCATCCAGCTCGTGCGCGATTTCCTCCGCCGTCCGTGTCGGCGTCCCCCGCGTCATGAGCCGCGCCAGCAGGTGATGCGAGCCCTGCGTCTCGTCGCTCTCAAACCGCGAGCCACCCAGCGCCGCCGCATGAACCGCCACAATCGGCACCGCATCTTCGCGCCGCAAAAGCACCTGCATCCCGTTCGAAAGCGTCACCTCGCGCACTTCCGGCTTTCTCGCCCCACCCTTCGCCGCCGCCTTCGCCACCCCACCCGGATGTGCCTTGAGATACGCCCCGTGCACCATCGCCGCCAGCTTCTCGTCATCGACCACAACGCTCGCATCGCCCTCTGGCGCAAGCAGCATGATCGTGCAGTTCGCCGAGCTGAGGTAGTGCCGCGCCGCCGCCAAAACATCGGCAGCCGTCAACCGCTCAAGCCGCCGATAGTACCGCGCATCCCACTCGGGGTCGCCCGCCGTCGTCGCAAAATAACCCAGCCGCCGCGCCTGCCCCTGCACCGTCTCGTCGCGATAAATCGCCTCGGCCAACAGCAGCTCGCGCGCCTTCGCTACCTCGGCATCACTCACCTTCGCCGCCGTCGCCGCAAACGTATCGGCGAGCACCCCCGCAATCACCCGCTCGACATTCGCCCCCTCACACGACCCACCCACGAGAAACAGCCCCGGGTCGCGCGGCGTGTACGCCGACGCGTACACATCGGTCACAAGCGGCTCGGCAATGCGATACTGCCGCACGAGCCGCGACGACTCACCTTGCCCCAGCACCACCGCCAGCACATCGAGCGCAGGCACATCGTCGTGCGTCACACCCGGCACGTGAAACGCCGCCGCAAAATGATACTCCGCCGACGCCGCACGAATCACCTTCGCCCGCAGCGCGTGCTGCTCTGGCTCTCGCGCCCGCTCAACCACCCGCTTCACCCGCTCATGCGCCGTGTGCCCCGCAAACTTCGCCGCCGCCGCATCAAGCGCCGCCTCGGCATCCACATCGCCCACGATCACGAACGTCACGTTATCGGGCCGATAATGCACGTGGTAAAAGTCGAGAATCCCCTCGCGCGTGAACTTGCGCACCACCTCTTCGTACCCAATCACCGGCCTGCGATATGGATGCTTCTCATACGCGAGCGCAAACAGCTCTTCCTGCAACCGCCGCTGCGGCATGTCGCGCGACCGCTTGATCTCTTCATCGGCGATGACGCGCAGCTCTTTCTCAAGCTCCGCCGCATCAAACGTGCTGTTCACCAGCACATCGGCGAGAATATCGAGCCCCTGATCAAAAAACTGCGTCGCCAGCGTGATGTGATAGACCGTCTGCTCGTGCGACGTGTACGCGTTGATGTCGCCCCCCGCGCTCTCCACATCCTTCGCGATCTGCCCCACCGCCCGATTCGTCGTCCCCTTAAAAAGCATGTGCTCGTGCACGTGCGCGATCCCCTCTTCGCCCCCATCGCGCTCATCCGCCGCGCCCACATTCACCCACATCTGCAACTCCACGACCGGAGTCGCGTGGTTCTCGCGGGCAATCAACGTCAGGCCGTTGTCGAGACGGCGTGTGTGTACCTTCGTGCTCATGGGTTGTCCTTCAGCGTCCGTCGCCAGATGTCGAAAAAAATGCGTCACATCAACGCGACATCAACGTCCCGTCGTGGTCCGATCAACGTCCGGTCAAAATGGAATATCATCATCGTTGCCCGCGCCGCCGCCGCCCGCGTCGTCGGCAAATCCACCACCACCACCACCGCGTGTGCCGCCGCGCGACCCACCGCCACCGCTTCCACCCCCACGCGAGTAGCCGCCGCCACCGCCGCTTCCGCCCCCGCGCGAGTAACCGCCACCACCTCCGCCACCGCCGCGCGAATAGCCTCCACCACCGCCACCGCCCGCGCCCTCGTCGTCGCCGCCCTCACCGCGCCCGCCGAGAAACACCACTTCGCGCGCCACCACTTCGGTCGTGTAGCGGTCGTTGCCCTCTTTGTCTTGCCACTTGCGCGTCTGCAGCCTGCCTTCGATGTAGACCTTGCGACCCTTCTTCAGGTACTCGCCGCACAACTCCGCAAGCCGGTCCCACGCCACGATGCTGTGCCACTCGGTCTTTTCCTGACGCTCATCGCCGCGCCCCGAAGTCTCGGTCGTCGCCACCCGAAACGAGCACACTTGCAACCCGCTCTGTGTCGCTCGCATTTCGGGGTCGGCACCCAGGTTGCCGATGAGGATAACTTTGTTGACCGAGCCTGCCATCGCGTGCCTCGTGTTCTGTTGTGGGTCGCGCCCAACCCGTGTCTCGCGCGCAACGCCGGTGTCGCGCACAACTCAGGTGTCGTGCTTTGCCCAAGTCTCTCTCGCGCAGGATTCTACGCGCCCGCGAATCTATTCCCCCGCCGTGCGCCACGCAATGCCGCACCGACAGGCAATGTCGTTTGCGCTTGGTAGATTCTATCGTGCTTGCCGTTGCTCGCCCGCCGCCGCAGCGCCCGCGCTCGTGTCGAGCACGAACTCGTCGGGTAGCGCGCTCACGCGTCGCGATCCTCGCGGACTGCCGCCACAACCCCCGGCCAATCCGCTTGATGCTTGGCGCTCTTCGCGATCTCACGCAGCTTCTTCAACGCCCGCTGCCGCGCCGCCACAACCTCGCCCTCAACCTGCCCTTTCTCGCCCGCCACCTCTTCCAGCGCGCGCGCCAGCACACGCCGCTCTTCACGACTCAACTGCTTTGCCTCTTCGAGAATCTGCTCAAGCGTCATCGCCACACCTCGACGCCAAATCTACCACACCCGCCCCCGCGCGGAACCCCAAAACCGCACCCCTCACCCTCACCCCTTCAACTGCCCATCGGTCTTGCCAAACCGCCGCGTGCGCTTCGCATACGCCGCAAACGCCGTCTCCAAATCACCCCGCGAAAAATCGGGCCACAGCTTGTCGATGAACACAAACTCGGCGTACGCCGCCTGCCACAACAAGAAGTTCGACAGCCGCTGCTCACCCGCCGTACGCACGATGATATCCGGGTCCGGCATGTCGCGCGTATCAAGCACCCCCGCAACCGCCGCCTCATCAATCTCTTCCGGCTTCAACTCGCCCCGCTGCACCCGCGTCGCCAGCAACCGCGCCGCGCGCACCATCTCATCACGCGCACCATACGACAGCGCAAGCGTCAACCGCATCCCCGTCAACCCACGCGTCTCCGATATCACCGCATTCAACGCCGCCCGCGCCGCCAATGGAAGCCGCGTCAGATCGCCCACCGCATACAACTCGATGTTGTTCTCGCGTAGCTTCTTCCGCTGCCGGTCGAGGTAGTTCACCAGCAACCCCATCAGCGTCGTCACTTCATCCGCCGGACGTTGCCAATTCTCCGACGAAAACGCGTACAGCGTCAGATACCGCACACCCATCTCGCGGCACGCGGTCGTCACCGCATCCACCGTATCCGCCCCCGCACGATGCCCCTCACCCCGCGGCAACCCCTTGCGCTCGGCCCACCGCCCATTGCCATCCATGATGATCGCAACGTGCGTCGGTACGCGCAGGCTTGGAGGTGGTGCGGCAGAGAGCGTCATCGTGGGCACCGCATGTAGCACCATTGACCCGGTGGCGCCACCGCATCAACCCCCACCCACACCCTCGCCACCACCCTCACCACGTGCCCCATCACCCACCACGCAAAACCGCGCCCGAGGCAACCGCCCCCGCATCACCTCAATCGCCTCCGCATTCTCATCCACAAGCACCGCCCGCCGCCCCAGCTCCACCGCCGCCGCCCCCGTCGTCCCACTCCCCGCAAACCCATCCAGCACCACATCACCCGCCTGACTGTGCACCGCCACGATCCGCCGCAACACACCCAGCGGCTTCTGCGTCGGGTAACCCGTCTTCTCGCGCGAATTCGTCGGCACAATCGTGTGCCACCACACATCTGTCGGCGTCTTGCCCCGCGCCGCCTTCTCCGCCCCCACAAGCCCCGGAGCCATATACGGTATTCGGTCAATCGCCTCGTAATTGAACACGTAATTCGCAGGGTCGCGCGCGTACCACAAAATCGTGTCGTGCTTCGCCGGCCACCGATTCTTCGGACGCCCCCCGTAATCGTACGCCCAGATGATCTCGTTGATAAACCGCTCGCGACCCACCATCCCGTCGAGCATCACCTTCACATAATGCACCTCGCGCGCGTCGAGATGCACAAACAGACTCCCATCCTCGCTCAAGGCGTTCCAAATCGCTTCGAGCCGCGGCGCAAGAAACGCCTCATAATCATCAAACTGGTCGCGATACGCCCGCGTCGCCAACACCTCGCTCTCATACCGGTGCCCACCAAACCCCGTCCGGTCGCCTCCACCCGCCCCCGTCACCCGCCGCGCCTTCATCACCTTGCGCGTCTGCGTCGCCCCCGTATTGAACGGAGGGTCAACATACGCGAGCCGCACCCCACCCGTCGCAACCCCCGCCAACTCTTCGAGACGCGGCAACGCCAAAAGACAATCGCCCGCAATGACGGTGCATGCGGGCGACGACTCTCTCTCCGGCGATCCACTCTGCCGCGCAACCGGCAACGCCTTAGCTCTTCTCGGTCGGCTCTTCACCACGCGGCACCCCTTGCCCCGTGTTCTGGTAACCGCCCGTGTAATAGTAGTTTCCGTACGAGTACGGTGAGTAATACCGGTAGTACCGGTAGTACCGCGTCCGATACGTACCGTACCGCTTGCCATCCGCCGCGATGTTGTTGAACACGAACCCCAATATCGGCACCCCGATATTGCGAATCTGACGCGCCACCGAACGAATCACGTGACGATCCGACTTCTGCGGGTCAATCACCAGCATCACCCGACGCACGAGCGCCGCCATCACCAGCGCGTCGCTCACCATGCCAAGCGGCGGCGTATCCAGAATCACGACGCTGTAATTCTCCGTCGCAAATGCCAACAGGTCGCGCATCCGCTCGCTGTGCAATATTTCCGTCGGGTTCGGCGGCGGTGGCCCACACGGGATAATATCCAGACCCGGCACGAACGTCGGATGCACAATCTCTTCCGTCGTCGCATCGCCCGTAATCCAGTTCGAAATCCCCTTGCCGTTCTCGTCGATCATCAGCTGATGCAAATGCGGACGCCGCAAATCCGCATCAATCAACAGCACCCGCTGACCAAGCGACGCCATGATCGTACCAAGAATGCTCGTCGTCGTGCTCTTACCCTCTTGCGGAAAAGCACTCGTCACCATGAACAGATGCTGCTTGCTGTCCGGGTCCATCAGCAGCAAGTTCGTACGAATCACGCGGCTCGACTCCGCAACCTGCGACCGCGGAAAGAAATACGGAAACACGCTCAGCGACACGCGCGGGTTCTTCGTCTTCACGACCTCCCACACTTCGGCAAGGTCTTTCGATGGATTATCATCCGCCTGAATGTGCATGATCGTGCCGAGGTTCGAAGACCCCGTCAGCTGCTCTGCATCTTCCACACCCTTGATCTTGCGATCGAGAAACTCACCAATGAACGCCATGCCGATACCCGCGAACAACCCCAGAATGATCGCAATCGCGAGGTTCTGCGGCGGATTCGGCGATATCGGCGCCCCCGGCTTCGACGCCATCTCGAGCAACTGCACGTTCGAGAAATTCACCCGCTCGGTAAGCTGCGCCTCTTTGCTGCGCCGCAACAGCAGGCTGTAAATCTTCCGGTAATTGTCCACGTCGAAATTCAACCGGTTGTACTGCGCCGTCAACCGGTTCATCTCGGTGATCTCACTCTGCGTCTTCGCCAAATCGTCTTCGAGCGAAATCCGCTTCTGCCGCACCTCGCTCATCTTCAAACGATACTGCTCAATCGCCGCCGTGATGCGCTTGTCGAGCAACTCGCGAATCACCAGCATCTTGCTCTCAATCGCCTGATATTCCGGATGCTTCGGCCCGTACGTCACCGCCGTCGCGTTGAACAGCGTCTGCAACTGATCTTTCTGCTGCAACAACGCGTAGATCGTCTCGTTCTCAAGCAAAAACGGCAGCGACTCCGAGTCCGCCGCCTCACCGCTCGCACTCTCCAGCATCTTCAACCGCGACG
>CAZXXB010000023.1:9608-13020 GCA_964644185.1 uncultured Myxococcota bacterium
GCACCGTGTAGAGGTCTTCCGCCAGCTTCTTCAAACGCGCCGACAAAATCTCAAGCTGATCATCGTAGCTGATCGCCACGATGTTGTTGCTCCGCTCAAACTCGTATAGCCGCTCCTCAGAGTCATCGAGACTCGTCCGAATCTCAACCACCTTGTCATTCAACCACGCCGACGCTTCCTGATTGATGTTGAACCGACCCGACATCGTGTGGTCGACATACGCCTCAACCACCGCATTCGCGATCCGCGCCGCCCGGTCCGCGTTCCCATCCTTCACGTTGATCTTGACGATCATGCTCTCCGGCACAGACTGCGCCGTCACGTTCGCCACGAGACGCGACACCGGGTCACGCGTCGGACGCAGCTTCTCCGCCTCCGCGGGCGGCAACTCCGACAACCCCAAAAACTCATCGTCGCGGTCAAGCCCCAGCCGCTTCACCACCTTCTCCATCACCGCCGAACTCGAAATCACCCGCATCTGCGTCGCGCGAAACTCCAGCGCCGCATAAAAATACCCCTGCATTTCGCCGACGTCTTCAAGCTCGCGATTCAGCGGCTTCGGACTCCGCTGATTCAAAATGATCGACGCCGACGCCTGATAAACCTTCGGCTGACGAATCGTGTAAAAAAAGCCC
This sequence comes from uncultured Myxococcota bacterium, assembly GCA_964644185.1. Taxonomy (GTDB): domain Bacteria; phylum Myxococcota; class JAJVIH01; order JAJVIH01; family CAZXXB01; genus CAZXXB01. The sequence continues at coordinate 10,244 of CAZXXB010000023.1, forward strand.
GCCGCCACAATCAGCAAAAACGTCAGCAGAATAATCAGCCACCGCCGACGAAGCATGTACACGTACTCAAGTACGTTAAACCCCGTCGACTCTTCTTCGGTGAGAATCATCCCCTCACCGCCAGGCCCACCCATCCCACCGCCCATCGGCGCACCACCCTGCGGCGGAAGCCCACCAACGGGCGCACCCGGCATACCCACCGGCATACCCATCGGACCGCCATGCATCGGCGGTGGAAACTGCGTTGATTCGCTCACGAACTACCCCAGCCTGTACGAACGCCAAAACGCCGTCATGCGGCGCTGAACATGTGTCTACCGGACAGCCCCTACCTTACGTCATCACCCCCCGCAGGGTCAATCTGCTCATCACCCCACACGTCTCTGCCCATTACCCCACACGCCGAACCCCACCCCCAGCGCCGCGAACTCGCCACCCAATTTCACCCCAGCGATCGCAACCTAACTCTATTCGCCACGGCTACAAATAGCTCCCAACGCTGAAACTCTCGGAATACGTTCTCTTTTTCCTTGCGTTGACACGCGGCGTCGGGGCAATCAGGGTAGCTGTGTCAATGAAAAACTGTCTCACCGGGCGGGGAACTCAAGGAATCTGACGATGACATCACCTAACCGCACTCCAGAAGCCACCACGCCTCGCGCCCTCGCATACGCGAGCCTCGCCACCTTCATCTTCGCCGCCGCCCTCGTGCAGGCCTGCGGACCAAAAGCCGACCTGCTCGACACACCACCCCTCGCCACCGTCGCCACCGTCGGCCTCGTCGAAGACATCCAACCCCTCATCGTCGCAAACTGCCTCGCCTGCCACTCCGCATCAGGCACCAACCAGTCGCCCCTGCTCGAAACCGCCGACGACATCGCCGCCAACGCCGCACGCGTCGTCCGCGAAGTCACCTCCGGCCAGATGCCCACCACCGGCCCCCTCTCCGACGCCGACCAGGCCATCTTCCAAACCTGGGAAGACGAAGGCTACCCGCGCAACCGTGGCACCGGCGGCTCCACCACCGACGACGACGACGCCACCGACGCCACCGACGACGACGATGACGACGACGATGACGACGACGACGACGATGACGACGACGATGACGACGACGACGACGACGACGACGATGACGACGACGATGACGACGACGATGACGACGACGACGATGACGACGACGACGACGATGACGATGACGACGACGATGACGATGATGACGATGACGACGATGACGACGACGCCACCGCAACTGGCGACGACGACGACGCCACCGCAACTGGAGACGACGACGACGACACCACCCCCGTCAGCAACGCCGTCACCGACCCCACCATCAAAGCCATCATCGACGCCCGCTGCCTTGCCTGCCACGGCGCCAACCTGCAAAACGGCGGACTCCGCTTCGACAGCCTCGACAACATCGTTCAACACCAGACCAAAATCGCAAGCGAAGTCATCAAAGGCGCCATGCCCCCGGGCGGACTTCCGCAGGCCCAGCGCGACACCTTCAAAGAGTGGCGCGACCTCGGCTACCCACGCACCGCCGACGACCTTCCGTAACCGCAACCGCAACCGTAACCAGAAGCCTTCTCGACTCGATCTTCACCACACGCGCTCGCTCTTCAGCACGCAACTTTGACTCAACAGGGGTGGGACAATGCAACTCGCGGCACCGACCGTCTACGCACGCTCTGCAACCTGCGCACGCTCCGCAACCGGTGCGCTGCTCTGCGCGCTTCTCTGCGCACTCGCCAGCTTCGCGGCACTCGCCCCGGCAGGCACCGCCCGCGCCGCCGATGACGACAAGCTCGAAGAACCTGCCGACGAACCTGCCGCCACCACCCCTGCCTCCGACGCCGAAGAGCCCGTCGAAGACATCGAAGACGTCGAAGATGTCGAGGTCGTCTCCTCAAGCGAATCCGTCGCCGGTGACGACTGGTACAGCGACGCCTACCCAGGGCAAGATCGCATCATCAACATCCACACCGCCGAGACCACCCGCAAACAATCGTTCCTCATGGTCTTCGACCACCGCACCTATCAACCCTTCACGAGCGACGACTGGTTCCACGACCTCTTGGGCTTCGACAGCGGAAACCTCCGCATCGGCCTCGAACTCCGCTACGGCATCCTCGACACCCTCGACGTCGGACTCAAGCGCCTCAACGGCGGCCCCGTCCCCTACGACGTCTACGAACTCGACCTCAAATGGCGCGTCCTCCAAACCTTCATGCCCGACCGCAAACCCACCGACTTCGACTTCGCCCTCCGCGCCGGCGGCACATGGTTCCCTCAAAAAAACTTCAAAGACTCCGCCGGTGGCTACGCCCAGCTCCTCGCAAGTGGCGTCGTCTTCAACCGCTGGAAAATCGGCTTCGGCGCCCTCTTCCACAGCAACTCCTCCAGCGAATACAAACGCGTCGCCGACGACGACTGGTCCTTCGCCGTCGCCCACATGAGCGAAATCCGCGTCCTCGAATGGCTCGCCTTCGACCTTGAAGTCGCCTACGCCGTCGCCGGATACGCCGAGCGCGGCCCGTGGGATACCCTCTCGCGTCAAGACGCACTCAAATCCGGCGACTACGAGCCCACCTACCCAAACGTCAGCCTCGGTACCAAGTTCATCACCAACCGACACACCTTCACCATCGTCATCACCAACAACCCCTTCATCACCGCCGATGGCATCGTCGCCAACACCGCCCGCAACTACGACGACATCGTCATCGGCTTCACCATCTCGCGCGAACTCTCGCTCTAGCCCACCCCAAAAA
>CAZXXB010000023.1:13037-14941 GCA_964644185.1 uncultured Myxococcota bacterium
TTCCGGCACGAAAGTGAGTAGCAGCATGATCACCCGCCGCGTCTTCCTCAAACTGACCACCGCCGCCTCCGCCATCGGCGCGCTCCTCCCCGTCCGCTTCGCCGAAGCCGCCAAAGTCGGACTCCCACTCGACAAAGCCCCAGACCTCAAAAAAGTCGGCGGCTCCGCCGTCCTCAAAATCAAAGACCGCGAAATCCTCTTCTTCCGGCAAGACGAAACCACCGTCAAAGCCATGTCGGCCATCTGCACCCACAAAAAGTGCAAGGTTCGCTACCTCCACGACGACAAAAAAATCGGCTGCAAGTGCCACAAGTCGCACTACAACCTCGACGGCGTAAACGTTGACGGCCCCGCGCCAAAACCGCTCGAAGTCTTCCCCGCCGAACTCTCCGGCGAAAAAATCATCATCACCCTGCCGTAACGACGCACACCCATGCGGCACGGCAGCCGCGCCGCGTCGTATCACCTCGTCTTCTTGCTTCGCCGCTTCGTATCCCCGTTTCGCATCGTTGCTTTGTATCGCCGCTTCGTATCGCCGTTTCGTTTCGTTGCTTCGACTCGCATTACTGAAGGGGGGGACCATGACACGCACCGCTTCGCACACAGCCACTTCACGCACGACCACGCCGCGCACCAACTCACGCGCCACATCGCGCCCGCGCAACGCCATCTTCGCGCTCGCACTCGCCACGTTGCCCGGCGTCGGCTTTGCCCCACTCGCCTTTGCCGCCAAAAACGACGAAGCCCCTGAAGTCGAGGTCGAAGAAATCCTCGACGAAGCACCCGCCGCCACCGCCCCCGCTGCCGCCGCCGCAAAACCCCCCGCCGAAGACGAAGACCCCATCGTCGCCGTCGACCCCATCGTCATCGAAGAAATCAAAGAAGGCTCAGACGCCGACGAAGAAGGCCCTGTCATCTGGTTCGGACGCCTCCACTCCGCGTTCGTCCACATGCCCCTCGCATGGGTCGTCCTCCTGCTGCTGCTCGAGTTCGGCGCCGCCCTCGCCCGTTTAGGCGACATCACCCGCGTCAAAGTCGTCGTTCACACCCTCACCTTCCTCGCCGCCGTACCCGCCATGCTGAGCGGCCTCACCCGCGAAGAAGAGCTGCCCCACGACGAAGAGATCGAGACCCACGAAAAGGTCATGTTCGTCTTCACCGCCCTCGTCCTCCTGAGCCTCATCCTGCGCCTGACTCAACCCCGCACCGAACTGACCGGAGCAAAGCGCATCGTCTACCGCCTCTTCGTCACCGTCGCGACCCTCGTCGCCATGCTCGGTGGACACCTCGGCGGACGCATCGTCTTCGGTGCCGACCACCTCCCCTTCTAAGCCGCGCAACCCACGTCCGCCGTCCGTCATGGTGATGTCGCGGTCACCGCAGACGGTTGTTGCGCTACGGTGTAGTTGCCACCCCGCGCATCGCCAATTCCCCTACACTCAGATCGGCAGTTTCGACGCCGCAAACGACCGCGCGCGGATAACCCGCGCGCCGCTGGCCTCTTGGGGAGCTGATCATGACACCCATCGCGAACTCCGCACCGCAGCCCGCACTGCGCCTGCTTCTCCTCTCTGCCCTCTGTGCCTTCGTCGCCCTCACCGCAGCGGCATGTGACGACGGCGCCACCGAAAACGACACCGTCACGGTCACCAACGACGATGACGACGACGACGACGATGATGACGACGACGATGATGACGACGATGACGACGACGACGACGACATGACTGCCACCGGCGACGACGACGACGACGACATGACCGCCACCGGCGACGACGACGATGACGACGACATGACCGCCACCGACGATGACGACGACGACGTGACCGCCACGAGCACCGACGACGACGACGACGACGCCACCGCCGCCGCCGGCGCCGACGACGACGACGACGCGACCGCCA
>CAZXXB010000023.1:14970-22590 GCA_964644185.1 uncultured Myxococcota bacterium
CGCCGCCGACGCCGACGTCACCGCCACCGGCACCGACGACGATGACGACGACGACGTGACCGCCACCGGCGACGACGACGACGACACCTGCATCACCTCACCCGACTGCGACAGCGGCGAGGTCTGCGAAGCCGGCACGTGCATCAACGGAAACTGCGCCGCCGACGTCCCCTGCACCGACGGCTACGTCTGCAAATCCAACCGCTGCACCGGCTGCACGAAAACCAGCGACTGCGCCCTCGACGAAATCTGCTCCTCACGCTTCGGTGGACTCTGCCAACCCGGCGAATGCACCTTCGACCTCCCCTGCTCAGGCGGCGAAGTCTGCGACGAAGGCACCTGCGTCGCATGCATCACGAGCGCCGACTGCGGCTTCGGAAAAGTCTGTAGCGCACCAGAGGGCGGCACCTGCATCCCTGGCAACTGCTCGTTCGACCGCGAGTGCAGCGATGGAAAAGTCTGCGACGGAAACGCATGCCGCGGCTGTCAGGCGACCGCTGAATGCGCCGCAAGCGAAGTCTGCACCAAAGCCATCAACGGACGTTGCGTCGAAGGCTCGTGCAGCTTCGACCTCCCCTGCGCCGACGCCAAAGCCTGCTCTGCCGAATACCAGTGCGAGGCCTGCACCGCCTCATCCCAATGCGGCGATGGAAGCGTCTGCCCCGCCCCAGGCAGCGACTGCATCCCCGGCAACTGCTCGTTCGACAAAGCGTGCCCCATCGGCTTTCTCTGCGACGCCAACCAGTGCCGCGGCTGCGCATCGAGCGCCGAGTGCGACGCCGACGAGGTCTGCTCCTTCCCCGGTGGCCCCTGCCTCAAAGGCACCTGCAACACCTTCGATCAGCCATGCCCCGCCGAAGAAAAATGCAGCCTCGTCACCCTCACCTGCGCACCCGCCCCGTCGTGCGTCCCGAGTGACCTCATCTGCTGCTCGAACGACGACTGCTCAGATCAAACCGCGTTCTGCGACGAGGGTACGCAGGGCTGCCAAAACCGCTGTGGCGACGGCTTCCCAGACTGTAACGCTGGCTTCCAGTGCTGCAACGGCTCATGCCTCGCGCTCGCCACCTGCCCAGCAACATGCCTCGACCGCAAAGGCCCAACCGGCGGATACGACGGCACCTACGTCAGCGACGGCCTCGCACCGCTCGCCTTCGACATCCCAACCCAGACCCTTCCCGACGGCTCCACCTTCAGCGGCTCCATCTCCATCGCCCTCCCCTCCGGCGCAACCTCCCTCACCCTCTCCGGCGCGACGACCACCCCACACGCCGACGCCGTCCTCACCCTTCAAATCGGCTTTGCTGGTGAATACGTCTCAAAGCTCGGCACATCGGTCTCACTCGTCTGCGAGGCCGCAGCCCGCGCCACCGCTGAAAGCGACATCACCTGGACCTCGTCACTCAGCTTCGCCAGCGACCCGCTCAATGGCGTCATGACCTGCTCAAAAACCGCGCGGGCCGTCACCGCCACCGTCAAAGCCCTCGCCTCATTCGAACCAACCGGCCTCACCGACACCCCGCAAGATGCCGCCTGCAACCTCGCGCTCGACTTCCTCACGGTCGATCTCATCAACCCACTCATCGCCGCAACCGGACTTCCAATTCTCGCAAAGTCGCAATGAAGACGTAACCCCGCCTCGCCCCGCGCGACGCCCAGCGCCCACGGCCCTCTTCGATTGCTCGCAGCAACCGATCTTCCCAGTCGCGCCCATCAATCACGGCGCTTGCGGCTCTGCTGCGAAAACCGATAGCTCGCCAGCCCTCGCAACAGCGCATTCTCTTTAAAAAACCCCAGCGTGTGCCCAATCACCATCAGCCCAATCGCCACCGCAAGCGCCGTCAGCGCAATCTCAAACCCACCCTTGCGCACCGGCTGCTCAAAGTTCGCCCGGTTCGCCTCCCACCACGTCTTGATCTGCGCCACCTGCTCTTTGCGGTCTGCGAGCGGCGCATCAAAATCAAAGTGCATCACAATCCCCGTCGACCGCTGCAACGACGGATACGCATACTTCCGCGCAAGCCAGTTGTCGCTCTCGAGCAACCGAATCAACGCCGGCGCCAGCCGATAATTGTCGAGTAGACCCGCATACCGCGCCGCCGCCACCTGCTCGCGCTCATCGCCGCTTTCAAGCGCCGCCAGCATCTCGGGCAACGCCCGGTCGTCGCCTATCCGCCCCAGCGACGTAATCATCTCCACCCGCGCCTCGACCGCCTTTTCCACCGCGAGCTGCGCGCGCAACGCATCCACCGACCCCTTGTCTTGCCGCAACCCCAAAAGCCGCGCCGCGTGCACCCGCACCTCCGCATCCCCATGCGTCAGCCACCCCCGCGCCGCCTCCACCATCGAACCATCATGCGCCGCCGCCATCGCCGCCACCGCCACCCGCAGCGCCCCCACATCACTCAACCCCTGCGCCACCTTCAACACCTCACCACCCTGCTTCGCCATCGCCCGTATCAACGCCGTCCGCACCTCCGCCCCACGCCCCCCATCAAACGGACTCACCTGCAACAGCCCCATCGCCTCTTCAAACGACAACACCCGCGGCGCACCCTTCACCACCGTCAACCGCAACACCTCCGCATCCACACTCCCCCGCACCGACCGCCCCGCCACATCCGCCAGCAACTTGTAACTCGCCCGCACCTCATACTCCCCCGCCCGCGTCACATCGAACCACTGGTCTAACCGCACCGTCATCACATGCCCCTTCGCCCCCGTCACCCGCACCCCCGCTGGCGCCCCCAGCGCCGTCTCACGAAACCGCGCCGGATGTATCAACCGCGGAACCTTCCCATCCGGCCCCGTCACCGCCAACGTCAAAAACCCATTCCCACCCAGCTCATCCTCGTTCGCATACGCCAACACCTCCGCACCACTCGCCCCCGCCCCCACAAGCGACAACACAAAACGCACAAAAACCGCGGCACCCGGCGCAACGGGGGCCGCGGCCTCACGTCCACCTGCCTGACCATTCGCAGCGTCGGCGTCAGCCACCACGCGCTCGCCAGACAACTTAAACGGAACTTCACCCGCGTGGGCCAGAGACGCCGCCATGAGCAACCCCACGGCGGCACAACCCACAAAAACCCTGCTCACCCAACCGATCACCGGTTCCCACGGTTGTCGCGCTCTTCGCGACTGCTACCCCCGCGACGTCCACCGCCGCCACCACCACTGCCGCGACGACGTCCACCGCCCCCGCCGCCACCATTCCCGCCGCCATTGCCACCCCGACGTCCACCGCTGTGCCCCTACCCGCCTCCGCGCCGCCCACCGTTGCCGCCGCTACGCCCGCCGCGATGACGACCACCCCCGCGTCCACCACCCACAACCCCCAGCTCCACCGGCCACACATCACCCGCCAACAGCGCCTTCACGAGGTCCTCCTCGCTCGACACCGTATCAATAAACATCGTCGCATACCGCCCCATCTGCTCCGGCCCCGCCAACGGACCACTCCCCGCGATGCTCGCCCCACCAAGCTGCTCCGACGCCTCCATCGCAAGGTCCGCCATGTGCGAACCCACCCCGTTCTCAAACACCTCCACACCGCGCAGACCCTTCAGGTCAAACACGCTGTCGCCCAACACCGACGAGTTCTCCACCCGCTTGTAAGGCTGCGCCGCAAACACCACCCCACCCTTCGACCGCACCTTCTCGACGATCTCCGCCGCAGGCGCCGGCTGACCATCTTCACCAAGCAACCAGATAGCAATCGGCGGAATCTCTTCCGGGTTCGGAAAAAAGCACAGCCGCCCGCGCTGGCTCTCCACCTCGCACGCCGTAAACAGCCGCACCTTCGTCTTCGGCTGCATCTCGCGCAAAAGCTCGTAGCTCTCAAGCGTGTTCCGCTCGCAGAAGCAAAGCCCCTCAATGCCAAGCGCCTCTGCGCGTTTCGCGAATTCAAGCGGGTCAATCGACTCGTCGCGGAGAAATCCGGTGCGAACGTGGATATCGATGAGCATGCGGAAGCCACCCCAATTTGGTGTTGCGCGACGGGCCTCTCGACACCCTCAAAACGGTGCTCTGCCCTGTTGTCGCGAAGTGAATTTCGTCGCCGGAGACGACCGCGAACGGAACGTTCAGGCGCCCGCTTTTCGCGGCGAAGCGCACGAACCGCCCCAGTTTCGGCGGAGATGAACTCAACGGCTGCGCGGGCACTCTGCCGAGCGCGGCGCGAGCGTATAACCGAGCCGCCCCACGTATGCAAGCACCAACCCCCTTCCCACCCCGCACCACCTCTGCCCTCCCTCACCCGCGCAGACCAGACACCCACTCCCGCAAGACACCACACGCCTCATCAAGCGGAATCCGCTGCCCCCAGAACATCGGCGATATTCGTACATACGCCCGCTCTACCGCACCACGCTTCGCGGGGTCGTCAAGCACAAGCGATGGATCATCCGCGCGTGGCATCGCCACAATGTCTTTCTCCGCAAGCATCTCCTCCACAAGTTGACGCCCCGAAACCTCGCACTCTGGAAGCCGCTCCATCGCCAACACAATCCGCGCAGCATCCTCGTAGTGTCGCACGAATCCATCCGCTTCCATCACATCGCGCCCATATCGCCGCGCCAACGCATCAAGCTTCTCAATCAGCGTCACCAGCGGATGCGCACACCGCACCGCCTCCGGACGATTCTCCGCGAACTCCCCGAGCATTCCGATACGCGCCAGATGATCATGCACGAACGATGAAATCGAACGCTCGACAAACGGAACCACCCTCGCTCGCCCAACCTCAAACCGCACAAATCGACTCATCGCGCTCGGCAGTTGCGATACGAACGCACCCGCGTAGCGCCCCAAATACTCCGCCCCACGGGCGTACTTCTCCTCGCGGCTCTCGTCGTACTCCACCGCGACATCCGGAATTTCAAACGCCCCCACTCAACCATCAGGTCCAGGTCCTCAGAAAAACGCTCGATGATTCCAAAACCCTTCGACAGACTCGTCCCCCCTTTGAACCAGATATCGAGCCCCGCCTCGTGCATACCCCACAAACAGTGCGTCACCCAGTAGTCCTTCTCGATCAACGCCGCCTCAACACCCGTCTCGCGTTCGACCGCCGCGATCAACATCGAGAACTCAGCATGCTCGTGTACGAACTTCACGCCGCCGCCTCGCCCGCGCTCGCTAGCGCCTCTTCAACCAGCGCCTGCGTCGCCCGCGTGCCGTACTCGCGCGCCATCTCGCGCAGCCGCTCACCGTCCCAACACCCGCCACGCAACTTCGCAACCAAACCAGAGCGTAACTCACTCAACGCCGCACCAGCCATCTCATGATGCTCAAGCAGGTCAACGATGAACCACTCCGCCGTCGGTCGTTCCGGAAAATACACGCGCCGCAGCAAAAAACGCCTCCCGTCCAGCTCGAACTCACCCGTCCGCTGATGGTTATAAACCAGCTTCACCGCAAACATCGCCGTCGAACCAAGCCCAAGCGCATTCCAATACGGCGGACCCGTCACGAGAAACCGCTCGCTACCCAAAAATGCCCGCAGCAACTCCTCGTCCGATGCAGGCGCAAGGCCAAACCGCGTGGCCACCGGTGCGTAATACAACCCGTGCGCGGCCTCTCGCAGCTTGCCCTCGTCGACGAGCCGACGTGCGAGCCGCGTCGGATTCGCGCTCCATCGCCGCAAATCGCGCGTGCGATACGCGCGTCCGGGTTCAAATTGGGGCTGTACCGCCTGACTCATTCCAACCCTCTCCGTGCTGCCTGCCGATCCAGAGTTTCCCACCCATCCCACACGCCAACATCTCACACCAAATCACATCGCCGACCCGCGCCATCTACAGATACCATACACATTCTATCGCAGAAAACATACAGTTCACACCCCGCCCCCCCCTCGCCCACCTCCACGGCCCCTCACCCCGATCCATGTAGGGGCGCGATTCATCGCGCCCTCATACGCCCAACACAACCCTCGCCCCGTCGCTCGCCACACCGCGACTCGTGCCACGGTCCCACTGGTCCCACCGGTCCCACCGGTCTCACCGCATGACGCCCCGCACCACCTCTGCCCCCCTCACCCACCACCACTCCCCCCTCTCTTCCGGCGCGCCTCGTGGACGTCTTCGTCCACCCCGCGATGAGCGCTTGCGCGAAGAGCCATCAACTCAGCGCGCCGAACAACCTGCGTGACACCCACGCGTCTGTCGTCCGCGGTGGATTCGGGGTACTCCGAATGTACGCGCGTCAAAGAGCCGGTACGCGAAGATCGCGTCAAATGCGCTCGACTATCCTCTCGAGTGAATCGACGCTCTCGCTATGCCTGATGTATTCCGAATAAGAATTATGCGCCCGTTCGATAAGTGCGTCGTAATGAACGATGCGACTGCCAGGAGAAATCGCATCCATCGTTAATTTAACGCTCGCCGGATCATTGAGTTCTTCTTCAATCGTTCGCCCCAGCACGAAGACTACTTCAATGTTGGGCGTAGACTCACCGTGATGAACCAATATCTTTTTTAGCTTATTTACGTAAAGACGCCCTTGTTCATGAAGCTCGGAAAGCCCCATCGTTCGATCTGCCTTTTTCAATTCGACGATTATGTGCTTTCCCGCAGCCGTGCGGTACTTGATGTCGACCCGTCCGAGTCGTTCCCTCCTTGTCAAGTCACTCACCACAACACCTTCCTGAAGCAATCGACTTTCCATAACCTCGCTTCCGGTTGCGCGCTCCCAAGCGGCGTCAAGCAGCCAGAGGTGATCGAATAGATATTGTTGCAAAACTTTTTCTTTAGCGTTCGAATCGACAGCGCTCTTCAACGCTCTAATCGTCTCTAGACGCGACCTGACGATGTCCCTGTAGAGAGCAGCCTCAAGCACATCGCGACCTGCGAGTACGCCTAGCAGCCGGTCGATGTCTAACGCGTGCTCTGCAAGGTCCGCTGTTGACCCACGTAGCTTCATGCGCTCAAATGCATAAATGCCATGACGATACAGGTCGCGTTGATTCTCTGGATTGTCCATAGGAAGTGCGCTAAGTTGTGCAATAAGCATCTCGGCGCTAGCCCTGTAGCCCTCCGGCAGTGACTCTAACCACTCCCTCAGCGCAGGTGATTCCTCTTTCGCTTTCTGAACCTCATGCTTTCTCCGCCACTCGTTCCAGCGCCTTTCAATCTGGTTCAGGCGCACGTTCAGGAACCCAATCAGGGCAGTGTACCGCGGGTCGTCTTCCTGCAATCGCTGGCGGTCACTTGTCGCAATATCGGGTTGGCCATCGTCATCTAGAAAACTCGCTTCGATCTGTCCGGTAAGATACTTGGTATAAAGGCGTCCGTCATTCAAGCGATCAAGCACGTTTTCCTGAATTAGACGGCCACGAGCTAACACAACGATGCCGTTCAAGTTCCCCGCATCCGCGCTGTCGAGATCCTTTGGAAGCCGAGCAGTTCCTATCCATCCCCGAACCATCCATCCCTCCTCCCAGTCTTCAAGCCTATGGAGAAGGGTCTCTCGCTCAGCCACATGCTGAATATCCTCTTCTTCTGGCTCATCGTCTTGAAACCGCCACAGAAACTGAACCTTAGGCAAGTCGCCGCGGTCAGATCTGCTGATGGGATTGCCGTTGATTGAGACTTTGAAGCCCGATGATTCGCCTAG
>CAZXXB010000023.1:22609-25023 GCA_964644185.1 uncultured Myxococcota bacterium
GCCAGACGTTTCCGGAGCGCGGTGACGCCCTTGCCGAGTCGCTGCCGCTTGATGTCACGCAGCACGATCCGCGTGCCGCACGTCACCGTTATGTTTTGAGGGGCGAGCGGCGTAGGTGAGTAGGTGCGCTTCTCTCTCACTGCCGCCCTGATCTCGTCAACCTTCATTGTGAAACCGGCAGCGTTACCATCTTTCGCAGACTGCACCTCAATGACGTTCGCGACTGCAAACAGCGACAGCTTGCCAAGCCCTTTTCGGCCCATGACGGCACGTCCCTTCGCGGGTTGTTTTCCGTGGGCCGTGTCTTCTTCCCGCCGTCGATATCCGACGCGGAGGTACTTTCCGTTCATATCTACGATCGACATGCCGACCCCATCATCCTCGATCTGGATATATTCAGAGTTCGGGTCGATTATAATATTTACATTGTCGGCGTCTGCGTCCCAAGCGTTTGCGACAACCTCTGTCAAAACCGCTGCGATGTTGCTGTAGAGGTTGATTCCAAGATGTTCGAGGACATTGAGGTCCACGGTCATTGCGAATTGAGGTTGTTCCACGATTTCAGTCCTCATGTGTTCAATTCTGCCTATGAGCGCCCGGGGTGGTTGGTGCATTGTTCGGGCTGACTGCGGCCGGTGAGTGCGACCCGCTCGATTCGAAATGCTGCCTCTCCGGCTGCTTCGTGAGCCCAAATTCGTACGACTGCCCAACCGGCATTGCGCAAACGAGTGTTGGTTCCAACGTCGCGCTTACGGTTCCCGAGTATCTCTGCCCGCCCGACTTCGCCGTGGCCTTCAATCATGTCGCGTATTGCGGGCAACCATGCCAGTAGCATCCGGCGACTGGACGCTTCGGTCGATGGGGCCTTTGACCTTTTTCCCGAGGTCACGTTTTTCAACTCCCGCCGGGCGAAGCTGCTCAATGTGATCGAAGATACTCTCGCCAATCACTCTCCCAAGTTCAACCGGTACCGCGTTTCCAATGAGCCTGCCGAGTACCTTGAATTGGACGCGTGCCCCACTCGGTACAAAAGAATAGTTTTCGGGGAAGCCTTGGAGGACCGCGCCTTCTCTCAATGAGAGTGCGCGGTCTTGCTCGGGGTGGCCGAAGCGACCATTGCCGAAGCCAAAAAACTGCGTCGTCAGTGTCGGCGCAGGCTCGTCCCATTCCATTCTTCCGTAGACACCGGGGTACGTTCGACCTGATTCGACGCGATGACAGCGAGCGACAAGGTGCTGCGGCCAATCTCGCCACGTACCTCCTGGCCGAGAAGCCTTGATGCGCCGATAGTTCAGAGCCGATAGGCGTGAAGCTCGATGAAGCGGGTCGATAGGGTCACTTTCACCGTGTTCCAACCGAGGCAACGTGGAAAGAGCGTCGCGGGTTGATCGACGTGTGAGTCCGTCTGCGTTTCGGAGCGTGATCGGGGCGTGCCGCGATGCGAGCAACACCGTACGGTGACGCCTTTGAGGCAGGCCGTATTCCGCGCAGTCAACGACCGCATGCCAAACGTGATATCCACCCTCTGCCAATGTTGCGACGAAGTTGTCGAAGACACTGTGTTTAGTCACGGTCGGAACGTTTTCCATCGTGACGATATCTGGCCGCAGGTCTCTGACAAGCCGCGCGAAATGATCCAGCAGACCCCAGCGCGGCGTTCCGGTCGTTTCGTAACGTTGCGAATAACTGGAGAAGGGCTGACATGGGGCACATCCGGCTAGCACCTTGACCGGCGCGCCGTTGAACCAAGACTCGACCTCTGGCGCGGAAAGCTCTGCGATGTCGCGCTTCACAAAGCGCGCCCCGGGGTTGTTGGCCTCATACGGATGGCGGCAAGCTTCGTCGAGATCGACACCCGCGACGACAGACATGCCGGCGTCCAAGAGGCCGTGCGTCAGTCCGCCCGCGCCGCAGAACAAGTCGACGCACACCACTCCGTCAAGCCGCTTTCGGTAGGGGAACTGCGGCGCCGCAAGGGTGCGATTTTCTAGTCTTGGCGCAGCCGCATTCGATTTTTTCGCGTTAGCTCGACCCATAAGTCAGCCTTTGCTCGACACCGCCACGCGAATGCTCGGAGCTCGCGGCACAACCGGTAACACCAAAGCCGCAAACGCCAATGATAGCGGGCGATCCTCCGTTGCGGTGAAATGTATTCGCAAGATGCCGGTTCGTCTACCTCAGTCAATTCGAAAACCGAAACACAATTTCGTGCGCGGCGACGAGAACCCGCCGTGGCAAACGCCCCCGCGCCCCCCCTTGACAGCGGCAAGCCTGCGTAGGTATCCACGCCGTCCGCGCCGAAGCCGGTGTGGGCGCTTAACTCAGCGGTAGAGTGCCACCTTCACACGGTGGAAGTCACAGGTTCAAATCCTGTAGCGCCCACCACCCCCCCCCCCCCCCCTCTCGACTCTCTC
>CAZXXB010000024.1:0-9762 GCA_964644185.1 uncultured Myxococcota bacterium
TTCATCGAGAAAGAGGGTGCCGCCACCGGCCTGTTCGAAACGTCCACGGTAGCGGGTCTGCGCGCCGGTGAAGGCGCCGGCGACGTGTCCGAAGAGTTCGTTTTCGAGCAGTTCGTAGGGGATGGCGGCGGTGTTGACGGTGACGAAGGGGCCTTCGCGGCGGCGCGACTCTAAGTGAATGGCGTAGGCGGTGCGCTCTTTGCCGGTGCCTGATTCGCCGGTGATGAGGACGTTGACGTCGGTGCCGGCGAGGCGGCCAATCGACTTGAAGACTTTGATCATCGCGGGCGAGCGTCCGATGAGGCCTGCGGGGCCGATGGCGGCTTCTTCGCGCACGGGTTCGCCGACGGGGGCGGCGACCTGGGTTTCGAGGTAGCGGGCGATGGCGCCGTCGGCGAGGGCGTCGAGCTTGTCGAGCGAGAAGGGCTTTGAGACGTAGTCGTGTGCGCCTTTTTGAATGGCGGCGATGGTGGTCTCTTCGGGCTCGCAGGCGGTGACGACGACGACGGGGGTTTCACCGAGGAGTGTGGCGCTTTCGGCGAGCAGGTCGAGTCCGTTGCCGTCACCGAGTCTGAGGTCGAGAAAGACGATGAGTGCGGTGTTGCCGGCGAGCCATGCGCGCGCGGGTTCGAGAGCGGCAAAGGCTTTGACGCGCAGCCCGCGAGATTCCATGGCGCGGGCGATGACGTAGCGCACGCTCTCTTCGTCATCGACGACGACGACGTGAGGCAATGCGGTGCCGGTGAGTGCGGCGGGGGCAATACCGGGCGAGGAGTGAAGTTTGTGAACCGGGGTGGTAGCCATGATGGCGTAGTGATGCACAAAGCCTTGTGGGCGGCAAGCCGTGCGGGGGGGCAAGAGATGCGGGGGGCGCGGCAGGTTGGCTTTGCGGCAAGTTTCGATTATAGACGCGCGCGCCGCGGGCGGTAGTGCGTATGAGATGCGAGTGCGTCATTTGACCAGAGCGGGTCGTGCGCGCGCGGCGATTGCGATGCGATATGTGCGGGGGTGACGCCGCGCGAACGAGAGGATGAGCGATGTACGACGTGAGCGATTTTCGCAACAACCTGAAGATTGAGGTCGATGGTCAGCCCTACTCGATCGTGTTTTTTCAGCACGTGAAGCCGGGCAAGGGCAACGCGTTTACCCGCACGAAGCTGCGCAACCTTTTGACGAACAACGTGGTCGAGATCACGTTCAAGTCGGGCGAAAAGGTTGGCAAGCCCGACATGGAAGAGCGGACGATGCAGTTTTTGTATCCGGAAGGGACGAGCTACCACTTCATGGATACGCGGTCGTACGAGCAGCTTGAGATGTCGGCGGAGCAGCTTGGCGACCAGCGATTGTTCTTGCAGGAGAACATCGAGGTTCAGATTCTGTTGTGGAACGGAAAGCCGATTGCGGTCGAGTTGCCGATTTTCGTGTTCTTGAAGGTTGTCGAGACCGACCCGGGCGTAAAGGGCGACACGGTGAGTGGTGGGCAGAAGCCGGCGAAGCTCGAGACGGGCGCGACGATCAACGTTCCGCTGTTCATCAATGAGGGCGAGACGCTGAAGATTGATACGCGCACGCAGTCGTACGTTGAGCGTGCGGGCTGAGCCGAGACGAGGCTCGTGATGCAGTTTGAGCCCGAAGCGCGCGCCCGGCCCATGAGCGGCTCGGCGCGCGTTGTGTTTCTTGCGGTGCTGTTGGCGCTGTATGGGCTCGTGCTGGCGTGGCAGACGATGGAGCGGGTGCTCTACCCGTGGGACATGCTGATCTGGGCCGAAGGGCCGTTCATGAATGACATGTTGAAGCTCGCGGCGGGGATGCCGTTTTTTACGTCGCCGGAAGATGGGGCGAGCTTTGTTTATAGTCCGGCGTTGGGGTTGCTGACGTATGGGGTGTTGAGTCCGTTTGAGCTTGCGACCGATGTGCGGGCGTGTCGCGCGGTGAATGTGATGGTGGGGCTGACGGCGGCGATGGTGGCGGCGAAGACGTGTTTTGCGCTGATGGCGACGCGGCGGGCGGCGATGGAGCGGTTGTCGCGATCGGCGACGCGGCTTACGGTCGTGCTGCTTTTCGTGCTGCTGCTGTTCACGAATTACACGGCAGACTCGCTGCACCCCGACAACCTGCATGTGCTGCATGGGTTCGTGACGGTGCTGCTGGCGATGCGGGCTGCGCGCGAGCAGACGGCGCGGGCGTTTGTCGTGGCGGCGTTTGTGGCGGGGCTCGGGTTTGCGATGAAGCAGACGGCGGTGCTTGCTCCATGCGTGGTGGTGGTGGCTGCGCTGCGCTACGGCGGGGTAGGCATGCAGCGGGTGCGGCGTGTGGCGTGGACCGTGGCGGGCGCGGGGCTGGGTACGCTCGTCGCGACGTATCATGTGATGGTGAGTGACGACGCGTGGTTCTGGACGGTGGGGGTGTTGGCGCAGCACGGGCGTGACCCGTATCTCGCGCATCGGGCGAGTTTTGATGTGTGGCTGCGCCCTGATCGGGCGTTGATTGTGGCAGGGGTGGTGGCGATGGGGGGCGAGTTGTGGCGGCGGGTGCGGGCGCGCGACGGGGTGCATGACGTGTGGCTGAGTGGGCTTGTGTTTTGCGCGGCTCCGGCGGTGTTGGGGTACGTAAAGCACATGGGGTACTGGAACAATCTGACGGTGATTGAGATGTGGCTCGCGGTGGGTCTCGTGGCGACGGTGTTGACGACGACGGCGCTGACGACGACGGTGCGCGGGCGCAGTCATGCGGTGGCGACGGTGTGCACGGGGCTTGCGGCTCTCTCGCTGGTGCCGTTGAAGCAGACGCCGTCGCCGATGAGTACGTGGATTTTTGCGGAGGTTGATCGGATGGTGGCGGCAGACCTTGCGGCGGGTTTGAAGGTGCTGGTGACGCATGGGACGGCGTTTCGGCTGCATGCGGGGGACGCGACGCCGCAGCGGCATCTGGGTAATGCGTGGCGCGAGATGGATGAGGCGCGGCTGTCGGTGTTTTCGGGGCTTGAGACGGCGATTGCGACGCGGGCGTATGATCGCATCTACGTCACCCTGCCCTCTTCGCTACTCAAGGTGTTTGACGATTTGCATCGGTCGTGTCGCGAGGTGCGGCGGTTTGCGCATGAGGTTCCGTCGTCGAAAGAGGTGGCGTACCTGAGGGGGGTGCAGCCGCACACGGTGCAGCGGGTGCATGTGTTCGATTGCAGGCGGTAGGCGGCAGGCAACAGGCGGCAGGTGGGCCGAGCACGTCATGCTTGCGAAGACGTCATGCTTGATGGCGCCGCGCGCGCTTGCTAAGTTCGCGACATGTCGATGGCGATGATCAACGTTGTGCTCGGACTTCTCGCCACGCTGGCGGTGCTGGTGTGGTTCGCGCGGCGTTTGCAGGCGTTTCTCGACGAGCAGGCTGCGACGGTGGATGGGTTGCGGCGCGAGCTCGATGCGTTGCGGCACGAGCACGCGGCGCTCGCGGCGTATATCGTCGAGCACGTGGGCGAGATTGAGGTGAGTGAAGAGGGCGAAGAGGGCGACGAGTTGCCGTCGCATCCGGCGCATGAGGCGGTGCCGTTTGCGGTGGCCGAAGAGGGCGACGACGACGAGGTGGGCGAGGGGGCAGAGGGTCGCGGCGAAGAGGGTGAGGGCAAACCGACGCGCCGGGGCAGGTTTGCCTCGAAGACGATTCACTGAGATGAGCGCGACGGCGACGCGAACGTTCGCCGTGAACGTGGCGCTTACATGCGCATCGTGCGTGGTGGCGCTGCTCGTGGGCGAGGTGGCGTTGCGGGTGATGCGGTATGGCGAGCGGAAGTCGCACGAGATTGGGGTCAACGCGCGGTCGCTTCCCGATTTGATGCAGGCGGGGACGCGGTATTTCGACACGCACCTTCAGGCGACGTACAGCTACGACAACGATGGGTTTCGCGTGACGCCGACGGGCGATGCGCCGGTTGACGGTGCATCGGCGACGACGACGGCGCTGAGCGTGGCGGTGGTGGGTGATTCGTTCGTGTTTGGCGCGGGGGTTGAAGACGATGAGACGTTTGCGGCGCAGCTTCAACGTGAGGTGACGGGGTCGCGGGTGCGTAACCTTGGGGTGTCGGGGGCGAACACGCAGCAGGCGGCGCTCGTGGCGGCGCGGTATGCGGCAGCGATGGCGCTCGATGTGCTGGTGATCGTCGTGACCGGCAACGATGCGGAGGTGTGGCCGTGGAACCTCGACCCGTTGACGACGTGTGGGGTTGAGCCGACGCGCGACGAGTTGCGGGCACATGCGGCGATGCGGTTTGTGTATCTTGCGCGGGTCGTGAATGCGCTCGTGAGCGACAACGGGTGTCTGGGGCCGACGCGGTGTCCATCGCGGTTTGCGGGCGATGCGGTGCAGGCGCGGTGCTTTCGGCGGTCGCTGCTCGAGCTTGGCTTTTTTGCCGGGGGCCGAGGGGCGAAGGTGGTGGTGGTGTATTACCCGACGCCGCGGGGTGACTGGGGTGCGGGTGAGGTGCATGGAGACGAGGCGATCGCGGCGACGGTGGGGCAGCTGGCGGGGCAGCAGGGGTTTGCGTTTGTCGATCTGCTGCCGGTGTTCGCGCCGCATGGTGGGGCTGCGTTGAAGGTGGCGGCACACGACGACATGCACCCGAATGCGCGTGCGCACGGGCTTGCGGCGGCGCGGGTAGCGGGGGTTTTGCGCGAGGTGATGCGGCAGGGGCGAGAAGTGGGGCGAGATGGTGATTCGCGGTGACGGCGGGGGTGTGGTAAAGAGGCGAGGTTATGATTTTGCTACTTTCAAGATCTTTGCGTCGCGTGGTTGTTCCGCTTTTTGTGGCGGTGGCCGCGGTCGCGTTTTCGGCGTGTGTCGATCATGCGCAGCAGCTTCGCCGCGCCGAGATTTATTACGACCTCGGCGTGTCGCACCTGCAGAATCAGCGGTTTCGCGAGGCGATGGCGCAGTTTGAGACCGCGCTCAACGAGTACCCCGAGTATGCGCGCGCGCATGCCGCGCTGGCGCTGATTTATCACTCGATGGGTGACCTTGCGCGTGCCGAGGCGAGTTACAAAAAGGCGATTGAGTACGACCCGAAGTTCACCGACGCGTACAACAACCTCGGCAGCGTCTACATCGACATGGACCGGTGCGACGAGGCGATTCCGTTGTTTCAGAAGGCGACGGCTGATCTGTTCTACAACACGCCGTACCTTGCCGAGCACAATCTGGGTTGGTGCTACTACAAGACGGGGCGGACTGATCTGGCGATTCACCACATCAGGAAGGCGCTCACGATCAATCCGAAGTTTTGCCTTGCGTACCGCAATCTCGGGACGATTTACGAAGACGAGAAGAAGTGCGTGCCGGCGCTCGACCAGTACCGCAAGTACGCGGAGTATTGCCCCGACGAGCAGCTTGCGCATTTGCAGACGGGGATGATGGAGGCGGCGTGCGGCGACGTGCAGAATGCGGTGCAGTCGTTCGCGAAGTGCAGCGACCTCGACCCGAAGAGCGAGACGGGGTTGAAGTGTCGGGGGAAGAGAAGCTGGGGCTGACACGTCCACGCGTGCGCGACACGCGGCAATAATCACGTCAGGCGAGACTGAGGGGCGCGATGCGACACCGGCACACGCGCGTTACGGCGGTAGTGACCCACGCGGTTGCGTATCGCGACAACGATCTCATCGTGACACTTGTGACGCGCGAGCGGGGCAGGCTTGGGGCTTTGGCGCGTGGTGCGCGGAAGAACTCGAAGCGGTTTGGTGGCGCGCTTGAGGTGGGGTCGCGGATTGACGCCGAGGTTGACGAGGGGGCGCGGGGTGCGCTCGTGACGTTGAGTGAGTGCGAGTTGCGTGCGAATCCGGCCAGATTGCGACGCGACCTCGATACGCTCTCGCTTGCGCTGTATGCGTGTGACGTGGCGCGGCAGATGTGTCGCGAAGAAGAACCGGCGGAACAGTTGTATCATGCGCTGGAGGCGGTGCTGGAGGGTTTGTCGCAGGCGGGGGCAGGTGCGGCGTCGCTTGCGACGATTGACCTTTGTCTGTTGACGTCGCAGGGGTTTGGTCCGCAGACGGCGGGGTGTCTGAAGTGCGGCACGGGGTTGATGGCGGGGGCGTTTTTTTCGGTGGAAGAGGGTGGGCTTGTGTGTCGCGAGCATCGGCGCGAGGGCGACGCGATGCTGGGGGTGAAGGCGGTGGTGATGCTGCGCGAGATGGCGGCGCGGGCGTTGGGCGACGATGAGGTCGAGGCGTTTGTCGAGGGTTCGCTTGAGGCTGACGAGGTGGCTGCGCTGAGGCAGATTGAGGCGGCGCTGGGGGGCTTTGTCGAGCACGTGGTGGGGCACACGATTCGTTCGCGGTCGGTGCTGCGGGCGTTGCAGAAGAGTTAGGGGCAGACCCTCACCCCCTGTCTCACTTCGTTCGACATCCCCCTCCCCCGCTTCAGGGGAGGGGGAAGAAGAAGGCAGTCGCGAGGAACGCGAGCAAAGCTACGCAAGTGTCGAAAGAAAACGGTGTGAGAAGTCGGCGAAGACGCGGCGCGGGTCGGCGGGGGCGCCGAGATCGGCGGCGTTGGCGAACGCCATGCCCGGGTGTCCACATGCGGAAAAGAGGGTGAAGGCGGAGAGGTCGGCGGAGAGGTTGATGGCGATGCCGTGGTAGCTCACGCCGGTGACGACGCGGATGCCGGCGGAGCAGATTTTTGCGCCGGTCGCGGTGACGTAGAGGCCGGGGTCGTCGTCGCGGTAGGCGACCTCGATGCCGTAGCCCATGAGTAGATCGGTGGTGACGTGCATGAGGCGTTCGACAAATGCGCGCACGCCGAGACGGTAGGGGGCGAGCGGCATGACGGTGTAGATCACGAGCTGGCCGGGGCCGTGCCATGTTGCGCGTCCACCGCGGTCGCTTTGCTCGATGGCGATGCCGCGGGTGGCGTAGAACTCGCGGGGGAAGGGGAGATCGACGACGCCATCTTCGCGCAAGGCGGCGTGTTTGCCGAGGGTGATGACGGGGTCGTGTTCGAGTCCGAAAAGGGTGGGGGCGGCTTCACCGCGTGCGACGCGCGGCACGAGGCGGGTCTGCATGGCGAAGGCGGCGCGGTAGGGGACACGTCCGATGTAGCGGGGTGTGGGGAGCATCAGTCGTCGAAGAGTTGCACGTCGGCGCGGGCGGGCTCGGTCATGTTTGCGTAGAGGGCGGGGTCGATGTTGCCGCCCGAGAGAATGACGGCGATCGTCTTGTCGAAGAGCGAGGGGTCGCGAGCCTGCAAGAGCCACGCGACGCCGGCGGCGCCCGAGGCTTCGACGACGAGTTTGGCGCGCGAGTGCAAGAGGTTGGTGGCGCGCATGATTGCGGCGTCGTCTACCTGCACCATGCGGTCGACGAGTTCGCGGGCGATGATGAAGGGGATATGACCGGGCGCGACGGGTTTTAGGCCGTCGGCGATGGTGGGGCCGGGTTGCATGGCGACGACTTGTCCGGCTTCGACCGACTTTGCCATGGCGCATGCATTGGTGGGCTCGACGCCGATGATTTGCACGTGGGGGTGCTGGGATTTGACGGCGACGGCGACGCCTGAGAGCAGGCCACCGCCACCGACGGGAATGACGATGGCATCGACTTCGGGGAGGTCTTCGAGAATTTCGAGGCCGACGGTGCCCTGGCCCGCGACGATGTCTTCGTCGTCGAAGGGTGGAATCATGGTCATGCCGCGTTCACGGGCGATTTTTTCGGCTTCGCGGCGGCGCTCGTCGGAGGTTGTTCCGCAGAGAACGACCTCGGCGCGGTAGGTGTCGCGGGTGGCGTTGAGTTTGGTGACGGGGGCATCGAGGGGCATGACGACGACGCATGGAATCGCGAGCGACTGGGCGGCGCGGGCGACGCCCTGTGCGTGGTTGCCCGACGAGAAGGTGATGACGCCGCGCTGGCGTTCGAGTGGTGAGAGCCTTGCGATTTTGTTGTAGGCGCCGCGGGCTTTGAAGGCTCCACCGACTTGCAGGTTTTCGCACTTTAGCCAGACGCGTGCGCCGATGAGTTTTGAGAGGGTGCGTGATGGAAACGCGGGGGTGCGGTGGCAGTAGCCGTGAATGCGGCGCTTCGCGGCGAGCACGTCGTCGAGGGTGACGGGCAACGAAGCGAGGTTGCTGGTGGCTGTGCTCGACATTTCGGGGTTATCCGTTGGCGGGGTCGTTGGAGTTGCCCGGGCGCACGTCGGTGGTGGCGTCGCGCAGGTTGGCGAGGGCGCCCAGACTGCCGATGACGTTCATCACGTCGTAGGGGATGAAGACCTTGTTGGCGTCGCCTTTGGCGATGGCTTCGAGGGTTTCCATGTAGCGGACGGCGAGGACATCTTTGGTGGGGTTGGCGTCGTGCAGTGCGCTGAAGACGAGTCGGAGTGCGTCGGCTTTGGCGGCATTGACGCGGCGGATGGCTTCGGCCTCGCCGTCGGCGTTGAGAATGGTGGCCTGGCGTCGGCCTTCGGCCTCGGCGATGGAGGCGTCGCGTTCACCTTCGGCGCGCATGACCTGCGCTGAGCGCATGCCTTCGGCTTCGGTGACGACGGCGCGGCGCACGCGCTCGGCCTTCATCTGTTTGGCCATGGCCTCTTCGATTTCGAGCGGGGGGTTGATGTTTTTGAGTTCGACGCGTGAGACGCGCACACCCCAGCGGTCGGTGGCGTCGTCGAGGGCCATGCGCAGCTTGGTGTTGACGGTTTCGCGGGCGGTGAGGGTCTCGTCGAGGGCGAGTTCGCCCATGATGTTGCGCAGGTTGGTGATGGCGAGCTGGCGGATGGCGACGGTGAGGTTTTCGATTTCGTAGAGGGCCTTACGGGGTTCGGTTATCTGGTAGTAGATGACCGAATCGACCTGCATCGTGACGTTGTCGCGGGTGATGACGGCCTGTGGTGGAAAGTCGAGCACCTGTTCGCGCAGGTCGATCATCGGGCGCATGCGTCCATCGAGCATGAAGGGGCGTGGAGCGTCGATGAAGGGGACGATGAAGTGGAGGCCGGCGTCGAGCACGCGGTGAAAGCGGCCCAGACGCTCGACGACGATGACGGTCGATTGCTGGACGATGTAAATCGAGCGCCAGATGAAGACGCCTGTTGCGAAGAGAAATGCGGTAACGAGAGCCGACATGGGGTTATCCTTTGCACCGGGTTGGCGGTGCGATTGAGCCGTTACGCGCCGTGGCCGCTACCGGCGTCAGCCTTGCGAACGACGAGGTGCGCGCCTTCGATGCGCACAACCTCGACGGGGGTGTCGAGCGCGAGTGGTGTGTCGTCGAGGCTTGCGGCTGTCCAGATGTCGCCGCCGAGTTTGACTTGTCCGCGTTCGCCGCCGCCGGGGATGGCGAGGGTGACGCGGGCAGAGCGACCGATGAGTGCGTCGAGGTTGGTGCGCGCTTCGGGGGCGGTTGCGTGCGCGGGAAAGAAGAGCGAGCGAAAGAGCGTGCGCGAGAGCAGGGTGAGCGTGGCGCCGACGAGGGCGGCCATGATGGCGGCGACATCGAAGGTTGCGCCGATGGCAGAGAGGGCGGCGGCGACAAAGGCACCGATGCCGAGAAAGAGCATGAAGAAGCCGGGCACGAGCATCTCGCCCACGCAGAGAGCAAGGCCAGTCGCAGCCCAGATGTGCCACGGTTCCATGAGTGGTGTTTTACTTGCCGCGGACGGTGCGCGCAATGCGTGTGGCGAGACGGCGAAGTTCGGCGGGTTGCAGGTCGAGGGTGGCGGCGGAAGAGGCGAGTGCGCGCGCGCGTGATTCGAGGGCGCGCAGACGTGCGAGGGGGCCGGTGGGTG
>CAZXXB010000024.1:9772-14986 GCA_964644185.1 uncultured Myxococcota bacterium
AGGCCGAGCATGCCGTGGTTGCGGGCGAGCACGGCCTCGACCTCGCGGTCGCGCGCTGCGGCGTCGAGCTGACTTGCGACGAGGGTGGGGTCGTTGATGGTGGCGGCGAGGGTGAGGGGCACTTGCGCTATGGCACCTGGGGGCACGCGGCTCGCGAAGCGCAGCAGAAACTCGAAGACGGCGGCGTGCTGTAACGAGTAGTCGAAGGGGCCGACGCGGTAGAGCGCATCGCGGCGAAAGAAGAGCGCGGGCAGGTGGTGCGGGCGCATGGTGGCGATGGCGGCCGTGTTGAGGGTGACGCGGGGCAGTTTTGCGAGTTCGCGTCCATCGCGGTCGGTGCGCACGGTGTCGCCGATGACGGCGAGGGTGCGCGGGTCGCGTGCGAACATGCGCTCGACGGTGGCGAGGGTGCTGGGCATGAGGGTTTCGCCGGGCATGAGTATGCCGAGCACGTCGCAGTGGCGGGCGGCTTCGGCAAGCCCAGAAGAGGCGGCGAAGGCGAGGTGTTGTTCGCGCTCGTTGAGGCGGGTGACGTGGGGGTGCTTTTGCACCCATGCGGTGAGTGCGCCGATGCTGCCGTCACGCGAGCCCTGCTCGACAACGATGTGGCGCAGCTGGTCGCGCTGCGCGGCCTCGGCGGCGACGGAGGCGAGGGTGCGCACGAGCCCCTCGACGTGGTTGAGCGAAGGGGTGACGAGACCGAAGGTCGCTACGTTGAGGGTGCGCTGTGGGGAAGACATCGCGGTGCTTTCGTCGTCGCGTGGTGCTGCTACGCTTTTGGCCGTGTTTGCCGCGCCCTGCGTGGGTTTGCAACGCGCGAGGCCGAGTGCAACCCCGTGAGGCGAGAACCGAGCCGGAGTTAAGCCAGATCAGTAGAGTTTGCGCACCTCGGCGCCGTTGTAATAGTGGCGCAAGATTTCGGTGAAGGGTTGTTTTTTCTCGGCCCTGCCGATGGCTCCGGTCTGGCACATGCCGACGCCGTGGCCCCAGCCCGCGCCCTGAAATTCGAAGACGGTTTGTCCGCCGCGTTTGGCGCTGGCGACGGTGAAGAGTCCGCTTGGGAGGTTGTTGAAGAGTTTGCGGACGGGGAACTCGTACTGGACGATGGCCTCGCGGGCGCTGCCTTTGACGCGGACGGCTTTGATGCGGCCTGAGACGCCGCGACCGGCGACCTCGATGCCGTAGACGCGGCCGACGTTGAGGCTTTGCAGTAGCTCGTCGAGTTTCTGGGCGGTGAAGCTGCGCTTCCAGCGGTAGATGTCTTTGCGCGAGCGCGACGAGGCGAGGGCGTACCCGGCGACGGGGTTTTTGACGAAGAGGCCGACGTTGCCGTCGTGGATGCCGTTGTTGAAGGGTGTGCGTCCGAAGAGGTCGGCTCTGCCACGCAGGGCTTCATCGGGGGGTTGGGCCCATGCGACGTCGTTGTTTTCGGTGTGTCCACCAGAGTTTGCGGAGTAGACGGTGTCAACGAGGTTGCCGTGGCGAAAGAGCAGAAGGCCACGGGTGGCGTTGACGGCTTCGTTGGTGCGCTTTTTTTCTTTCGAGGCGCCGCCGTACATCTGGCAGTGCGAGTGGGCGCAGAGGTGGTAGGGGTCTGCGATGTGGCGCGCGCCAAGCTGGGTGAGCACGTGGCCTGCCGCTGCGATTGACTGGGCCTTGAGCGCTTCCATCGGGGCGGTGGCGTAGATTTCCATCGGGACAACGGCTTTGAGGTAGTCGGGCAGTTTCAGCACGTTGACGACGGCGAGTTTGCCCTCTTTGTCGGGGGTGACGCGAAAGCGTCCGGAGAACTTGCGGTCTTCGAAGCCGTGCCAGTCGTAGCCGCGCCCATACTCGACGTTGCGGATGGTGGCGGGGCTGCCGTCTTCGACGCGGACTTCGATGATGTCGTCGGCGACGACGACGGGTTTGCCGTTTTCGTCGATGACGACGAGCTTTGCGCGGGGCTGGGCGAGCAGGTCTTCGAAGAGGCCGGACTGGAGTCCATGATCGAGAAAGATTTTGGCGCGAAGCTGTTCGGCCCACTCGCGGGTTGCGGGGCCGTCGGCGAGCAGAAGCTGGCGGCGGTTGTCGAGTATCTCGCCGCGGATGCCGTTGACCGAGCCGACGATGATGGTTTTGGTATCGACGCCGCGGTGGGCCCAGTAACGGCGGGCCTCTTCGACGATTTCGGCGTCGCCGTAGGCGAAGGTGGCGAGCTGCGGGTAGTAGGCGACCTCGGCGGCTTTGCCGTCGCGTGCCTCGACGCGAAACGAGCCGCCTTTGGGCAGTGAGAGGGTCTTTTGTACGCGCTCGCCTTCGAAGCGGCTGTGGTAGCGAATTTGCGTTGCGCCGCCTGTCGCGAAGGCGACGGAGGTTTGGGTTTCCATGAGGCCGATGGCGACTTCGGGCACGCCGGCCTCGTCGATGCGCATGCGGGTCGAGTAGAGCGAGGCGAGTTCGTCGTCGAGTGAGAGTCCGCCGTCGCCGACGATGTATTCAGAGGTGACGCGGGGCGCGGCGGAGGCGCCGAAGCCCGACGCGGCGGCGGTGAGGGTGTGGCTGGCGAAGGTCCAGAGGGCGACGGTGGCGGCGCAGAGGCCGAACGCGGTGAGGTTGCGCGCGGCGTTGCGTGCGGTGGTACGCGCGGTGGTGTGAGCGTGTGCGCGGGTCGGCGGCGTGCTCATCTCGTCAGGTCTCCCCCCTTTTGACTGCACGGTTAGATGGTCCATGCGGCTAGATTGTCCATGCGGCGAGTGGAAGCGCGCGAGAGACAGTGCCTGTGAAAACGTGGGTTGCGGGGCCGCGCATGGTGACGGCGCGAAAGTCTTCGGGCACGGTGATGAAGAGTGGGCCGCCGGGGAGGTTGACCTGCACCTCTTTGCCGGGGGCGAAGGTGCCGCGCTTTACGCCTGCCGCGACGACGGCGCATGCGCCGGTGCCGCACGCTTCGGTGATGCCGCAGCCACGTTCCCACACGACGACATCGGCTTCGGCATCGCTTTTGACGTTGACGAACTCGACGTTGATGCGTTGCGGAAAGAGTGGGTGGTGCTCGACGCCGGGGCCGAGCGTGGTGGCTTCGGCGATGGTGCGGGGCTCGAAGATGATGGCGTGGGGGTTGCCCATCGAGACGACGGTGACGTCGGTGAAGGTGTGGGCATCGGTCTCGACGACGACGCCAATCGCGGTGGGTGAGCCGTCGGCGGCGGGCAGCATGGGCATCACGGCGCGGTCGAAGCGGGCGGGGCCCATGTTGACGCGGACGGTTGCGACGATGCCGTCGTCGCCTTTGCGGGTCTCGCAGAGGAGTGGGCCAGCGCCGGTATCGACGACGAATTCGGTGGTGGTGACGAGGTTGTTATCGACGAGGTATTTCGCGAAGCAGCGGATGCCGTTGCCGCACATTTGCGGAATCGATCCGTCGGCGTTGTGAATCAACATGCGGGCGACGGCGCCGGGGGTTTCGGGGGGTAGCACGGTGAGCACGCCGTCGCCACCGATGCCGCGATGGCGGTCGCAGAGCAGCACGGCGTCGTGGGCCTGTTGTGCGTCGGTGCGTTGTTGTAGCCATGGCGCACGGACGGCATCGACGATGAGAAAGTCGTTGCCGAGTCCGTGGTATTTTTCGAACGTCAACTGGTGCGAGACCTGTTGCGAGACGTGTTGGGAGACGTCGTGACCCTGCCGCTGCATGGTGGTTCCATCGAAGAGGTGCGAACGAATGAACAAAGGCACGATGCGCGCCTTGCCCGCACGCATCGCACACCGAGAGATTGGACTATACTTCTGTCTCGTTAGGTGTCAAATGCGGGCGGTCGATTGAGCACGCGCCGAAGCGCGGCGACACTCGCCAACACGGGTCAACGCAGGTCAACATGAGTCGCCATGGGTCAACATGAGGGAGTGGTTCGTGAAACGTCGAGAGGTACTGTTGTGGGCGCTCGGTGCGGTGGTCGTCGCGGGGTGTGGTGGTGGCATCGAAGCTGCGCTCGAAAAGGGCGATGTGGTGACGCTCGAAGCGCACATGCAGCGTGCGTGCGCGGCGACGTTTGATGAGACGTGCGAAACAATCGCGGCGCGCTTTGGTGAGCTTTGCAGCGCCACGAGCAACGCGGCGGTGCTGAAGTTTTATCGCGCGGGTACACCGGTGCAGCGGGCGAAGATGCTTCCGTTGCTGGCGGATTGTCGTGTGGAGGGTGCGGTCGAAGAGCTTGTCGCCGAGGTGATGAACATCGTCGAGACGGGCGGCGATGCGGGGGCGCTGATGCCGGTGTTGATGCAGCTCGACCCGATGGGGTTGCGACGCAAAAAAGACGCGTCGGTGAAGGCCGGTGACGATGCGCGGGCGCGGGATAATCCGCGAGCGGCGTTGCGGCACTATGCCGATGCGCTGGTGCTGGCGCCGATGGTGGGGGGCGGTGAGGTGATTGAGAAGCGCATCGCCGACGCGAAGGCTGATACGGGGGCGGTCGAGGCGGCGGCGCTTTTGACGAGCACGGTCGAAGAGCTTGAAAAGGGGCATGTGTTCACGGCGTTTGCGTTGAGCAAGCGGCTCGGTGCGGTTGCCCCCGCGTGTGTGAAGGGGGCGTGGCAAAGCGCGCACGACAAACTTGCGGCGGTCGAGCGGGCGGAGGCCGAACATCACAAGCGCGGTGAGGTGGTGCGGCAGGCGATGAGTACGATGGCGGTGGCGCGCGCGGCGTGGAAAGACGCGGTGGCCGAAAAAAGTTCCGAAGTGGCGAGCCTCAGGGCAAACTACGAGGCGGCGAAAGCCCGTTACGATACGGCGATGGGCAGCATGATACCGGCAACACGGGCGCTCAATGCGATTCGTGGAAGAATTCCGACCGTGGTGCGTGCGTTGCGTGCGGTCGAAAAAGAGATGGCTTCGTGCAAGTGAAACGACTCGCGCGATGAGGCGCAGCGCGATGATGCGCAGAAAGAGTGACCCCGTGATGCGATTTTCTCGTTGTGATTCGTTGGCCCACACCGTGCGGTCGATTGGTGTGTTGATGTGGGTGGCGACCGCGGCAGGGGTGGTGCCGGCGTGCGTCGAGGCCGATGCGATTGGTGACACCGATGACGTGATCGGCGTCGACACCGACGGTGCGACAGGCACTGGTACCGATACCGGGATAGACACCGACACAGGCACGGGCACAGATACCGACGCAGGTACGGGCTCAGACGCGGGCGCGGAGACGGGCGCGGGTCCGGGCACGGGCGCCGACA
>CAZXXB010000024.1:15006-16569 GCA_964644185.1 uncultured Myxococcota bacterium
GGCACAGATACCGACGCAGACACAGACTCAGACACAGGCGCAGACACAGACGGCGATACAGACTCAGATACCGACGCAGACACGGGCGATGCGTGCGTGCCACTGCCGCCACCCGAAGCACTCTATGCGGCAGGCGTTGCTGAAGATGGCACCGAGCTTACGCCGAACGGACGCAACATCACGGCGAGGTTTCCACGGGTGTTCGTCGAGGGGTTTCCGACGCAGGTGCGGCGACACCCGACGCTCGACGTGGCGTATGTGGTGAGTACATCGCGCGACGACCGGCGCATCATCGTCACCGACATCGAGACCCGCGAGACGCTGCAAGACATTGACCGCGGGCAGGCGTTTTATGGTCTGGCAGTGAGCAACGACGGCTCGCGCCTCTACGCATCGGGCGGTATCAACGGGCGCATCGACGTGTATGACGTGGCGAGCGATGGGACGTTGACGCTCGCTTCAGACATTGCGGTGGCTGGGTTTCCAACCGGGATGGCGCTGTCGCCCGATGGGGCCACGCTCTACGCGGGGGTGTGGGAGACGCGCGAGGTGGTCGTCATCGACACGGCGACCGAGGCGATTACGCAGCGGATCGCCGTCGATGCGAGCCCGTGGGATGTCGTCTATCTGGCGGGGCGCAACGAGGTCTATCTGACCGAGCTTGTCGGCGCGGATGTCGTGATCGTCGATGTGGCGAAGGGCGAGGTGGCGGCACGCATTGATGCGCAGAAGGGCCCGGCTGGGATGGCAATTGACCCGGATGGATCGCGGGTGTGGGTCGCATCGTCGGGGACGGACACGGTGCTCGAGATCGATACCGCAACGCGTACGTTGTCGCGCTCTGTCAATGTGAGCGACCCTGCCTATCTGGGGCGCGACGATGCCGTGCTGGGCGACACGAACGTCAACGCGCTCGCCTACGACGCCACGCGTGACCGACTTTACGCGACGATGGGCGCGGTCAACGCGGTTGCGGTGATTGATGTGGCGAAGTTTGACGTAGCGGGCGCGATCACGGCGTCGTGGTACCCGACGGGGGTGGCGCTCGCGAAGGGCGACGCGACGCTCGTCGTGATCGAGGGCAAGGGTGGTGGCGCAGGGCCCAACAATGGCGAGGGGGCAAAGCAGGTGATGAAGGGCACGTTGACGACGGTGCCGCTCGCGGGCCTCGACCTTGCGGAAGAGAGCGACGTGGCGCGGACGTTTTACGCGCGGCCAAGTGAGGTGTTTGCGTTCGATTGCCCCGATGGGTTTCCGATACCGACACGCGAGGGGCAAAAGTCGCCCATCGAACACGTGGTCTTGATCTTCAAAGAGAACAAGACGTTCGACTGCGTGTTTTCTGACCTTACCGACCGCGACGTGCGGCGCGACATCACGCACCTTCGTTATGGCGAAGAGCTGACGCCGAACCAGCATGCGCTGGCGCGGCAGTTTGCGATCTCTGACAACTTCTACGCCGACGTGCCCAACTCGGATAACGGCCACATCATGATGACGGCGGCGAACGTGACCGAGTATTTCGAGCGCATCTGGCTTGAAAGCGGTGGGCCAACGCAACCG
>CAZXXB010000024.1:16579-19381 GCA_964644185.1 uncultured Myxococcota bacterium
TACGCCGACGGTTCCATTGCGCGGCAACTTCTTCACGCATCTCTTGCAGAATCGCGTGCGGATACGCATCTACGGCGAGATCGTCGGTATGAATGCGACGGTGCCGGGCTCAAGGCGGCGTCCGGGTGATTTCAGCGATGCGACTTACCCGGGTGGGCCGTTTACGAACTACGCGGTGCGCGATGAAGACAAGGCGCGCTACGTGATTGAAAAGCTGAAGGCTGGCGAACTTGCCGAGTTCACGTACCTGCAACTGCCAAATGATCACATGAATGGCACGGCACCGGGCACGCCGACACCCGAGAGCATGGTGGCCGACAACGACTATGCGACGGGGCTTTTCATCGATGCGCTCTCGCAGTCTCCATTTTGGGAGAAGAGCGTGGTCTTCATCGTGCAAGACGACCCGCAGGGGTGCGCCGACCACATTGACGCGCATCGGTCGTTTGGCATTGTCGTCGGGCCGTACGTGAAGCGGCAGTACGTGTCGAAGGTGCTCGCGTCGTTTCACTCGGTGCATGCGACGATTGAACGCATACTCGGCATCACACCGATCAACCGGCAGACGGCGACGGCGAGTCCGCTTTACGACATGTTCACGGCGACGCCCGACGTGACGCCGTTTACGGCGTTGCCACGGGTGCCTGAAGAGGTGAATCCACCGAACCAGCCGGGGGCGGCGCTTTCGGCGACGATGGATTTTTCGGGGCCTGATCGCGCGCCCGATTTGTACCCGATGCTTGATGCGTATCGGCTGTGGAAGATGGGGCAGATCACGCGCGAAGAGGCCGAGCGGCGCATCGCGAACATTCGTCACGAGGGGGAAGCGTACGAAGAGCGCATTGAAGAGTCGCGCGAAGAGACGTTCGCGTTTGACGAGGGGTTGCGTGACTACCGGCAGTATCTGATTGATCGCGGCGTGCCACGCGCGAAATGGCCCGAGAAGATTCGCGCACTGCCGTAACGCTACGCTGCGGTGATGCTGCGCGACGCCAATGCTTTACGAGGCTGACGGTGCGCGACGCTAAAGCTCGAAGCGCAAACCGGCGTAGAGTTGCAGCGGCGTGCCGGGGCGCAGGCCAAACGGGCGACGCGACACGGCGTAGGTGTTGTTGGTGACGTTGTCGCCCTTGACGTAGAACGTGAGGCGCGGAATGAGCAGCACACTCGCGACGGCGTCGATGACGTAGTAACCGGCGATGCGCTCGTTGGCGGCGATCTCGCCCTGCCCCGCCACGTCGCGCATTTCGCTCACCGCATTGACGACGACATCGAAGGTGAAGCGCTCGTGGCCCATGCCGGTTGAGAACGAGCCCTGATGCACGGGCACGTACGGGAGGCGGTCGCCCTCTTGCACATCGCCGAACTGTGGGTTGGCGGAGGTGAAGGTCGAGCGAAACTCGCTTTGCGTGAGGGTGTAGGCGGCGGCAAAGCGCAGCACGAATGAGCCGCCGAGTGGCTGCTCGTGCGAGGCGCCGGCTTCGAGTCCGTAGACGAAGACCTTTCCGCCGTTGAACTGCTGGTTGATGTCGTCGAGCACGCAGCCCTGCGAGAAGGTGCACTCGCCGGTGAGGTTTGAGAAGTCGTTGAAGAAGCCGACCAGCTCGCCCTTGAAACCCATGTGACCGAAGCGGGCGCCGGCTTCGTAGTTCCAGCTCTCTTCGGGGGCGACGCCGGCGGCTTGTCCGGGTGAGAGTGGTGAGAAACCTTTGTAGACGCCCGCGAGAACGCCGAGCCAGTCGGTGGCCTGCCAGTAGGCGCCGAGGCCGGGCATGACGGCGTAGTAGGCGGCGGAGACGGTGGTGTTGGCGGTTTCGTTGACGAGCGAGTTCCAGATCAGTTCGACGCGAGCGCCGGGGGTGAGCAACACGGGGCCGACCTCGATTTCGTCTTGCGCGTAGAGGGCGACGGCGTCGGTGGCGGCGATGTTGCGCACGAGTGAGAGTTGCGGGGCGCCGGTCGCGAGGGGCACGCCGTTGAGCATGTTGAACGAGTCTTCGGTGTGGTTACGGCGAATGCGGTCGTAGTGGTAACGCGCGCCGAACTCGATGGTCTGTTCGACGGGGCCGAGTTTGGGCACGTAGATGTGGCCGACGAGTTGCGCACCCTGACTGACGAACGTGCGTCCGTTGTTGCCAATGCCGATGGACTGATCGGGGCTGACGCTGTCTTCTTCGCCACGCAAAATCGCGGCGTAGACGCCGTTTTGTCCGGCGGTGTCGTTGGCGAGAATCGAGGCGAGAGGCGAGCCACCGGCGAAGCGATTGACCTTGAACCAGTCGCGTCCGAGGTCGTGGCGGTAGCCGGTGAGGCGCACATCGACGATGCCGGCGTCGAGAAAGTAACTGAGCTGTGCCTGGGTGCGCCACCATTCCATGCGGTCGTAGCGGCTTGCCGAGTAGCGGCGGTAGGGGGTTGCGGCGAAGTCGGCGTCGGTGAGTCCGAGATAGGTTTCGTTGCTGTTCTCGTCGCCGTAGCCGAGTTTCAGTTCGAACTCGTGAAAGACCCCGGCTTTGCGTTCGGTGCTGTAACGGGCCTTGAGCATGAGGTCGTTGCGGGCAAAGCCGGTGTCGCCGCCACCGTCGAGTTCTTTGAATCCATCGCTGCC
The DNA here is from genome assembly GCA_964644185.1 of uncultured Myxococcota bacterium. Lineage (GTDB taxonomy): Bacteria > Myxococcota > JAJVIH01 > JAJVIH01 > CAZXXB01 > CAZXXB01. Next base: position 19,188 of record CAZXXB010000024.1, read on the forward strand.
GACGCGGACCCCTTCGATGAGCAGACCCCAGCGGTCGGTGCCGTAACCGACGCCAGCGTGGACCTTGTTGTACATGTAGCTGCCGACCGATGCGTCGGCGAAGGCGAGCCAGTCGAATGGCACGCGGCGGGTGAGCAGGTTGACGGCGCCGCCGACGGTGGCGAGGTTCTTGCCCTCGTCGACGGGGATCTTGA
>CAZXXB010000024.1:19391-22889 GCA_964644185.1 uncultured Myxococcota bacterium
GGTCCGCTCTTGATTGCCGACGGGCCTTTAAAAACCTCGACGCCTGTCATGCGCGTGGTGAGCGGCCAGTAGTAGGCGGCGGGGGCCGAGTAGGGTGATGGACCGAGCAGCACGCCGTCTTCCATGAGGGTGACTTTTGACGAGCGGTCGCTGTTGGCGCCGCGCATGCCGATGTTGGGTCGCAGGCCGAAGCCGTCTTCGCCACGGGTGTAGACGCCAGGGACGGTTGCGAGCACGCGCGCGACGTCGTCGTACTCGTAGCGTTTGAGTTCTTCTTCGCGCACGAAATGGGCCGAACCGGCGATGCGGGCGCGTTCTTCGCGGCGACCGAACACCGAGAGCGAGAACGCGGCACGATCATCGAGCACGAGGTCGTCGGCGGCCTCTAGCTCTTCGAGGGGTTGGGCCTGCGTGCTGGCAGACGCGGGGCTCTCGGTCGCGGCAGTTTCGGCGTGCGCGGTCTCTTCGGCTTGCGCGACATGGGCGGCGAAAAGCGTCGCGCATCCGAGCGCACAGAAGAGCGCACGGGAGAGGGCACAGCAGAGCGGAGACAATGGAGCGCAGAGGGGCGCGACCGGTTTTTCGTAGCTCACCACAATAGCCTCATCACCTCGACATCAACGGTTGCGCCACGCCGCGAGCATGGGCCCGACCACGAGCGGTTGCGTCTCGGGGGCCGGGCGTATCCAGCTTGCGTCGAGAAACGCGGGGCGGAATTGCGCCAAATCGAGCGTCGCGTCAATGAGGGGCGCCGCTTTGCGTCCATTCAACGAGACCCATGTGTCGGCGTAGACGGCGACATCGCCGAGCCCCTTGTCGCGAAAGTCGTTTGCGATGTGGCGGGCGAGCTGGGCGATGAGATCGGGTTGACCCGACATCTCGTTCATCTGTCGCCAGGTGAGGTAGTTGAGCGGTGAGACGACCCACGTGCGTTGATCGCTTTTTCGCACGACGCGGTACTCGATGCTGCCGTTTTTTTCGCGGCACATGACGCGCCATGAGTGACGCATGCCGACCTCGTGCCAGAGCACGTTGCCGCCGACGAGATGGGTGCGTAGCGGAAAGATCGCGTGGAACGTGAGGTAGAGGGCGGCGGCGCTGACAATCGCAACGCGTTGCCAGCGCGGTGTGGCGACGGGGGCATCATGATCGACCGCGTTTGGGGCAAAGGGCGAACCTGCGCTCGCGAGGCGATGGAACGTCGGAATCACGCGAACGAAGCCAGCACGCGCTGCGGCAAGGGCAGCGTATGACGCGATGGAACGGGCAAGCGCACGCGGCCACGACGGGTCGAAGAAGAGCGTCGTCGCAATCGTCATGATGAGTGGGAAGAGTCCGATATCGAAGAGCACGTTGGTCATCGTGTGAAACGCGAGCACGACGACGTAGGCGTAGCGGCGGGTGCGGGGCGAGAGCAGAAAGAAGACGATGGTGAGGTCGTAGAGAAACCCGGCCCAACTCATGAAAAACGCGGTCGCGGGTTCGGCGAAGACAGGCCCGAGAAGGGGGATACCCGTGCGCGCGCGCAACCAGATGCCGAGCGGCTGCGCGTGAAAGAGCCAGTCGTCGGTCGCTTTGGCGAGCGCGGCGTGAATGTAGACGACGGCTATCTGCGCGCGGATGAGATAGACCCATCCACGTGCGATGGTGATGCGCTGGGTGGGGGCGTCGCGACGTGCGGCGAGCCGGGTGTCAAGCGAGAAGACGCGCGCGGCGGGGGCGAAGCACATGATCAGCGCAAGCCAGATCACGAGCATGTAGTGATTGAGGTAGTTCGTGACGTCCATAAGCTGAAAGAGCGTGAACGACACGAGAAATGTGACGATGGCGAGGCGATAGAAGAGGCCGAGCGCGACGAAGAGGGCTGCGACGGCGGTGATGGCGAGGTGGGCGTAGATGCCGGCGCGCGACGGCACATCGACCCACTCGAATCCATCGTATTTGAAAAAGAATGACGGCTCGACGTACTGGTGCTCGACAAAGCCTGAGAGGGCGAAGCGAATCGCGCCGAAGGCCATGAGCAGGCCGAAGAGCACGCGAAACGCAGCGAGGCTTGCCCCATCAACGGGGGTCGCGACGCTGCGCCACATGCGCTGTGAGAGACGCTCAACCATGGCCTCTGCCCTCTCGCGACACGCTGCCGCGTCAGTCGTTGTCGCCAGCACCTTCCTGCGGGAGCGTGAGGTTGAGTACCGTCACGAACTGTTCTTTGAGTGGACGTGTGGCGGCATTCGACGCGTCGAACATCGCGCGCACTTTGGGCGCGTCTTCGGCGAGCAATGTGGTGAGGCTGCGGCTGTCACCGTCAACGGCGGCGATGGCGGCGTCGATTTTGGTGAGCATCTCTTTGGCCAGGTCACCCGCGCCTGCACCGATGAGCAAATCGTCGTAGCCCACGGCGGTCTTCGCCTGCTCGTCGTCTTGCGCGCCGAGAAAGAGCTTGCGGTAGGCACGCAGGTTGACGGCGGCGTACTCGCGCGAGAGGTCGGCAAAGCGAGATTCTTGCAGCTCTGGGCATGTCTCGGCGGCACACGGTGGCACGACGCCTGAGGGCACGCCGAGTTTGTCGTCGGTGGTGAAGACGTAGACGTAGAACATGCCTGCGTAGACCTGGTCGATCGCGAACTGCGAGCTTGTAAAAGGCGAGTCGCCCTGCCCCGGCTGCTTGAGCTTACCCGCGAAGTTGCCTCCCGTCGGTTGCCACGCTTTGAGCAACTCACCGGCGAGGCGGCGAATCTCGGCGGCGGCCCCGGCGGCGTAGTTGGCACGACGTGCCGCGCGCTCGTCGGCGCTCAGCGCGCCCCATGAGCCGCTCGAATTGATCAGCGCCTGGGGTGGACACTGGTTCGCCGCCCCGTCGTAAAAGAGCAGGTACTCGAGGGTGGCAAGGCCGATGACGTTGACGAGGGTCGCGGGCGAGGTGAAAAAGTCGGCGCGCTCATAGCCCTTCGCGACGATTTCCTGATCGACACGGCACGGGTTGACGGTGGGCCAGGCGTAGATGCGGTCGCGCAAGTCGGTGCCACCGGCGCGCGCGGTGGAGCTTGCCGCGGGCCCCACCTGCAGCACCTCGGCCTCTTGCCAGACCAGCATTGCGTCGCGAAATGCAGCACGCGCGGCATCACGTTTTGCGGTATCGCCCGGAGACGCGGCCCATGCTTTGACGGCGCTGTCGAGCGCCTTCGATTTTGTCTCGAACGAGGTCAGCGTTGGCACGATGACGTTGTCGGTGATTGAGGCAAGCGCGGCGAGGCGCTGCGCGTTGCTGTCGGTGCCACCGTTGTCGTCGTCGTCGTCGCCTGCGCTGTCGTCATCGTCGCCACCCGTGGCGTCGTCGTCATCGGTGACGCTGGTGTTGTCGCCGGTGTCGCCGGTCGTGTCGCTACCGCCGAGCGTGCCGGTGCAGCCGGTGAACACAACGACGAGCGCCGCCACGGCGAGAACACCGTGGCAGCACGAACGCACATCTTCGAACTGAGAACCTGAAACGCGCATCTT
>CAZXXB010000024.1:22899-24476 GCA_964644185.1 uncultured Myxococcota bacterium
CTCTCCTCTTCGAGCCTTTCGCGGGTCGGGGGTCATGGGGCGGCTTAGATGCCGCCCACACCGTCGTCGTCGCCGAGCAGCTTCGCGTCGAAACCGTAGATATCTGCGAGCAGTTCTTTTACGGCACGCAGGTCTTCTTTGTAGGCCTCGATGCCATCGGCACCGGGCAGCACCGGCGCCTGGCCGATGAGGTTGTTCAACTCTTCGAACTGCTCGTCGGTGATGCGCTTACGCGGGTTGAACTGGAGCGAGAGGGCGAACGCCTTGCACTCTGACCAGCGCCCCGCGTGTCCGGCGAAGTCGTAGGTCTCGGTGCCGAAGGCGGTCATGTCGCGCAAGACGCCGTTGGCGTAGTTGATGACGTTGGCGGCGAAGACTTCTTCCCAGCCGTTGACGATGGCGTCGCGGTAGCCCTTGAGTTCGGTGAGCTGCGCTTCGGTGAGATCGCCACCGGCGTTGGTGATGAGGGCGCGGCCCGCGAGGTAGGCGCCGAAAATCTGCGCGGTGTAGTCGGTGGGTGCGCCAGCGGTGGCGGCACCACGGTCGCGACGGGCGGCGTAACCCGCGGGGGCGAACGTGTACTCGGTGAGCAGGTCGATCTTGCCGTCGCCGTTGCTGTCGTGCACGGCGAGGTAGTCTTCGCGTCCGCCGGCGTTGGCAAGCTCGTCGTCGGTGTAATCGCCGTAGTCGCGCGCGGCACCGAAGTAGCCGAAGCCTTCATCCCACTGGTGTTCGAGGGTCGTGAAGAGTTTGCCCTCTTCGGCTGCGGCGTTCGATGTGAGCAGACCTTTACCCTCGGTCGCGTCGTCGAGGTAGTCGTCGGTCGTCTGGTGGTAGGCGATCGAGGCCCACAGGAACTTTTCGATGAGCTGGTCGTAGTTGACGCCGTTGCCGTCGATGACGACGCTCGGCACGGCGGCGCCACCCGGCGCGGTCGGAATCGTACCGTTGGCGCGGTCGATCGCGAGCGCTTCGATCTTGGCGAACCACTTCTGCAAGAGCGTCGTTGGCGACGTGACGCCGTCTTCTTTCCAACCGGCGAACTCGGTGCTCCAGTCGCGGTAGTCGGTTGAGGTGTCGAGGCCGGCGACCTTGTCGCTCAGTTTCTTGTTGGTCGAGATGCCGTTGAAGTCGGATTGCAAGAGCGGCAGTCGGGCGGTGAGTGTCAGTGGAACATCGCCCGAAGTGGCGCTGTCGAAGTTGAAGTAGAAGTTGATGGCGGCGACCACGTCACCCGCAGCCGGAATCAGCGAGCCGTCGTCGAGTTTGGCCGTCATGGCGCGCAGGTAGTTGCGCAACTCGAGAATCAGCACGCCGCGCATCACCTGTCCGTCGTAAGCGACGCTGCTGCCTTCGCCGAACCGACTCGCGAAGTCGTAGGTGCTGGGCAGGTCGTCGTCATCATCGCCGGTCGCGTCGTCGTCGTCGTCGCCGGTCGCATCATCGTCGTCGTCGTCGTCGCCGGTCGCATCATCGTCGTCGCTCGTGGCATCGTCATCGTCATCGTCGTCGCCGGTCGCGTCGTCGTCATCGTCGTCGCCGGTCGCGTCGTCGTCATCGGTCGGGCTCGACGTGTC
>CAZXXB010000025.1:0-3225 GCA_964644185.1 uncultured Myxococcota bacterium
AACAACACACGCTGCGCCGTCACCCCATCACGCGGAAGCCCAACCCCATGCTGCGACCGAAACACCTCGTCAAAATAGTCCGCAAGGCGATTGTCAAAGTCGATGCCGCCGAGAAAGTTGTTGCCGCCCGTCGAGAGCACCTCGTACACATCACCCTCAAGCTGCAACACCGACGCATCAAACGTACCGCCGCCCAGATCGTACACGAAAATCCGCTGCGAAAGCCCCTTGTCAAACCCATAGGCCAGCGCCGCCGCCGTCGGCTCGTTGACGATCCGCTCGACGTGAAACCCCGCAAGCCGACCCGCGTCGCGCACCGCGTTGCGCTGACTGTCGTTGTAATACGCTGGCACAGAGATCACCGCCCGATTGACCGGAGTCTGCAAATACTCCTGCGCGATCTCGCGAATCTCCATCAAAATCAGCGCCGACACCTGCGGCATCGTCAGCACCTGCCCGCCCAGCCGAACCGCCGTCGACCCATCCGGAGCCTCAACCACCTCGTAGTGGAAAATGTTCTTCAAACCCTGAATCAGCGGCGACTTGAACTTGCGACCAATCAGTCGCTTCGCCCCGTACACCGTGTTCACCGGGTTCAACAAAAACTGGCTGCGCGCCATGTGCCCCACGAGCAGGTTGCCGTACTCGTTCAGCGCCACCATCGAGGGTATCGTGCTGTACCCACGCCTTGATGGAATCACGATCGGGCGCCCACCCTCGACCACCGACGCGCACGTGTTCGTCGTGCCAAGGTCAATGCCGATGATCGGCCCCACCGGCGGCGGCAGCGGCTTATCGCCACGTGGCACCCGCGACAGCGCCTCGGCGCTCATCTTCGTGCGCACGCTCTGCACTTCGCCGCTAAACCGCATCACGGGCATACCCTGCGCCGGCGGCGTCGATCCAACGCGCGCCGCACCCGACACCTCACCCGCCTCCGGCGCAAGCGCACTCGGGTCAATCGCATACCCCGCAATCGTACCCGCTGGCGTCGTCACCGACACCTCACCATGGTCTTCCGGCGGCAATGGCGGCGTGCCCTTCGGCTCTACCGGCAGCGGAACCTTCGGCTCATTCGGCAACGCCGCGACCGGCACACCCATCGACGTCGCAGGCGGCGGTGCGGGTGGTCCGCCCGGCGCGGCCTTCGGTGCCGACGAGAAAAACTCCTCCGCGACATCATCGGCATCACGCCGCGGCGACGAACCACTCTGAACATTCGGTGACGCATACGCAGGCGCAGCCGATGACGTCGTCGCAAACGACGCCGGCACAGCCGTCGCACCCGGCTCGGCAAACCCCAGCACCGCGTCGGGCAACCCCTCGCGAATCTTCGGAACTGCACCCGGCGCGCGGCGCGCGTCGAGCACCGCGCGATGCGCCGCAATCAGCAACAGCACCTCGTTGTATTGAGGCGACAGGTCAGTGAATTGCAGCATCACCCCCGCAAGCCCACCCGGCCCACCACCACCTGCCCCATGCACCTCGGCCACGCGACCCTTGCCGCTGATGATCTCTTCACCGTCGTCGAGCGTAATCGAAAACTCGGCCTCGGTGCCGAGCGGCAACGGCGTGGCGGTCTTGAAGTAAAGGCCGCTCTGCGTCACGAATGCATGATGCGAAGAGATGAACTCCCCGAGCGATGCGTACGGTAACTGCCAGCGAATCGTATGCTGCCGCAATGTAAAACCCACCCCGATGTGACAGCCCCGGGCACTGCGGCCCCGACTGCTTCATCGGTTCTGTCGTCGGCGCCGCGCCCCGACCCGCGCGTGCGCGACATCGTCCGCCTTGCCAAACGCGACGCCCGCTGAGAAGTTGCGTCGAAGTTAACAAGCGCGTAGTGCGAAGTCAAACCACGGACCCACTCAAAACACCGCCAAAAACATTTCACCAATGCTGCAAAATCGTTCGCCAAATCGGCCCCTCACCCACACCACGCTCGCCCCGCGCGACCCGTCGCATCGCACGTCGTCGCCCCACATGCCGCTCGTGCCGCGCGCATCGCTCATGCCCCTGCTCGCGACGTTGCTCATCTCCTCACTCGCCGCCTGCACCCAGACCAGCGATGGATGCTCGGGCCCCGCGACCCAAAAAGCATCGACCAGAAAACTCGCCATTCAAGACGCCGAAGCCTTCGTGCTCGACATCGCCGAAAACCTCGTCCGCTCAAACCCCGCCATCCTCGAAACCGCCATCGACTGGCAAAAACTCTACGAAAACGCACAAACCCGCCGCGAATTACCCAACGGCGCAACCCCGACAAGCTTTCGCCCCCAGTTCATCACCGGCCTCACCGCCCTCTTCAAACCCGGCCCACGACGCAACGTCGGCGATCTCGTCATGCACACCCGCGCCCGCAAATTCGACAACGGAATCATCCGCGTCTTTCTCTACGACGGCGCCCCCGACGAAGCCGGACAAATCAACCTCACGTTTCTCGTCGAGGCCGACGGCGAACGTCCGCGTATCATCTACGTCGACTTCTACACCTACGCCCGCTGGGCCATGCTCTCGAAGGGCGATCAACGCATCGCCTATCGCAAGCAAATTCTCGGAGACTACGAATGACCCCGCCGCGCACAGCCCCCGTCGCACGCACCATCGCCCTCGCAATCGCCAGCGCCATCACCGTCGCCCTCGCGACCGCGCCCGCAATCGCACAAGCCCAGCACGACGCCGCCCGCGCCGAACGCGTCGACGCCGTCGTGCGTGCCGTTGACCGCGTCGTGCCAAGCGTGGTCAGCGTCTTCACCACCTCCATCGAGCAGCGCCAGGCCCCCGGCCCCTTCGGCCTGCTCTTTCCCGAAATGTTCCCCGGCACGGCCCAGCCCACCACCTCACTCGGCTCGGGCGTCATCATCGCAAGCGACGGCACCGTGCTCACCAACGAACACGTCATCCGCAACGCCGCCGCGATTCAGGTCAAACTCTCCGATGGACGCGAATTCGCAGCCCGCGTGCTCGGTGCCGAACCCCGCTTCGACCTCGCCATCCTCAAAATCGTCAGCGACACCCCGCTGCCCGCCGTCACCGTCGGCACTTCGAGTGACCTCATGATCGGCGAGCGCGTTCTCGCCGTCGGCAACCCCTTCGGACTCGGACACACCGTCACGACAGGCGTCGTCTCGGCACTTGGCCGCTCGCTCAAAGACAACGACCGCTTCTTCGATGGACTCATCCAGACCGACGCCGCCATCAACCCCGGCAACTCGGGCGGCCCCC
>CAZXXB010000025.1:3236-18479 GCA_964644185.1 uncultured Myxococcota bacterium
GGCGAACTCATCGGTATCAACACCGCCATCCTCGCGCAGGGTCAGGGCATCGGCTTTGCAATTCCAGTCGATCGCGCGATGCGTGCCGTGCGTGAGCTGCGCGAGTTCGGCAGCGTGCGCAAAAGCTACGTCGGCTTCGATGTCGAAGACCTGACGCGCGAGATGCGAGCCTACCTCAAATTCACCGAACCTGGCGGCGTCGTCATCACCCGCGTCGCTGCCGGTAGCCCCGCCGCCCTCGCCAACCTCAACACCGGCGACCTGCTCACCCGCGTCAACGGCAAACCCGTCCCCTCGGCCCTGCAACTCGAAGAAATGGCGCGCGGCTGGACAGTCGGCGAAGAGGTGCGCCTCGAAGTCTTGCGCGCCGGCAAAGCCTACGCCTCAACCCTCAAGCCCGCGAGCCGCGACAAACTCTCGGTCAGCGAACTCGCATGGCAAGCCCTCGGCGTCACCGTCAAATCGCTGCCCGCCAACGTCGCCAAACAGTGGGGCGTCCGCGGCGGCGCCATCGTCGAAAAGGTCCGCGGCTCAAGCCCGGCGCGCGAAACCGGCATCGAGCCCGGCATGGTGATTCTTCAACTCGCCGGACAAAACGTCGTGAGCGCCGACGAATTTCTCGCCCTCCTCGCCAAGGTGCGCCACGCAAGCCGCATCACGTTGCTCGTCGTCACCGGTCGGCAAGCCGTCTACGTCACCATCTCACTCAGTTAGCTCCCCAGATCATCTCACACATCACGGGTATGCAAGGCAGAGAGTCCACGATGAAAACCCCAACCACACCCGGCTTTTTTGGATGGGTCACGCAACTCGTTCGCGAACACCGCGAGATGCTCGTCGGCATCGCACGCAGCGAGGGTCTCCACGACACCGACGCGCTCGACGCCGCACAGGAAGCATTCGTGACGTTTCTCGCCATGCCGCAGGCGCGCAACCTCTTCGAAGACACCGAGTCCGCCGCCAGGCTGCTCAGCGTCATCGCCCGCAACGCCGCCCGCAACCACCGACGACTCGCGCATCGCTCGCGACCCCATACGAGCGACGACAACCTGATTCTCAACCTGCGCGATGAATCGCGCGACATCGGCACTCATCGCCGCCGCCGAATCTCACATCACCGTGCTGGGCTGCATCTCTCTACTCTCAGAGATGCAACGCCGCGTCGTCGAGTTGCGTCTGCTCGAGCAACAGAGCGGCGACGATGTGGCGTCAAGGCTCGGCCTCTCAACCAACAACGTCGCCGTCATGCTGCATCGGGCAAAGGCAAACCTCCGTCTCTGCATCAACGGCTAGAGGCTCCCCGCGCGACGAAACCGCGATCAATACCCGGCGATGCGCTTCGCGCGCGGCCAGTCAATCTCGGTCTGCGCGACAATCGCGACCGCATTCGTAAACGACTTGCTCATCACGACCGCGATGATGTCGATAAGCTCGGCATCGGTGATGCCCGCCGCCCGGGCCCGCTCCAACTCGGCACCCGTTCCGGAACCGCCGGTGCGCACGATCTTGCGCGCAAAATCGAGAACCGCCTGCTCGCGTTCGTTGCTGCCGATACCACGGCGCGCGTCGATCGTCTCTTGCTCGCTGAGCCCCACCTTCCGCCCAATTGCGGTGTGCGCCGAGGTGCAGTACCCGCAGCCGTTCTGCTCTGACACGACGAGGTTGATCTGCTCGATCTCACGCTTCGACAGCGTCCCCTTCGCAATCGTCGAATCCCAGTGCAAAAGCGCGGCGAGCGCGTTCGACGAGTGACCAATCGTGGCAAACAGGTTCGGCACCATGCCCACCATCTGCTTCAGATTTTGAAGAATCGGACGCGTTGCCTCAGGGGCGTTCTCCATCGTCGGGGTCGCAATACGTGCACTCATTTCGGGGCCTCTCCAACCGGTTGCACCGGCAATTGCGCCGCCCGTCATGAGCGGCTCACCCCTATAGGTTTTCTGCACGACAAACATTACAGCGCCACGCCGCGAGCCAATCAGAACCACGCGCACCCGGTGACGCGCCCCACCTCACGAGGGCGGCAGCCCCACTCCATACCCCTTCAATATCCGGTGCGGATTCTCCTCGGTCAGCACCCGCGCACGGTCGCTACCCACGAGCTTCTCGAGGTCGCGCAGCGCACGCGGCAACCGCTCGCCCCAGTACGTTGGCATGTGCATGTCGCTCGACACGATGTGAATCATGTTCTTGCGCAACAGCTTCTTTGCAAACCACTTCACCGACCAACCGTAGAGTCCCACGAGCGACCCCAGATTCAACTGCATCACGACGCCCGTGCCGATGAGCCGGTCAATCAATTCGAGCCCCCGCGACGAATTCAACTCGCCATACCGCTCGACGTGCGCCAGCACCGGCTTTACCCCCTTCACCCGCAGCGCGTGCATGTAGCGCTCGAGCATCGGCGGCATCCCCTCATTCGGAAACTCCATCAGCGCATACCGCGTCTCATCGCCCGCATACGGCAACCACGTGCCGTCATCCACCTGCATCGGCAGGTTCGAATCCATGTAATGCTCGGCCCCGCGCGCGATCTCGAGCTTCACCTCGTGCTCGGCCAGCAGCGCACGCACCTCATCGAGCCGCGCGAGTGCCGTCACCCGGTCGGTCCACCGCCCCGGCTGAAGGTGTGGCGTCGCAGCGACCACATCGTACCCGTTGTCGACGAAAATGCGCGCCATCTCGAGACTGTCTTCGGGCTCGCGCGCCCCGTCATCGAGGCCAAACAGAATGTGATTGTGCAGGTCGGCGCGTGGCATGGTGCAAGGCTACAAACTACTTATCGCTTTTGCCACCCATGTCGTTCGAAAACACGGTGATGCGATCCCGTCCAGTCTGCTTCGAGTGGTACAGCGCCTTGTCGGCGGCGACGAGCAACTCGTGAGGGTCTGCCGCCGCACCCGGAAACATCGCCAGACCAAAGCTCATCGTCACCGAAAGTTTACCAATCGGCGTGTTAAACACCTGCGCCTTGATCTGCTCGCGCAGTCGTTCGGCAAACACCGCCGCACCCGCCGTGTCGGTCAACTCCATGATCGCCACAAACTCTTCGCCGCGCCACCGTGTCGGTCTCGCGCGCGCTCTTCTTCAACACCGACGCCACCCGCTGAATCACCTGATCGCCCACGTCGTGCCCATAGGTGTCGTTGACCCGCTTGAAGTGATCCACGTCGCAAATCAGCAGCGTCACGGGCTTATCAATGCGTGCCGCGCGCGCCATCGCCTCGCGCAACCTCTCGTTGAACGTGCGCCGATTAAACAGCCCCGTCAGCCCGTCCGTCGTCGCCATCCGCTCCATCTGCTTAAACAGCTTCGCGTTCTCGACCCGCACCGCCGCCTGACTCGCAATCACCCGCAACATCGTCACCGCATCATCGCCAAACTCCTCTGTTGCCGACGAACCAATCACGAGTGTACCCACCGCCACGTCACGCGCCACAAGTGGAACAACCTTGACCGACCGCGCACGCGCCAACTCAGCCGGGTCTACCGACTCGTGAAACACCACGCGCCGTTTCGCCTCCATGCGATGAAACGGCTTTTCGGGCATCGCCTCGCGCATCTTCACCGCCGCCGCCACGAGCGAACTACCCGCCTCAAACGTCGTGCCCGTCAACGCCTCAAACCCCTCACCCACACCCGTCACCACCACCTGCGTACCCGCGGCCCCATCAACGAGCAGCGTCACCGCCGCAAACTCAAACCCCGACACCTCATGCGCCGAAGTCAAAAACTGCTCGTACACCTCGTCGAGCGTCAGCGCATGATTCAGCCGGTCCGACGCGCGAAAGAACCGCGCCTGCCGCTCACGCTCACTCAGCGCCCGATGCAAAAGCTGCTCGGTCTCAAGCGTCCGCTCAATCTGTCGCGCCGCCGCCTCAAGCGCCCCAACCTGCGCCCCATCAAACGCCGCTGGATTAATCCGATCCGCGATCACGAGCCCCGCAAGTTCACGCTCACCCTCAACCGCTCCCGATGCCCCCGCGCCCGACGCAAACAGCGGCACCGCCGCAAACGACCCCACCCCCACATCGCACGTGTAGTAGTTCAAAATTCCTGCGCGCCCCGTCAGATTTTCCATCGTCAGCGTGCGCCGCTGCTTTACCGCCGCCGCCAGCACCCCCGCCGACGCCGTCAGTTTGCGCCGCTCAAGATGTGGACTCTGCGTGCGCACCTCGCGCACGTTGAGTTGCGCGCTACCCGCATCGGCAAACGTCACCACCGCCACCGTGTGCGCGTCGAGCGCCCTGTCGAGCACCGCCAGCGCGTCACGCATCACCGCATGAATCGCATCAACCGCCGCAACCTCCGCCGCCGTCTCGTCATGCAGCGCCGCTTCGTCGCGACTCGTCACCGCATCGGGCCCCGTCGCCCCCACCGCCTCTGCCGTCGCCGCAACCGACCCACCCAGACGATAGACCCGCGCCTCCGCCGCAACCCGGTCAAGCGTGCGCGCAATCGCAAGCTCACGCCGCCGCCGCCCCCGCATCACCTCGGCCCGCAACACCAGCGCACCAAGCCCCGCAAACGCCATGAGATACACAACATGCAACCCCGACACCGCCGCCGCCTCACCCCCCAAGAACACCACCCGCAACACCTCATACCCAACCGGAACAGCCGCAAACAGCGCCGTCGCCGCCAGCGTGTGCAGCGCCGCAAGCCCCGCCAGCGTCACATACAAAAGGGGCACAAACACACTCGCCGACGACCCGCTGCACACCATCAAAAACAGGCAGCCAATCAACGCAAAAAGCCCCGCCCCCACGTCATCGGCAAACCGCCCCACCTGCCGCTCAAGCCCATGCAGCCACGCCGACTTGCGCGTCGGCGCAGGTGACGAATCATGCGCCCCCTCGTGCCCCGCCACCGCCCCATCTGCCGCGGGCACCGTCGCCGTACGCCGCCTGCCAACCCGCGAGAAGCGCGTCACAAACGCCCGCACCGAAAGCGCACTCAAAACAACCGCCACCGCCGCGTGCGCCCCCGTCAAGCCATGCGCCATTGCCTGCAACGCACGCACCGCCCCCGCCTCACTTGCCTCATCAGGCGCAACCGCAATATCGAGCACACCCGACGCAAACAAAGGCACCGCAACTGCCGTCACCACGAGCGGATGCGCAGCAACGAGCACGCGCACCAACGCCGCAAGCGACGACGCACCCGCCCCCCGCGCCGCCCGCGACACCGATGCCCCGCGCCCCTCGTCACGTGGCGAAACCTTCGACCGCGCAAGCGGCGTCACAGGCACCGAAATGTCTGGAAAACTCGCCGACATGGCGCGCCTTACTCTTCACCGACGAGAAACACCGTCTCGTCGTTGCGCACGAGCCCCAGCTCATCGCGCGCCACCCGCTCGATCATCGCAGGGTCGTTGGTGAGCCGGTCAATCTGTTGGCGCATCGCCGCGTTTTCGCTCGCAATGCGGGCGTTGTCGGCGGAAAGCGCCGCGTGATCGGCCTTCAACCTGCCCAACTTGTCGTACCCGCCGCCAAACAGGTTCTCACTAAGCCAGAAAAGGCTCGCGGCGATAACCACAACGGCGAACAGACGATAAAACATCGGGCGACCACGAAACGCGCTCGAACTCGCGCGACTTGAACACAGACTTCCCTGATGGAAACAACGCAAAAAAAGCTTAGGGTCGCCGATCTCGCGGCGCAAGATTTTCTGCACGATTTCCGCGCCCTTTCATCACCTTCCCCACCCTTTCATCACCTTCCCCGCCCTCGCATCACCTCGCGCGCCCCTGCCCTCGCAGCCACCCCCCCAAACCTCGCCAACCCGCAAAACCTCGCCATCCCGCAACCAGACGCTTTGCGCCCCATGCGCCCGCCGTGATACCCAAAGCGTCACCATGCGCACCGCTTCCACAACCGTCACGTTGCACGACCCCGCCGCCACCCTCAGCCTCTTACGCGCCGCCGTGCTCGGCGTCGTCATCGCCACCACAGGCACCGCCTGCTTCGGCCCACGTCGGCAAGAGCGCCTCACCGAAGACGTCAAAGCCTTCAGCGACGACCTGCGCTGGGAAAGATTCGACGTCGCAAAAAACCACCTCGACCCCGAACTGCTCGTGCAGATGGGGCCCGCCCTCGACGCCGCAAACGGACGCATCGAAGTCGTCGACTACGAGATTCGCGACATCGCCTTTGGCGAAGACAACGAAACCGCCTTCGTCCGCATCTTCATCCAGTGGCGCATCACGCCAGACGTCGACATGTTCACCGGCCAGCAGGTGCAAGAGTGGCGCTACAGCGGCAGCAAATGGTTTCTCAAGCAGGTCTCTGGCCCACTCGCAGACCAGATGCGCGCCATGGCCGCACGTGAGGCAGGTGGCGTCGGCGCACCCTCCTCCGTCACCCCCGGCAACGTCTCCGCACCCGGACAAAACGCGCCCAAAAACGTGATTCCGAAAGTCTACGAGAAAAAACCCGATATCTGAGACCGGGTCACACACACCGGCTCACACCGCTCACACCGCGCACACCGCTCACGCCGCTCACGCCGCTCACATCGCAACGTGCTTGCTGACCGGTCGCGTGCCAGACCGACGCGTTACAGCGTCCCAGCACCCGTATCGCTTCCCGTGTCGGTGCCGTCGCCACCGCTCGTCGAGTCGGTCGTCGTCTCGGTCGCGTCGTCATCATCCGACGCATCGATGCCACCAAAGAAAATGTCGTTGTCGTCGTCGTCATCGGTCGTCGCCGCCGCGTCGTCGTCGTCGTCATCGTCATCGCTGCTCGACGCCCCGGGGGTCGGAAGCTGCCCACGGTCGTTGTTCCAGTAACGGCTATCAGCGGCGACGAGACGCACCGCCACCTGCGCGACGAGTGGTGGGTCGGCGGCGACCGCCTCGACATAAACCCGATAGTTGCCCTGCTCTTGCGACGCGTGAAGCTGCGCCTCGGCAACCCCCGTGCGCTTGTTGACCGGCACTTCAATGCGCAACCGCTGATTCTCAAACGTCCCCGCATCGGTCGAAAACCGCACCTTCACATCACGATCTTCCGGAAACGTCACGTTCGCGATCCGCGCAGTCACACGCCCAATCGAGATACCGTCCGCGTCGAGCGTGCCCGGCGTCACCTTCAGCGAAATCGACGGTGGACGCACCGTCTCGCCGTCGTCGGCATCGTCGTCATCAAACGAGCTGCCCCCACCAATCGCGTCACCAAAACCACCGCTGTCGTCATTGCACGCGCCCGCAACGGCAAACACCGAAGCGACCGCGACAACCAGAACGAACTGCGCAAACTCGGGGTAGCGCTTTGACATTCGAAGCAACCTCTCAGCGGTGGCACACCATCTCGACGGTGGCACACCACGCCCACGCGCAAACACGCACGTCAAGCATGGCAGCCGCAGCAAGCCACGACACTATAACCGAAAAACTCCGACGTCAAAATCCCGTGGTTGCTTTGCCCGCCTCGCGACCCGCTTCCGCACCTGCCTTCGCACCCTTTTTCGGCGTCACGAGAAGCTTTGCCGCCATGATTCGCCCCACGTTATCCCACACGACCGTCGTCCCATCGGGCGACACGCTCGCCCGCAAATGCGCCGACCCATCCGCCGGCGTCAGCCGCACCCGCGCCCGGCTCGCCATGTCGTAGTGCCACAGGCTCGCCAGTATCCGCCCCTCACCGTCGTCATCAATCACGTCGTAAATTATCCCCGACTCCTCCGCCAACCAGACCGGATGCGAACCCGGCCCAAGATTCGCCAGCCGCGCCGTCTCCACCTCGTAAATCCACAACCCGCTCTCGCGACCGCTAAACGTGAGATACGTCCCTCGCGGTGAAAACGCCGGAGAAAAAAAACGATCCCCAAACGGCGACGCCGTCACCTCCGCGGTCGAAGCCTCTTTCGCCGCACCCTCATCAATCACCCACACGAGATGGTCACGCACCTCGGCACGCAACCGCACACTCGGGTGCCGCGCAACCCGTGGGTCACTCGCCGCCGCACGCCGCAACCCCGTTCGCGTCACCTCAAACGTCCGCGCACCATGCGCTACCCGCGCCGCGTAACTCAAAAACCGCCCCGACGAATCCCACCGCGCGTAAACCCCCGCCCCCTCATCTTGCGTCAACATCGTCAACCCGCCCCCAAGCGGATTCAACACATACAGCCCATCCCCATTCTCAAGACTTACCGCCAGCACCGCCCCATCCGGACTATACCGCGCGAGGCCCAAAGCAGGGTTGCCCGTCGTAATCGCGCGCACCGCCTCGAGTTTCACCGAAAAGCCCGCCGACCGATCAAGCGGCGCCTCTTCCACGATCTCAATCACAGGCGGCGCCGGCTTCTGCTCACTGCACGACACGAGACCCACAACGCCCAACACGCCAGCAATGCCCCGAAAGCCGATAGAGCCCACCCTGCCGAGACCTCGCAGCGGGACGAAGCTGCCACTCATCGCGCCGTCTCACCCGTCTCGACGTTCACCGCCGTGCCCGTCGCCGGGTCGGGTGCCGTGATCAGCTCATCCTGATCGTCATCATCATCCGCATCGAGTGGACGCTGCCGACTACCGCTGTCGCCGCTGCCCGAACCATCGCCGTTGTCGATGCGAATGTCGGTGTCATCACCACACGCCGTCGCAAACACCACGCCCCCGCTCGCCACCGCGACAGCGAAGCACACCGCCACGCAGCGCGACCGCAACGCCGCACCGCAGCCAGCGCGCAAGCGTGGCAAACCCAGCCCGTAACTCATCTCGTCGGTTCTCTTCATTGCGTCCACACGTCTTCGTGGCCCGCACCCGGTCACACCCGCAGCGCGCGCATCAACACACCAAAATTACTTCCCAGCGCCGAGCGCGCAAGCGCCGCCTTGAGCGGCATCGGTGCGCCAACAAACATGCTTAGCATGGTCGTCGCAAGCCCCCCCGCATCATCGCGCCCCGCAAAATAACCCTCCCAGTTCGACCGGGGCAGCGCAAAAAACGCCGCAAAAAACTTCCGCAAACCCACCGCGTCCAGCGTCAAAAGCGTCTCCATACCAAACGCAAAAAGCATCTGCTGACGCCTGCGTGGCTCAGGCCACACTGCCCCCATCACCGCATCCGACGCCCCCTGCGCCGACGCCCCCCGACGCAACGCCTCAGCCCCGACCGCCGCCACCAGCGGCGAGAAACGCAACGCCCGATTCACCAGAAACCCCGTCGCCGGATGCACCATCGAAGCCGCCGCCCCGTAGCTCGCAACCGCCTGACCCGCGACCGGCAACGGCTCACCCATCGGTATCATGCAACGCTCTGTCTCGATCACCTCGTCAAACCGTATCCCGCACGTCGCCATCCGCTCGTGCAACCGCTGCTCACACACCGCCAAATCAACCATCGGACGCGCCACAAGCGACGTCTCTTCAACGAACAACCGCCCATCACCCAATGGAATCGCATACAAAAACGTCGGCGGCCCATCATAGCCGCACGCATCGCACGGCAATGGACGCCAATCCATCAACACCATCTGCCCCTTCTTCAACGCCGCGTACTCGCCACGCAGCGTCAGCCCAAACGCCGCCTGCCCCGCCACCGCCTTACCCATGCGCCGTGGCTCGCGCCGCACAAACGCCGAACCCGCACCCGTCGCATCAACGACAAGCCTCCCCAGCAACGCGCCCCCATCGCGCAACCGCACGGTATGCGCCGACACACCCGGCTCAACCGCCGCCACGACACCCCGCACGAACTCGCCACCCGCACCCTCAAACCGCCTCGAAAAATGACCCTGCAACGCCGCGTTATCGACCCTGCCATACGTGCGCGCCAGATGAATCGGCTCATCACCGAGCATCACGAGTGGATCGTCATACGTCGCCTCAAGACAATCAGCGACCCCGCACTCTTGCGCCTCATCGAGCCAGATACCGTAGTTGTTCACCCAACGCGTGCGCGGCGACGGCGCAACACACGCCGTGTGAACCCCCGCTGCCGCCAACTCTGCCGCCAACGCCAACCCCGCCGGCCCCGCACCCATCACCACCGCCTCAAACCGCCGCGGCGCGCCCTTCAACGACTCGCTCGACTCACCCACTGCAACCGCTTGCTCACTCATCGCGTCGCTCACCTGCACGCAAAATTGCCCGACACCAGCACCACACAGCCCCTGCTTTTTTACACCGCGCCCGCACCCACGTCACCTGCGCCAACCACGCAAGTCTCGACAACCCCCCCACTCGTGAGCCATACAGCGCGCCGCCATGAGCATGCGCGACAAGGTCATCTCCGGCGCTTACTGGAGCTACATGAGCCTCATCGTCCGCACGACGACCACCTTCGTCGTGCAGGTCGTGCTCGCACGCCTGCTCATGCCCGCCGATTTCGGCGTCGTCGGCATGGTCGCCGCCATCACCGGATTCACCCAGCTACTCGTCGACTTCGGCTTCAGCTACGCCCTCGTACAACGCAAAAACCTCACGTCGGCCCAGATTCACACCGTCTTCTGGCTCAACCTCGGCGTCTCCGCCTTCTTCGGCTCGATCATCGCCCTCTCCGCCCCCCTCATCGGCGACTTCTACAACGAGCCCCGCGTCATCAACATCGCCCGCGTGCTCGGCATCTTCTTCGTCACCGAAGCCCTCTCGGCAACGCCCGGCGCGCTCATGCGCCGCGAAATGAAATTCAAAGAACTCTTCTACATCGGTGAAGCCGCGCAATTCTCTTCCGCCATCGTCGCCGTCATCATCGGCTATCTCGGTGGCGGACCCTGGGCCCTCATCGCCATGTCGCTCATGCGCTCGACCGTCACCGCCGCCTACCTCTTGCGCGTCGGACCCCACCGCCCCGCCTTCGTCTTCGACTTCGCCTCCGTGCGCGAAATCATCGGCTACGGCGCAAACCTCACCGCAAACAACTTCATCGCCTACTGGGCCCGCAACCTCGACCAGGTGCTCATCGGCAAATACATCGGCTCATCGCAACTCGGCATCTACTCGCGCGCCTACTCGCTCATGATGCTGCCCCTCACCTACATCATGTCGGGCATCGGCCGCGTCATGGGCCCCGCCATCAGCGCCCTGCAAGACGACCTGCCACAAGCCCGCAAACTCTTTCTGCGCACCCTCGTCATTCTCGCCTTCGTCTCATTCCCCATCACCGGCGGAATGGTCGTCGTCGCCGACGCCTTCATTCGCACACTCCTCGGCGAACGCTGGATGTCCGTCGTCCCCGTCCTCCGCACCCTCGCCATCTGCGGTGCCCTCCAGCTCATGTCGAACCCCACCAACTGGATTTACACCTCGCTCGGTCGCACCGACCTGCAACTCCGCCGCGGAATCTTCATGAGCACCGCCACCATCTCCGCCGTCGTGCTCGGCGTCTGGCTCGGCACCATCGAGAGCGTCGCCCTCTGCTACACCGCCGCCCAGCTCGTCATCTTCTACCCCGTCATGGCCGACGCCTGCCGCCTTATCGGACTCAAATTCAGCGACCTCGCCCGCGCCATCGCCGGCATCTCGCTCGCCACCATCGTCATGATGCTGCTCGTCACCGGCGCCGCCCTCATCGTCCCCGCCGCATGGCACCACGCCCTGCGCCTCGTCGTGCTCGTCACCTTGGGCGTACTCACCTACGTCGCGCTCGTCATCGCCATGCGCCTCAGCGTCGTGCAAGACGTGCTCTCGGTCATGCCCGCCCGCCTGCGCCCCGCCTTTCTCGTGCGTCGCACCTGACCCACCGCCCTCACGGCTGCGGCGCGCACCACCCCTCACGCTTCAACGCCCCTTCCAGATAGTTTCCAAGCTCGCGCTCAAACGCCACCATCGACTCAATCGTCGGCTCATCCGTCGGAAACGCCTGCGTCCCCGTCGCCCGCGGCACCCACACTTCCGCAAACGGGTCGCTCCCCTGCCGCAACGAGATCAACTTCGATGATAGCAAAATCGCCGCACTCACGTTCGCATCGGTCGGCACCAGCAAAAAACGACTCTTCGTCTGCTTCGTCACCGCCAGCACACGCCCCACCGCAACCCCAATCTCTTCAACCTCGGCCTCGCTCGTCTCAGCCGGCTTCACCCAGTCGGTCGTCTGCATCGAGTGAAACACCGACAGCAGCAGCGTCGTCAGCGTCGCCCGGTGTTCATACGCCCGCCGCAACATCAGCATGCCGCGATGCCGCACCGGCAGCCCCTCGTCAGGCACAAGAATCACCACATGCGCGTGCAGCTTCGGCACCACCTTCTCAGCATGCGCCGCCACATACCCAAGCCCCACCCCCGGCACCCCCACATTGAATACCTCCAGCCCCGCAAACCGCGCCTCAAGCCGCGCACCAATCGTCTCGTTGTCGAGCACGTGCGCACCAAACACCGTGTTGCCCCCCACGAGCGCAATCCGACACCGCCCCGCATCAGCAAACTCACCCCGCGCAACCGTCCCCCGCGCACCATACGCATCAAACGCCCACACCCGCTCGCGGTCACCCGCAGCCTCACCCGTCCAACCGCGAATCTTCATCATCGAGAGAGGCTTCGGCGCATACACCCGCTCGTCATCCACCGGCTCAAACACCGCATCTACCGGCGGAAGTCGCGGTATCCCCACCCCCATCGCATATGCAATCTCGGCCACCACCACCGCAAATAGCGCCAGCGCAACGATCACCCCCACCGCTCGCAATGCCGTTCGCAAGGTTATCCACCTCGTCTCGTTGTACCCCGCTGCGAGTCGCACACACACGACCCGCAACGCACCACCTGCATACCACTTTCACGGTGCCCGCGTTGAAGCCAAAGCCCGCTTCACGTAGCGTACTCGCCCCGTCGCGACCCGTGCGACCCATTCGACTCAATTTCTCACGACCAACGCCAATCGTTAGCAGGCAAGGCGCATGACGGCAATTCACAAAGCAACGCAACTCCTGCTCGCACGCCCCTTCTGGTCGACCCTCGGCCTCGCCCTCATGCTCTTTTTTCTCAACGGATGGTTCTTCGGACTGCGCCACCTCATCACCCAGTCGGGCGGCTTCGACTTTCTCGAATGGACCCAATACTACCGCATGGGCAACGTACCCATCGTCAACCTCGGCTCGCGCCCGCTCTGGTATCACGCCTGCGAACTCGCAGGGTGGCTCACCTACCTCGCCGCCATCTTGCGCACGACCCGCACCCCCGCGCGTTACGCCGCCTCACTCATCGCCGCCTTCTGCTTCCTCACCCCCTTCACCTTTCTCACCTACTTCATCGACGTCCACTTCATTGCCCCCGCAATGCTCGTCTCGGGCCTTGCCGCCCTCATCACCGGCCGCCTCGCCGCGCGCCGCGGCACCGACGCCTACCCATGGCTCATCTGGGCCGCGTGCCTCGCCGCTTTCGGCGTCTTCAACTTCATGTCCTACGCCTTTCAACTCGACCGCGCGCCGCTCTTCGCCGCCCTCACCCTCATCGCACTCACCGCCGCATTCTACCGCTTCTTACCCGCCGCCCTCGCACCCGCCGGCATCACACGCATCGCCAACGCCCTCACCGCCGCTCTCGCCCTCGCCTCCGCGTTCTGGATGGCCGCATGGCTCGCCTTTCACGACGCACCCCACGCAGAGGGCGCCGAGTCGTGCACGCTCGACGGTGCCTCTGGCAAAGCCGAAATGGTCCGCCCCGACCTACCCCACGCCAACCACATCGTCGTCACCCCCAACAACACCCTGCTCGTCTACCAGCAAATGTCTGCCGTCGAGATCGACCCCCTCACCGGCGCCACCCTCAACACCGCCGACCTCGGATGGTGTGGACGCACCGTCAACAGCATCTTCGACCCCACCCGCAAGCGCTACGTCGCCACCTGCCACATGAACCTCGTCGCCATCGACTACCCCGCGATGAAACTCGCCGTGCAAAGCGACAACCCCGCCCTCATCGAATTCGTCGACATCGCCCACCTTCCACACCGCGACACCGCCCTCATCACCGATGGCGGCGCCATCGCGATGTACGAAGTCAACCTCGACGACCTCACCCTCAACACCGCCTACATCAGCATGCAGGCCATCTTCTCCGAAGCCGGATTCGCGCGCGTCGCCGGTCAACGCGACCGCATCGTCTTCTCCTCCATTCGCTCGCTCGGCACCATCGATCTCGCAAACCGCACCCTCGACCTCGCCCACACCTTCAACCTCCGCTTCTTCATGTCGCTGCGACACACCGCCTTCAACGACGGCTTCGTCGGTGCCGATGCAATGCGCGGCGAGCTGGTCTTCTTCGGCAAGGCCCCCGCGCTACCCCTCGAAGCAACCCTCGACCTCGGTGAGCGCCCGCGCCGTATTCGCATCATGCCCTCGGGCACCATCGCCGCCGTCACCGAGTACTACGCCGGCAAACTCGCCATCGTCGATCTCAAAAGCCGCAAGCTGCTCTACGAATTCGCCGTCGGCGCGCGCCCGCTCGACACCGCATGGCACGCCGCCACCGGCTCACTCTTCGTCTCAGGTGGATGCGGCATCGTCCGCGTCCGCCTGCCCGACGACCTCGTGCAACACGAACGCACCTTCCCGCAATCAGATTTTCGCTAGACCAGCACGGCCTCGCTACACGCGCACGGCCCCGCTACACGCGCACGGCACTGCGCGCTGCATCAAAAAACGCCCCCACCGAACCCGCGCGCCCCGCCTCGATCTCGCGCCGCAAAAGCCGCATCCCCGTCGCCACTATCGCCTGATACGCCGATGGATGCAGCAACGGCGCAAACCCTCGCACCACTTTAAAAAACTCCTTGCGCAACACCCGGTCGGTCTTCGTCACCTGCTCGTTGCGCATCACACGCAGCACCGTCCGCACCAGATCATCCGGCTTCGTCGCAAACCGATACGCGTAAAACCACGCCATCGCCTGCAACCTCAGCGTCCGCAACTGCGCCCCGCTAAACGCCGGTGAATAACTCACCTCGAGCGACAAATCGCCCTGTGCCAGCGTCGCGTAAAAATCGTCGTTGAACTCGATCAACCCCTGCTCTTTCAACTCGTTGAAATACGGACTCCCCGGCAACAGCACGAACACCGACACACTGATCTCATCCACCCCATGCCGCGCCATCTGAGCCACAAAACGCAACGTGTCGAGGTAATCATCAAGGTCTTCGACCGGGTGCCCGATGATCACATACGCCCCCGTCGGCAGCTGCGCCGCCTTCGCATTGTCGATCGTCTCGAAAATCGACTCCAGCGTCAGCTTCTTATCAATCCACTCCAGCACCTTCGCCGACCCCGACTCTGGCGCAATCTGCAGGTACTGCATCCCCGACCGACG
>CAZXXB010000025.1:18497-24404 GCA_964644185.1 uncultured Myxococcota bacterium
CAGTTCGCGCGACAGCCGCTGCGCACGCACCCCCACCGGTATCTGCCACTTCAGCTTCAAATCCGCCGCCAGCAGCTTCTCAATAAACTCCTCAAACCACCGGATATTCGTCGCCATGCTGAGGTCGTTGAACGTGATCGCATCAACCCCATACCGGTCACGCGAATACCGCATCTCATCAATCACCGACTCAGGTGGACGATACCGCTGATAGCCCCACGTCGCCGGCGCCGTACAAAACTTGCAATGGTACGGACACCCACGCGTCGCCGTCATCGGTATGAACCGCCCATTCGTCACACCATGCGCCTGCTGCCCCACCCAGTACGGCTCAAAATCAATCCCCGACCAGTCTGGCAGCGGCAGCGTCTCAAGGTGCTTCACCGTACCCGCCGTCGTCTTGCGCACCTCGTCGTAATCATCACCCGCCGTCAGCACATTCGCCGTGCCCGCCCCGCTCTCACCGCGCCCATACGCATCGAGCAACGCCGACCACGTCAACTCACCCTCACCCAGCACCACCGCATCAACCGGAGCCTCCGCCACCACACGCTCTGCAATGCCCGACACCCCTTCACCACCAAACACAATCCGCGCATGCGGCAACTTGCGCCGCAACCCACGCGCCAACTCACGCATCGCCGGAAACGTCTGCGTAAACAGCATCGACACCCCCACGACATCACTGTCGTGCGGCACCGCATCCACCGCCTCCTGCACCGTCATCCCATGATGGTGAAAGCGCGGGTCCGTGCTCCAGTACCGCCCCATCGCCCGCCCAACACCATCGATCACCGTCGTCTCATGCCCCAACAGCCGCGTCGTCGCCGCAAGGCACGCAAGCCGCAATGGCGGCAGCGACGCATTCGACGGATTCGCCGGATTCGCGGGGTCAAACGGTACGATGAGAGTCACGCGTGACATGCAGCCTCGGTCGTCTTTGTGCAGGGTCTCTTCGCAACCCATGCGCGTTCGACATCAACCCCACGAAGTTACACGCGACCACACGCACCGTCTACCACGATGTCTCGCGCACCGCGTCACGGACTCGCCACCCCGGCACCCGCAATCACCCCCGCAACATGCCCCGCAAGCACCCGCGCCCCCGTCGCCGACAGATGACACTCATCGGCATAGCGCACCTCATGCGCTTCGCCATCACCCAGAAGCCGCGCCGCATCAACCAGCACGAACTTTCCACCACCCTTCGCCACCTCGCGCAAAAGATCATTCCGCGCCGCCGTGTCTTCCAGCAACACCCGATGCAGCGCCCCCTTCGGTGCAAACATCACCCGCGTCAGCACCATCAACCGTGCCCCCCGCACCGCCGCTTCACCTTGCAACGCATCGATCAGCACCCGCGCATCCGCCTCAGGCACCCGCTGCGTCAGCGACCGCTCGCGAAGACCCCAACCAACATTGTGATAAAAGCCCCGCGCAACCCGCACCAACGCCACCGACCGCACCCAGTCGAGCCAGCCCCCACTCACCCCGACACCGTCACGCCCCCCACCTACCCCCGCACCAACCCCGTGCAGCAACCGCCCAAGCTCCGTATCGGGTGGATTCGGCGTGCGAAACACGTCGTTCCACCCAAACTCGGCAATCACCCAGTCGAGCCTCACATCGCGTGGAATCCGCCTCAACCGCTGCACACCCTGATACAGCGTGTACCCCGGTACCGCCGCGTTCAACACCACCGTCTTCCCCGCCTTCCCCACTGCCTCTCCGACCGCCTGCCCCGCCGCCTGCCCCGCACCCGTCGCGCCCCGCTCATCATTCAAAAGCCCCTCCAGCACAAACGGCCACGACTCCCCCCCCGCATAAACCCCGTTGCTGTCACCCAGCACCAGCACAGCGCGCCCCGCCCCACGCGCGTCGTCAATCGTCCGCCCAATAATCCCGTCGCGGTTGTACGGCGATCTCCCCGGCACCGGAACCCACAAAAGGCTCGACGACGGCTCCGCATCCCCCACAGGGTCGCGCATCGTCTCACTCTCAAACGCGTTGCGCGCCGACTCGGGCAGCGCCTCCCCCACCGCAAGCGCAGGCTCACCCGCATGCACCAGCCGATCATCGAGCAACGACAATTCGACCCCGTTGCGCTGCACGAAAAAGATGCCGTCTTCAAACGGCGCCGGAAGCCATCTCGCCCGTGTCACCCACTCCGCCGCCAAGTTCGCCGCCACGACAATTGCGGCCCCCAACAAAAATGCCAGAAATCTCGCAAATTTATGACGCACGGCGTTATCCATCGTGGCAAAAGTGTAACTCTCTCACGTTGCCACAAAAAAGTGCTTGACTGGCTGAAATAACAGGCAGTAGCGTTTTTCTGTTAGGGGACGGGTGCGCCGCGTCGGTAAAGTTCCACCCGTGAACTCCATCCGGCGACGGCTCCGGGTCGGTAGTACGCCGATGGGGGCTGCTTCCGGCGATGATGATGCGACGGTCACAACCGTCATCGCGGCGCTCGTGCGTCGCGAAGCTGGGGTCCGCAATGTTGCTGTTCGCCGCGCGCGAACTACTGGAGGAAGCAATGAAGAGCAAACACGTCGCGATCTGGGCTGCCGCAGGGTCACTTGCAATCGGTGCCGCCACAGGGGTCGCATCATCCGCAGCCGCCGATGATACAGAAAAAGCCGCGAGCAAAATGCTCGACGTCATGAATCGCATCGCCACCTCAAAGCGCCCAGCCGCCACCGAACTCTCCGGCTTCCACGGCGGAAAATCCCGCCTCAACGCCGAAGTCGATACCATCCAGAAGATTTGCGAGGCCGACGAAGTCGACTTCCTCTCCGCCGAAAGCTCGCTCATCCACCCCTGGCGCGCCGCGTGGCAGGGTCGCGACGTCAAAGCCTTCCGCGCCCTCACCACCAAAGCCTTTGAAGGCCCCCTCTTCGCAAAGGCCGACATCGTCGAGACCCGCACCGACGCCGGCGTCACCGAATACGCATGGCGTAAAGTCGCCAACGCCGCGGGTGACGCAGCCTTAGCCGACGTCGACGCGTACCTCAAAAAATTCAAGCAGATCGACGACGTCGCCCTCGAAACCTTCGCCTTCACCGCCTCAAAGGCCGACCGCAACCCCGACACCCTCGAACCCAACGCCGCAACCGCCGTCATTCGCTTCGACGTCCGCGGCATCGCCACCGACGGACTGCGCCGCAACGACCGCGGCATGATGCGCGCCTCGGTCATCCGCGAAGGCAAAACCTGGAAGCTCAACGGCCTTCAGGTCATCAACGCCGAGACCATCGCCGCCAAAAAGGCCGCCTTCACCGACGTCACCGCCACCGCCGGCATCGCGAAGCTGCCAAGCTACCTGCGCAAAGAGGCGATTCGCCGCGGCGGCTATGCCGTCTCGCTCGCCGACTATGACGGCGACGGCCACGTCGATATGTTCGTCGGCGCCGCAGGCCCCTCGCAGCTCTTGAAGGGCGACGGAAAAGGCGGCTTCACCAAAGCCGAAAACACCGGTCTCGCCGGTGAAACCCTCGTCAAAGCCGCCGTCTTCGCCGACTTCTTCAAGTCCGGCCGCCAAGACCTCCTCATGGTCCGCTTCCAGCCCCACAGCACCGACGAAATGAGCGAGCTGGTGTTCTACAAAAACGAAGGCAACGGCAAATTCGCCCGCCTCAAAAACATCCAGACCAAGGGCCACTTCGGCCACGCCATGCCCGCCGCCGTCGCCGACTTCAACAACGACGGACTCCTCGACTTCTACGCCGGATTCCCCGGCGCTCTCGACTTCACCAACCTCGTCAACTCGCGCGCGTCGGGCGCCCCCGTCATGGTTCAGGGCCTCTTCCTCAACAACGGCGAAAACTTCGACGACGCCTCCGAAAAATCGCTCGGCGCAAAACCCGTTGACCCCGCCCTCCAGCAAACCTACGCCCACTCCGCCCTCTCGTACGACTACGATCAAGACGGCGACATGGATATCGCCGTGATCGACGACCGTGGCTACAACAGCCTGCTCTACCGCAACGACGGCAACGCGATCTTCACCGAGACCGCCGCGGGGGCCGGCGTCTCGAACACCGAGTTCGGCATGAGCGCCGCCGTTGGCGACCTCGACGGTGACGGCATTCTCGACCTCGCCCTCACCAACGTAAACTTCCTCGCCGCCCGCCGCCTCAACGAGTCGTGCCTGAGCGCCTTCGACAAAGAGTACGACACCCCCGCCATTCGCGGCCTGCGTCTCTACAAAGGGCTCCCCGGTGGCGGCTACGCCGAAGTTACCGAACCCGCCGGACTCGGATGGGCAGGTGAAGGCATGGCCGGCGTCGAGTTCATCGACTACGACAACGACGGCGACCTCGATGTCTACGCCGTCAACGGCCTCTGGAGCGGAACCGACCGCACGCAAGATACCTCCAGCCTCTTCGTCCGCATGCTCGCCCGCGTGCTCGACCGTGGCAGCAACGCCATCAAGCTCAGCGACGACGACGTCGCCCTCATGAGCGAGGCCCAGGGCATGATGCACATGCTCGCCAACTACAAAGGCGACGTGCACGGCAACAGCGCCACCGCAAAATCGCGCCCCGCCCTCGCAGGCTTCCAGCGCAACCGCCTCTTCCGCAACGACGGCAACGCCCGCTTCACAGAAGTCGGCTACGTCGAAGGCGTTGACTCGGCTGCCGACGGCTACATCGTCGCCGTCGCCGACATCAACGAAGATGGACGCGCCGACCTCATCCTCCGTAACGCCGACCCCGGCTCGAACGACGTCTCCTACGCCCCCGTCCAGGTGCTGCGCAACGACAAGGCCACCCCCAACAAGAGCCTCGTCGTGACCCTCGTTGGCGACGGCTCAAACGGCAACGGCGTCGGCGCGCACCTCACCGCTGTCGTCGGCGGCAAAACCCTCACCCGCCACCTCATCACCAACAACGGCACCGCCCAGTCGCAAAAGGTCGTCTCGTTCGGCCTCAACGGTGCCGAAAAGGTCGATACCCTCACCATCCGCTGGCCGAGCGGCGCAACACAAGAACTCAAAAACGTCCCCGCCGGTACGGTTCGCATCGTCGAACCAAAGGGTGGCAGCTTCGCCGCGCGCTAAGTTTGCCTGACCGAGAGCGACGCTCGCTCGGCAAGATGTAGCCCGAAGACATCGCAGCCTCGAAGCCCAAAACAGGAAGCCTCCTCAAGCCACGCGCCTGAGGAGGCTTTTTCGTTTCTACCGACTATTCTCACATCACGCGCACATCACACGCACATCACACGCACATCGCGCCTTCGCATCGCGCCTTCGCATCACACGTTCACGCCGACCCACGTCACCCACGTCACCCACGTCACTGAGATTTGCCGCGTCATCCGCGCCATTTGTTGCTCGCCGTTTCTTGCCGTTTGCGGCTCAGACGAATAGAACAGCACCTCAGACTGCGCACGCGTATCTTTGCCCTTCGCTGGAGGTTTCAACGTGGCTCACACCTCGCCCAACGGTCTCGCCTCGCAACGTGGCTTTGCCCTCCCCGGCCTCGCCGCGATCATCGCCCTCTTCGCTGCGTTCGCAAGCCCGGCCATCGCCCTCGCCAGCGGCGACGGTGCCGACCTCGGTTCGCAACTGCCGCTCTTCAGCGTCATCCCCTTCGCCGGCATCCTCCTCTCCATCGCACTCTTCCCGCTGCTCGCGCCCCACTTCTGGCACCACCACTTCCCCAAAGTCTCGGCCGCATGGGCCCTCGTCTTCGCCATCCCATTTCTTCTCAGCTTCGGCGGCACCGCCGTGCATGAGATTCTCCACATCATGCTGCTCGACTACGTCCCCTTCATCATCCTCCTCTGGGGACTCTTCACCATTTCCGGCGGCGTGTTGCTCAAAGGCACCCTCGTCGGCAGACCCATTATGAACGTCATCCTCCTCGCCATCGGCACCGGCATCGCCTCATTCATGGGCACCAC
>CAZXXB010000026.1:0-5381 GCA_964644185.1 uncultured Myxococcota bacterium
GGGTTTTTCGCCCGATTCACCCACGAGGCCCCACGATGGAAGAACTCACCGAACGTCAACGCATGGTCCTCGCGTTTATCCACAAGTGCATCGAAGAAAACGGCTTTCCGCCGACCATCCGTGAAATCGGCAAACACATGGATATCCGCTCCACCAACGGCGTCAACGATCACCTGAAAGCCCTTGAAAGAAAAGGATATTTGCAGCGCACCGAGCTCAAAAGCCGCGCCCTCGTACCCACCAACCGCATGCCCTTGAAGCGCGTCCAGGAAGAAACCGCCCCCA
Source organism: uncultured Myxococcota bacterium (assembly GCA_964644185.1). Lineage (GTDB taxonomy): Bacteria > Myxococcota > JAJVIH01 > JAJVIH01 > CAZXXB01 > CAZXXB01. The sequence goes on from CAZXXB010000026.1 coordinate 286, forward strand.
CCGTCAACGTCCCCCTCGTCGGCCGCGTCGCCGCCGGCATCCCCATTCTCGCCGACGAAAATCTACAAGGCCACATCGCTGTCGACCCCTTCTTCGTCGGTACCAGCAAACGCCTTTTTGCCCTTACAGTATCAGGCGATTCGATGATCGAAGACGGCATCCTGAGCGGCGACATCATCTTCGTCCGGCACCAAAACGTTGCCGAGCCCGAGCAGATCGTCGTCGCCATGATCGACAACGAAGCGACCGTCAAGCGCTACATTCCAGAAGGCGACCGCATCCGCTTTCAACCCGCCAACTCACGCATGGCCCCGATCTACGTCAAGGCCACCGACATGCGCGAAACCAGCATTCTCGGCGTCGTCGTCGGCGTCTACCGCAAGGTCGAGGCATAGCGCCGTCGCGCGGATTCTCATGCAAAGTCAGGCGGTTAGCTGAAGGCTATCGGGCTATCCGCTCGGCGCTCACGACCCCCTTGAGCCGCTCAAGCTCGACCAGCACCTTGCGCAACTGATCGAGGTTTTCGACCTCACCCGAAAAGTCATTGACCGCGCGCTGGTCTGGAAACGTCCGGCAATTCGCCTCGTTGATGTTCACGTTGTGCTTGCTGAACACCCCTGAAACCGCCGCCAGCACGCCCGGCACGTTTTGCGACACCACGCGCACCCCAACGCTGTGCTTGCCTTCGCTCATCCCGCTCCAACGCACCTCAACCTTGCGCTCTGGGTCGTAGTCGTTGGCCCGCGCGCAATCTTTGCGGTGAATCACAACCCCGCGTCCACGCGTGATGTACCCGACGATTGGGTCACCCGGAATCGGGCTGCAGCACCGCGCGAACTGCGTGAGAATATCGGCCATCCCCTGCACTTCAATCTGGCTCTTGCCCCCGCGCTTCGTCACGCGGTCGATGATCTTGCCGAAAATCGTCTTCTGCGGCGCCTCATCACCCGGCGTCGCGAGGCTCGCCACATCGGGGAACAACTCGTGCAGCGCCGCCTTTGCCTCGACCTTGCCAATGCCAATCATGCGCAGCAGCTCGTCGCCGTCTTTTGCCTTCAATTTCGGGGCGATGCGTTGCAGGTCGTCGCCCTTCTTCAGCTTCGCGAGACTCACGCCGTGCTTGCCAGCCTCGCGTTCGAGAATCTCCATCCCGAGCGTGCGTCCCTTCTCGCGCTGTTCTTCACGCAAGAAGCTGCGAATCTTGCTGCGCGCGCGCACCGTGACGACCGACTTCAGCCAGTCTTTTGAGGGCTTGCCGCCCTTCCCGCGCAGAATCTCAACCACCACGCCACTCTTCAGGGAGGTGCGCAGCGGAACAATCACCCCGTTGACTTTCGCGCCAATGCAGTTGTGACCAAGCTCGGTGTGAATGTGGTACGCAAGGTCAATCGGCGTCGCTCCGCGCGGAAGTTCAACCACGTCGCCGTTCGGGGTGAAGACGTAAACCTCGTCCGAAAACAGGTCGACCTTGGCCGCATCAATCGACGTCTCGACATCTTCGACGTCGCGCTGGTTATCGACCATCCGCCGCAGCCAATCGAACTGCTCGGCGTTCTTTCCGGAGTATCCGCCCTCTTTGTACCGCCAGTGCGCGGCGATGCCCTCTTCGGCGATCATGTGCATGTCGCGCGTGCGAATTTGCACCTCGATGCGCCCCTCGTTGTGGCGCCCAACCACCGTCGTATGCAGCGATTGATAACGGTTGAGCTTTGGCAGTGCGATGTAGTCTTTGAAGCGGCCCGGAACCGGCGTCCACTCGGCGTGAATCACGCCCAGCGCCTCGTAGCAGTCCTTCACTTCGGGCACGATGATGCGAAACGCGGTGAGATCGTAAATGTCTGAAAAGTCGACGTTCTTTCGCGTCATCTTGCGGTAGACGCTGTACACATGCTTCGACCTTCCCTGCACCTCGATGAACTGGATGCCGTGCTGTTGCATCTGCCGCTCAATCGACGCGCGAATCTCTTCGATGCGGCGATTCCGCGCCTCCTGCGACGCCTGGTACTCGGACGAAATCTTCTCGTACTCGCCCGGGTGGAGGTACTTGAACGAAAGGTCTTCAAGCTCGCTCTTGACCCAGCTGATACCCAGGCGGTTCGCAAGCGGAGCGTAAATCTCCATCGTCTCGGCGGCGATCATCTGCTGCTTGTGCAGCGGCATGTGCTCGAGCGTGCGCATGTTGTGCAGCCGGTCGGCCAGTTTCACGATCACGACGCGCAAGTCTTCGGCCATCGCGAAAAGCATCTTGCGAAAGCTCTCGGCCTGCCGCTGCTCCTTCGACGTGTACGTCATCTTCGAGAGCTTGGTGACGCCATCGACGAGAAAAGCGATCTCGTCACCAAATTCGTCGCGCACCTGGTCGGTCGTACCCAGCTTGTCTTCAACGGTGTCGTGCAGTAGCCCCGTCGCGATCGACGCGGCATCCATGTGCATCTGCGCGAGAATGTGCGCCACCTCGAGCGGATGCAGGAGGTACGGCTCACCCGAACGACGCTCTTGCCCGGCGTGCACGCCCGCTGAAAACACGTAAGCGTGCCGCACGAGGTCAGCGTCGGCACCGGGGTTGTACGATTGAACGAGATCAATGATCTCGTTGAGACGCACCGCCGTTGAACCACTGCCGCCGCGGGCAATGGCTGCCTGGGCAGCAGTGGTTACGGGGCGTTCGGACGCGGCGATGATTGCTTGAGCCACAGCGTGTCCTTACTTTGCCTGCAAACTTCCGGCGGTTTGCAGCTCGAGGTTGAAGCGTAGGGCCGCCGTTGCAACGCGTCAAGCGTGTGCCACGCCATCGTCACGTTGCGAATGCCGCAGTGTGCATTTTTGCCGCATGCGACGTTGTCAATGAACGACTGAAGACTTAACTTCTCGGCACGACGACGCGAGCAAATGGGCAGCAAGCCCGCGCCGAACGCCTGCTCTGCCCAGCGGAGGCATCATGCACACCCAACGCATGCTCATCGTTGGCGGCGGTCTCGCCGGTCTCTCGGCGGCTGTTCACGCCCGTGCCAGCGGGTTCGAAGTCGACCTCTTTGAACACCATACCCGCACCGGCGGGGTCTGCACCTCGTGGGAACGCGACGGATACACCATTGATGGCTGCATCTTCTGGCTCATGGGCTCAAACCCTGGCAGCGAACTGCACCAGCTCTACCGCGAAGTGGGGGCCCTCGACGACGCCGAGCTCATCATCAACGACCGCTACAATTGCTTCATTGATGAGGCGACTGGTCGCCGGTGGGATTGGGTCCGCGACCTCGACGACATTGAGGCGCAAGCCGTCCGCATTTCGCCTGCCGACGCCACCGCGATGCATGAACTCTTCGAGGGGGCGCGCAAGCTTCGCGGTTTCGACATGCCGGCGCTCAACGCGCCCGAACTGATGACGCCCCGCGACGGGGTCGCAACCATGTGGCAGATGCGCGCGGCGATACCCGTCATGGTGCGTGGCATGACGCCGATCAGCGAATGGGTGCGACGCATTCACGACCCGTTTCTCGCGTTTTGCCTCGTCAACGCGTTCACCCCAGACATTCCGGTCGCGTTCGTTCAAGTCGTTCTCGCCCAGTTGGCGGATGGCGCGCTCTCGCACATTCGCGGAGGCTCGGCACGGTTTGCTGACGGCATCGCGAAAAAGCTCGTGCGCATGGGTGGGCGCATCCACACCATGGCCGATGTCGAAGAGATTCTCGTCGAGAATAATCGAGCCGTCGGGGTGCGCCTCGTCAACGGCGAGACCATGCGCGGCGACCATGTCATCTCCGCGGCACCCGGGCATACGACGATCTTTCGCATGCTGGGTGGAAAGTACACCGATCGCGCAATTCGCGACCGTTACACCCAGTGGCCGCTTTTTCGCGGTGCGGCCCTCGTCAGCTTTGGACTCAAGGCCGACTACCCCGCCCAGCCCGAGGTCATCGCGGTGCGTCTCGCTGAACCGCTCGTCGTCGCCCACAACGCCAGCGATCTGCTCAGTTTTCGTCGACTCTCGGCGAGCGACGGCTTCGGACCCGACGGTACCTGCGTCATACAGGCAATGATTGAGACCGACTTTGACGTTTGGCACGATCTGCACCACGCCCCGCGTCGCTATGAGGCTGCGAAAGCTCGCCTCGCAGAGAGCGTGCTTGCACGCATCGAGTCGCAGGTACCCGGCGCCCATGCCCACCTCGCGATGACCGATGTGGCGACGCCCTACACGTTCTGGCGCTATGCGCGTAGCTACCGCGGCGCTTACGAGGGCTTCATGCCGACGCGAGAAACGATGAGTGCGCAGGTGCCCAAAACCCTGCCAGGGCTCTCAGGCTTCCACATGGCGGGGCAGTGGGTGCAGCCGGGCGGTGGAGTCCCAACCGCGATTTTCTCCGGAGCCCACGCCGCGCAGCTTGCCTGTGCCGAGCACGGCATTGACTATGCGCGTCCTGAGGTGTCGGCGTGAGGCGCCTGCTTGTTGTCATCGCAGTGGCACTCGGCGCGGTGATCGCCTACCTCGCCTTGCGCGCGCCGCAACAGAGCGACGAGCAGCAGATTCGCGCGCTTGTCGGCAGGGTGCAGGCCGCGGTGGAAGAAAAGCGCATCGGCGATGTCGTGGCAGAACTTTCCGAGAACTACACTGACTCAGCTGGCAACCGTCGAGAGGCCGTCAAAGGTTATCTGTTTCTCGCATTGCGCCGCTATGAAACCGTCGGCAGCCTCTTGCAAATCAACGCCCTCACCATCGACGGCGATGCGGCCAACGTGAAGCTCACGGCCTTTGTCTGGAGTGGACGCCGTGGCGAGATTATTCCGCAAAACGCCGACCGCATGGACTTCGACCTCGATCTTGCGCGCGCCGAAGGCTGGAAGATCGAACGCGCGACGTTCGACCGCAATTTCATCGTCCAGTAGGCCCCCCTATCGCTCGCCCGTCGAGTCGGGTAATTTGCGCATACCTTGGTGCCCGCCGCCTCTGACATCATTGAAAATCACCGCCGCAAGGTCGTCGCACGCCACGTTGCCGTGCGCGTCGCCGCGTCGCTTCTCGCGATTGCCCTCGCGGTGCTCTTCGCGCTCGCCACTACGATGACGCTGTGGCTTGTCGAATGGCGCAAGACGGG
>CAZXXB010000026.1:5420-8859 GCA_964644185.1 uncultured Myxococcota bacterium
TGCGCGACGCCCTCACATTCATCTTCGTCGCGGGTGGATTCTCTGGCGCCGCCTACCTCGTCGGCACGGCGATTCGCGACATCGTCGACCCGCGCAGGCTGGCCGCGCTCGTTTCGGGCGGTGACCCCGTGCTTGCCGACGCAATTCGTTCAGCGCGTACCTTTGCCACGTCTCGCAGCGTCGAAAGCGTTGAACTGGCGCGCGCCCACATCGCGGCAACCGCGAAAGAGCTTGGCGCGCGTCGCGACCTTTCGCCGCCCCTGCGTCCGTTACCTGAGCTTGCGCTTACCACCGCGTTGCTGCTCGCCGTCATCGCAACCACCTGGCAACTGACCGCCCCACGCGGTGGCGACGCGCTGAGTTGGGCTTCGCGCGCACTCATTGCCGCATCTGAATCGCGCGACGCTGGTGCAGCGAGCCTGTTGGCCGACATCACGGTTCGCTACGAGTACCCGCGCTATATGGATCGCGGCACGCGCACCATTCGCGGCGCGACCGGCGACATCCACGCGCCGCGCGGCACGCTCGTGCGCATCGACGCCACGCCACTCGTACCCACCGCGAAGGTCACGCTCGAACTCGGCGCACAAAAACTCGAAGGCAGCGTCGATGCTGCCGGACGCATTGGCGCAGGGTTCACCGTCGGTGACGACACCTCGTATCGCTTTGTGCTCGTCAGCGACGGCGACACATTGCGCGACAGGCCCCACACCATCGAGGCCGAAGCCGACGCGCTGCCCGAGGTCTCGGCGGGGCCGGTCACGCGCGGCGGTGAAGTGTTGAGTGTTGACGACACGGGCGACTATGTCGTGCGCGGCGACGAAACCCTCGCCATCCGCTGGTCGGCAAGCGACGACTACGGCCTCACGCAGGTGCTGCTCGAATCGGGTGCCCCCGGCGAAACACGCAAGACGGTGACCCTCGACGAGCAACGGGCGCGTGCCGCCAGCGGAGAGCAGGTGATCGAGCTTGCGGTGCTCAATCTGCGTGCGGGCGACCGTTACGCGCTGACGTTTGTGGCGCTCGACAATGACGCGGTGAGTGGCCCCAAACGTGGTTCAGCCGAGCCGATCACGCTGCGCATTTTCTCCGAGGCAGAGCAGCGCAGGCGCATTGAGGCCAAAGCGCGCGAAGTGTGGGAGCTCGCGGTCACGCACCTTGCAGATCGGCTCGAATCTCCGCTTGAGCAACTGGCGGCGCGCCCAGACCCGACGCAGATTGACGTCGCCGCGTCGCAGGTCACGGCGTTGCAACCGGCGCTCAATGCCAGTTCGCAAAAACTCAGCGAGGCGATGACGGCGCTGCTTGAATCTGCGCTCGTCAATGAGACGACCGCTGAGGGTGAGCCGACACCGCTGGCACTCGCGTTCGCAAATTTTCGTTCTGCGCTCGACGAGGTGCGGTCGCGCGAGGCGAGCCGCCTCGACGCGCTTGCCCGCGCACGCAACAACAAGCTCGCGTCGCTCGGCACCGTGCTCTCGTTGCTTGCGACCGAACGCGGCAACGTCATCACGACGCTCGAGCGCCACGTGCTCTACCTGCAAGACCTGCTCGACAAACGCCGACTCGACGATCTCGCGGCGCGAATGCGCGAGCTCGATGGGCAGCGTGAGCGCCTGTCAGAAAAACTTGCGCAACTCAAAGACAAAGACGACCCCGAACTGCGCGCCGAAGTGCTGCGAGAGATCGATCGTATTCGCCGCGAGATGGCGGAAATTCTCGCTGAAATGGCGAAGATGCGTCCCGAAACAGAGGGCTTCGTCAACCCTGATGCCCTCGCCGAGCAAGCCGAACAGATGGAGGACATGTCGCAACTCGTGCGCGACGGTCGCATCGACGAGGCGCTTGCCGAACTCGACCAGATGGCAAAGGTGATGCGCGAGATGCTCGATGGCGTCGATGACCGCCTTGAAGCGATGGGCGACCAGTACGAAGAGGGCGCCCAGAAGGCGCAAGAGTTGGCCGATAAGCTTGAGGCGCTGAAGTCTGAACAGGAAAAACTGTTGCAGCAGACCGAGGCCGTCGCGGGCAAAGCGCTCGACAAGTCGGCGCAGCAGATGAAGGCGCGGGCCGACGAATTGCGCGACAAGGTCGAGGGCGAGCTTGATCGCGTCGATGCCGCGCTGAAGTCACTCGACAACGAGCCGTTGATGCAGCCTGGTCCCTCGAACCTTCAGGCCGCGCAAAAGCGGGCCAACGAGGTGCGTGAGATGGTGCGTCGGGGTGATTTTGCCGAGGCGCGCGAAGCTGCCTACGAGTTGAGGTCGCAGACCGAGATGCTCGAGTGGTCGATGCCCCTCGATGACGCGGCGGGGCAGGTGCAGCGTCGCATGGATATCGCGCAGTCAGGCGCGGCGCGCGTGCAGCAGGAACTCGACAAGGCGTTGCAAGAACCCGCCGCGCAGATGAGTGAGTCTGACCGACGGGCGCTCGAAGAGCTTGCCAATCGCCAGCAGAAGCTTGGCGAAGACGCAGAGCAGGTGGGGCGCGAGATGAGCGAGCTGCAGAGCCAGATGCCGTCGATGGGGCCGCAAATGGGCGAGCGACTCGGCAACGCGCGCGGTGAGATGCGGCAGGCCGAGTCTCGCTTGCAGCAGCGCACGCCCGGGCAGGCAGGCGAGCATCAGCGCGAAGCCGCGAGCCAGCTTTCAGAGCTTGCACAAGAGATGCGACAGCAGGGGCAAAAGGGGGGCGGCATGCCGATGCCCGGCGGCGCGTCGGGTATGCCGCAGCGCGGGCGAGAAGGTGACGGGCGCGAGATGGCGCGCGAGAAGGTCGCGATACCAAACCCATCCGAGTTCAAGGCCTCAGATGAATTTCGCAAAGACCTGCTCGACGCGATGAAAGAGGGCTCGCCCGAAGGCTACCGCGAGCAGGTGAAAAACTACTATCGGGAGTTGATTCGGTGATGGTTGCCTCGCGTCGCATGTTGCTCGCCTCGTTTGCCGCGGTTGTGCTGCTGTTGCCGATGCACGCACGCGCCGAGTCGGGGGCACACGGGCAAGGCACCTTGCCGAGTGACACCGCAAAGCCAACGCAGGGTGCAGACGAGGCCCGCGCCAACGCCACCCTCGCCGCCGAGTATGCCGACTACCTCTTCGCGAGCTGGCAGTTTCCCGAAGGGATCGAGCTCGCAGAGACAGCGTATCGCGCCTGGCCCAATGACGCTGGAGTGGTGGCGACGCTCGCGCATGCCGAGTTCTTGCGCGGCAACTATACGCGCGCAAGCGAACTCGTTGAGACCGCAAAGCGCCTTGATCCGCGCGGGTTTGGTGGACTCGGACCGCTCGCCGAGTTGATTCCATCGACCGAAAAGGTGACGCGCGGTTTCAAAAAGTTCGTCAGCCCCAAGGGTAACTTCGAGCTTTTCGTAAAGCCGGGCAAAGACGAGTTGCTCGCACTCTACGCGCTCGATGCGCTCGATCAGGTCTACGAGCGG
>CAZXXB010000026.1:8894-13956 GCA_964644185.1 uncultured Myxococcota bacterium
TGCGTGTCGAAATTTATCCGCACATTCGCAACCTCGCCGACGTGACGACGTTGACGCGCGAAGACCTGCAAAACACGGGCACAATTGCGCTGTGCAAATACAACCGGCTGATGGCGGTGACCCCGCGCGTGTTGCCGCGTGGGTACTCGTGGCTCGATACACTGTCGCATGAGTTCATCCACCATGTCGTGGGAATGAAGAGCCACAACACGGTGCCGATCTGGTTGCAGGAGGGGCTTGCGCGGTTTCAGGAAGGTCGCTGGCGCAGCCCCGAGCCGACTCCGCTGGGTGCGTATGGCGGTGGGCTGTTGAACTGGGCGCTGAAAAAGCCGGAAGAGCGTCTTGTCACCTTCGAGCAGATGTCGCCGTTGGTGGCGAAGTTGCCAAGCGCCGACAAGACCGCGCTTGCTTTTGCCGAGGTTCACATGGCGGTCGGCTTCATGCACGCGAAGACCGGGTACGCGGGGCTGCAGAAGCTCATGACGTTGATGCGTGACGGGCAAAGCGATCGTGCCGCAGTCGAGGCCGTCTCGGGCATGCCGTTCGCGCGATTCGAGATTGAGTGGCGCGGTTTTGCGAAGGCAAGCGCGCTACCACCGGCACTTTCGCCCGATGACTTGCCGTCGCTTTTTGATTTCGCGATGCGGGTGTCGGCGGGCCGCCCTGAAGCTGAAGAAGAAGGTGGTGCGAGCGACGTGCGCAACAAGCGCGCCGCGCAGTTTGTGCGGCTCGGCGAGATGATGCGCGAGCGCCAACGCACGCAGGCCGCGCTTGTCGAATACACGAAGGCGGTGAGCGTGCTTGAGCGTCCCGACCCCATCGTACACGTAAAATTCGCGCGCCTGCTGATCGACGCGGGTAAGCTCGACGAGGCCGAAAAGGTGTTGCTCGACGTTCGCAAGTATCACCCCGAGACGCTGGCATGCCTGCTGAATCTCGGACGTATCTACAAGGCCCGCAACGACGTCGAACGGGCTATCGCGCATTTTACCGAAGCGCTGCGCGAGAATCCGTTTCACCCCGAGATTCACGCGGCGCTTTTTGAACTTTACGAGGCGAGGGGCGACACGGCGGCACGCGAACGCGAGCGCAAGGCGATCGCGATCTTGCTCGGTGAAGGTGAACGCAAGATTCGAGTGGTCGACGCGATTGAAGCAGAGAACGGTTCAGGGTTGCTTTCGGTCTATGGTCCACTGAGATCGTCGGTGACGATCAACGGCAAGGCGGCGGCCTCGTCGCTGCCAATCGTTGACCTTGTCCTTGCGCCGGGCACCTATGAGCTGGCAATTCAACCCGAGGGCGAGGCCGCCTCAACCGAAGCGACGCAGCCGTTTCGCATCACGATTGAAAACGGCAAACGCACCGTCGTGGAGTAAACCGATGAACAACGCCAAAGAACGCCTGATTGTCGCCCTCGATGTGCCGTCGCTCAGTGAGGCCCTTTCGCTTGCCGCACGACTCGAAGGTCACGTCGCCTACGTCAAAGCAGGTAAGGAGCTGTTTACCGCCGAAGGGCCGCGTGTGGTCGATGCGCTCAAAGCGCGCGGGTTCGGTGTGTTTCTCGACCTCAAGTTTCACGATATTCCGCAGACGACGCGCAACGCGTGCCGTGCCGCCGCGAAGCTCGGTGTGTCGATGCTGACGATTCACGCGTCGGGTGGCGCCGAGATGGTCTATGCGGCGGTACAAGGCGCGTGGGAAGGTGCGAAGGCTGTCGATGCGCCCATGCCGCTCGTGCTGGCCGTGACGATTTTGACTTCGATTGACGAAGAGATTCACGCCTCAATCGGGTATCAGGGCGCGGTGGCAGAGAGCGTCGAGCGCCTTGCAACGCTCGCGGTGCGCAGCGGCGCATCGGGGCTCGTCTGCTCGCCGCAAGAGGCGGCGCTTGTGCGCGCGGCTGTGGGTCCGGAGCCAAAAATCGTCACGCCGGGTGTGCGCCCCACAGGGGCCTCGACAGATGATCAAAAGCGGGTGATGACCCCACGTGACGCAATTGCCGCAGGCGCAACCCACCTCGTGATGGGGCGTCCGATTGCGTGGGCCGAAGAGCCGGGGGCAGCTGCCGATGCCGCGATTGCCGAAATCGCGGCTGCCCTCGGCTGAAGCGACGTGCGTTATCCGTCGCCGTTGTAAAACGAGGTCGATTGGTAGAGTGCGACGGCGCGTCGCAGGGCGATTTTGAAAATTGCGGCAAGCGGAAGGGCGAAAACGAGGCCGACAAACCCAGCCACCGAGCCCGCGATGAGCAACGCCAGCACGACTTCCCACGCGTGGAGGCCAAGGCTGCTGCCGGTGATGGCGGGCGTGAGCACCCAGCCCTCGAGAATCTGCGCCAGCGCGAAGACGATCACGACCGCAAGCACCATGCTGAGGCCCCCGCCCTGAAACAGCGCGAAGAGCGCGCAGAGTGTGAAAGCAGCAAGCGGGCCGATGAAGGGCACCAGAAACAGAAGCCCCGATAGAATGCCGAGGGCTATCCACATTTCGAGGCCCGCGAGCGCGAGCGCTGCCGAGTAGTAAACCATCAAAATCAGCATCACGGTCAGCACGCCACGAAAGTACGCGGCGACGACCTGATTGACCTCGACCAGAAAGTCGGTCGCCTGATCGCGAAAACGTGGCGGAACGAGGTTGGCGAAGAAGCCCGTGATTTGCTCATAGTCGCGCACGAAGAAGAACATGAAGAATGGCACGAGCGCGGCGGTGGTGATCGCGGTCAGCACCAGTATCGTCGTCGAGAATGCGCCACCCACGCGACTGCCAATCATGTTGAGAATGTTGGGCAGTTCGCTCTGAATCTCGCTCTGCGCGAGCTTGCGCAGGTCGCCGGTTGCACCCGGAAAGCGGATTTGCAGGTTGCGGCGCAGAAACGGCTGAACCGTGTTGCGATAGAAGTCGTTGGCGCGCTCGATGAGTTGCGGCGTCTGCTGCGCGAGTTCGATCGCCTGCTCGACGAACGCAGGCAAGATGACGAAGACGATGAACGCGAGCAGCACCGTCGCGATTGCGAGCAAAATGCCGACAGCGCCGAGGCTCGACACCCCCTTGCGCCGCAGCCAGAGCACGAACGGGCGGGTGATGTAGGCGAGCACGTAGGCTGCTAGCACGGCGGTCAATGCGCCGCGTACCGACCAGATGGCCCAGCCGAGGGCAAGTGCAATCGTCGCCGCCGTGAGCGAACGTCCATGTCGGGCGAGAAAGCCCGGATCGTGTGGCGCCGAATGATTCATGTAACCGCCGCATGCTCGACGCGAGCAGGGGTGCCGTGGTGTCGATGCCCCGCAGTTGGCGGACCACCGCGCGGTGCCGTGCCACCCGGTAGTCGAGAACCGATGCTGCTCTCGGCGCTGTCTTCGATGAGCAACTCGCCTGATGAGAAAACGAGTCGCACGAGCGACCTTCCGCGAGCGCGCCAATAGCGGCGGAAGAAGTAGAGGTCGGCGAGCAGACCGACAAGCACGATCATTCCGCCGATCGCGAGTCCATCGCGAGAACCGGCGAGCCACGACTGCCCGACGAGTCGCCCGCCCAGAATCATCGCGAGCGACAGCGCGACCACCGACAGAACGAGCTGCAGCATCGCCTCTTTGCGTAGCAGAATGCGCTCGCTCGAGACGAGATCTTCAAAACGCATGCGGGTCTCGGTGGCTGAACTGGGCATGAAGAGCATCGTTGTTTCGCTGCGCACGGTGAAGCCCTCATCGTCTGCGAAGAGGCGTGACTTGCGTGCGATGCCGATCGCCGATGCGATAAATCGCACCGGCGCAACGAGCGTTTCAATGGGGGCAAGGGTGGCCCAGAGCTTTTCGGCGCTGGTGCGGTACGGTCCGTGAACGGCGATGGGGTAGCGAAGTGCGTGGGCTCCCTCGGCGAGTTCTCGGGTGCGCGCGGCCTCGGCGAGTCGTTCGGCTGTGGTGGGTCGAGCATCGGTGATGGGACGTTGGCCGACTTCGACTTGCTCGCCGGTGCGGTCGCGTTTTGGGATTCCGACGAAGCCGGGTGGAGGCTCGACGCGGTCGGGCAAGTGGTCGAGCGGTGGCCGGTCGAGCGGACGCACCTGAGTGATGATGGGGGGTAGTTCGTCGGTGACGTCGCGGGGTGGCGGTGGTTGCGCGCGTGTCACCTCGGCGTCGGTCAACGCGATGGGCGCGGGCGCTGCGGATGGCGTTGGCTCGACCCCCGCGAAGCTGGCAAAGTACTGAGAGAGTACCTCTTGCGACAGGTGCGCCGGCTCTGGCGCCGAGGTTGAACGGCGTTGCTGGGTCTCGACACGGTAAGGCAGCGCCGTCTCGCGCAACTCGGTGGCGTCGCGATCGACGACAGCGGTCGCCGCTGGCGGAGCGCCAGCCTCACGCGGCGGAGACGACTCGCGCGAAAAGGTAGACTCGCTGACGCGGTCGCCTTCTGCATCGTCGTAGTGGGGTAGGGGGGCGAGTCCCGGTGCGGCAAAACGTGATGCGGTTGGCGCGTGGGCCGCACGCTGGGCCTCTGGGCCGAGCAGACGAGCCAACTCGCCAACGGCACTGCCGGGTCGGGCCGTCGCGCCCGCGCTCGCCTGCGCAACGTGGGGGGCGACCGGCATGGCGGAAGGCGTTGCGGTGCCGAGTGATGGCGGGGTCTCGATACCAACGCGCAGTTCACGGGCGACGAGGCGGCCGAGTGCGTCGCTGCTTGGCGCTGCGGAGGCAACGGGCTGCCGCGGCTGCGGGTGAGGGTCGGCTACGCCTTGCCGCGCCGAGCGGTCAGGCAACGTCGAGAGCGTCGCTGCAACATCGAGGCGCGGGGCGGTGCGTGCGGCGTCGCGCCCGTCGGCGGGGCGTTGCAAGTCGATGGGTGTACGCGGAAACGCGAGATGCAGGGGCGCCGCCGTGACGACGGGGCGCTGCGCGGTGCTCTCGGGGTGCTCGGCCAAGTATTCGCCGGGCGTTGAGAGTTGTCCGTCGCGGCGTCGCACGATGACACCCGTACCGTTCGCGGCACCGTGGGTAGGCCCGCCGGCTGCGTGTGGTGTCGTTGCGGCAGGCGGAGAGCCCGGCGGCGGGGGTGTGTCTTCTACGGG
>CAZXXB010000026.1:13973-16429 GCA_964644185.1 uncultured Myxococcota bacterium
TACGGGGGTGATGGTGAGCACCGGCCACGGACGGTCGGTGTCTTTGAGGGCGTCGGCGATGAGGCGCACCGCAGTGAGGTAGCGGTGGCGGTCGTCATCGTCTCCGCGCGCGTGCTGCAAGAGCGTGCGCAACTTTGGGCGTGCCTGTGCGAGCGTCTCTCGCAAGACGGCGTCGCCATTTTCGGCTTTGTCGGCGCACTCGTGGGTCACATCGAGTTGCACCGCGATGGCGTAGAAATAACGTGCCCACTTATCGTTGTTGCGGCGCACCAGGCGTCGCGCGGCGTCGAGCGAGAGGGTGAAGAGAGTGACCGCCGAGGGGGCGGTCGGCTCACCGGCGATGCCAAGCACCGCGCTGTAGACCGACTCGGGCACCGGGCCGAGGGTGCCCGCCGCGCCCATGCGGGCGAACGCTTCGGCGAGGTGCGCGACCTCGTTGCTGGAGGGCAGGTCGTTGCGCGCGATGCGACGCAAAAAGCTTGCGGTCGCGCGCTCGTAGAGCGCGGCTGCACGGGCGGGTTCGCGCGCCTCAATGTGGCCGACGCGCTCGATGCCGAGACAGAATTTATTCCAGTGTTCTTCCACGCGGGCCGCCTGCCGCCGCGATGCCAACGTGCGCATCGCCAGCTCGTACATGGGTTGCGAACCGCGGCATTATACGATGCTCTGGCGTCAAATCCATCGCTCGGCGTGAGAATCGACAAAGGTGGTGCAGTGCGTGGGGTCGAGGCCATGTGCGACGCAGGCGGCGATGAAGGCCGCGTCGGGTGGGCACGATGCCGTGCAGCGCTCGCCGGTGAGCGGGTGCAAAAAGCCGAGCCAGCCCGCGTGGAGGTGGTGATGCGCGTGCGGCGTATCGGTTCGCGGGTCGATTTTTCTGTCGAAGAAGGGGTCGTAGAGTGGGTCGAACAGAAGAGCCGCGCCGACGTGGGCGCAATGCACGCGTACCTGGTGGCGTCTGCCGGTATGGGTGAGGGCTGCGACAAGTACGGCGTCGGTTGCGGCGTCAAGAACGAAGAGGTCGGTCTCGGCGTACTGGGGCGCACCGCGGGGGTATCCGAAAAGGGGGCCGCGCTCGGTGGTGACCATACGTGAGGGGTCGCCCCTTCGGTGCGCCAGTGGCACGGTGACACGTGCGAACAGGTTGTTCGAGGGTGCGACGTGGGTGGCGGGCTTGCGGCAGACGGCGAAGTAGAGCTTCGCGAGGTGATGGTCGTCGAGACACCTGCGCATGGCGTCGCACGCGGGCTGCGTTGTGGCGGCGAGAATCAGGCCCGTTGTGGCGTTGTCGAGGCGCTGCAAGAGTCCAGCCTCGCCGAGTGGTCGCAGCGTCGCGCTGGCCGGAAATGCCGCGATGATGCGAGCGGCGAGTGAGTCGCCGTCGCGGGAATCTTCGCGTGCGTCGTCTTGCGTCCGGGTGAGCTGTTGCGGCGTGTGCGGGCGCACCGCGAGGGTGGGCAGGCCCCGGGGCTTGTCGATGGCGATGACGTCGCCAAAGGTCGCGACGACGTGTGGGGGCGCCAGCAACGTCGTGGCAGCGGGCGCATCGGTTGGTTCGTCGTTGGCGCGTTGAACTTCGATGTCGTCGTCGGCAGAGAGTAAGTGGCCCTTGTCGCGGCGGATTCGCGTGTTGACGCGCACGTATCCGGCGGCGACGAGCGCTTTTGCCAGGCGCACCGAGACCCCGGCGACGCGGGCTGCCGCGTGGTCGAGTCGCTCTGCTTCATGCGCCTTTCCGACGCTCGATTGCCGCTGTGCTGTTGCCACTTTGTCTCGTTGTGATAGGTTCCGGGTCTTGCCTGGGCGCTACCACAACCCGCACGTCTTGGCACAGGTTTGTCAACGCGTTTGTGAATCCGTGAAGGGCAGTTTCGCGGTGTCCTGCCGAGAGGCGGGGCGAAGAGAGTCGGAAGATGCGTTTTGAGTCGCAGGCTGTGAGAGTTTACCTTTCAATTTTCTTCATGGGTCTTTCGGCGGGCATTGGCTCGCAGCTGGTCGGCTGCGGTGACGATGACGACAGCGACGGCGACACGACGGGGCGCACCGATCGGACGACGACGGGTGACACCGATCCGTTCGACAACAACACGACGTTTACCGACCCGACGGGCTTCGGAACGGGCAACACCGACGACACGACCGGCGATACCGGGGCGGGTGATACGACGGTGCTGTGCGACGCGCCAGTTGGTGAAGCGATCAAGTGCGCGCAAGACTACTGCAAGACGACGGCGGGTGCGGCGGATGCGTATTGCTCAACGTATTTGCAGGCTTGCAGCGTCAACCCTGAAGCGCCGTCGTGCAAGTACTTTCCGATTGGGGCGGTCGATTGCAATCGTGCCGATTTGCGAGCGAATGCGACGTGTCGGCGCGATGAGGTGTTTGAGTGCAACCCGGCGACGGGTAAGCCGACGTTTGACATTGAGGTCGCGATTGGTCGCTGCATCGCGGCGGGC
>CAZXXB010000026.1:16441-17405 GCA_964644185.1 uncultured Myxococcota bacterium
TGACGGGGGCGACACGGACTCGCCGACGGGCGATGACGATGACGACGACGACGATCTCACCGGCGGCCCCGTCTTGCGTTGCGCGTCGAACGTCGATTGCGCGAGCCCGAAGAAATGCGACCCGATCAAGCTTGTGTGCGTCAACGACATTCCGACTGACTGCGCGCTAAACCCACAGATTTGCACGGGAAATACGCAGTGTGTCGGGCGTACCTGCCAGGAGATTGATTGCCGCACGCAGCCGACGATTTGCGTGGCACCGACGAGCGAATGGGAAATGCAAGGCACCCACTGAGACAAGCTGCATCACGACGCCGAGCCTTTGCACGACAGGGCAGCGGTGCAACGCGCAGGGTGTGTGCGAGGCGGCGTGCAACCCACCGGCAAACCCACCCCTCGACTCTGCTTGCGTTGATACCCTGACGTGTACGGCGACGTGCGATTGCCCGACGGGTTATCTGTGCCTTTCCGGGACGTGCAAAAGCCAACATTGTACTTGTCCGACGCGGGTTTGCACGGCGCCATCGACGTGCAACGAGACGACGGGTAAGTGCGAGGTGAGCGGTGACGGAAGCTGCCCTGGCGGGCGCCCAACGACGATCAACGGGCAGCCAGTGAATGGTGCCAATGCGGCGTCGTGCAACCTGACGAAGTCGTGCACCAAAGACTGCGACTGCCCCGAGTTTTTCCTTTGCATTTCGGGGGCTTGCCAGAATCGGCACTGCGTGTGTCCGAAGTTTTCGTGCAACGCCGATGAGACGTGCAACCCGGATGGTTCGTGCCTCGCGAACTGATGTTTTCGCGGTTTGAAGAACGGGTGGGTTGCCGGATTTTCGGTCGGTTCGTTTGCCGCTTCATTGGACGCGGCATTTGACGATTTACTGGACGCGACGTTTGACGTTTTCACCCGGGCGGGTGGGGGTGTGTGGCGCGACGGCTTCGAGGGGGGCGACGGGCCTGCTGA
>CAZXXB010000026.1:17497-18585 GCA_964644185.1 uncultured Myxococcota bacterium
AAGTGGGGGTGAGGGCGGGGGCGGAAGTGGGGGAGGAAGTGGGGGCGGAAGTGGGGGCGAAGTGGGGGCGGAGTGGGGTGAGGGCGGAGGGCTGCGAGCCCAATCTCGGGTGAAATGTCCGGAGGGCGGCTGGCGAGGTGACGGTGGGTGAAGTGGGGGGGGGGAGTTCTTGTCCCGGTCTAAATCATCGCTTCACAAACAGGCAGCGAACCCCAGTGTAAAGGCTACTATATCGCCAGCTCGGTGGCGACACAGCGTCAAGTCGACTCAGCGTATCAAGAAAACCATAAGACACCACAACGACGCTAGAGCACAACTCACTCGACGCCGCTGCGGAACAATCGCCCGGCTCCGTGCAAGAGCGGCGTGCAGCTTCATCGAGGAACACATATTCTGGAAGATTGCCGAGCATGTCGCAAAAACCACGCGGACGAATATCGCCCGGAGAACCACACACGGGCGTCACAAAGCAACCACATATATGCTCGTCGAAGGGGAATCCGATAAAGTGATCCGACCCGGTACATGTATTGTTGCACCCCCCGATATTGATATCTGGGCATAGGTCAACATTCGGCGTCACGTCGCCCGGGGTTCCATCGAATGCGTCGCGCCACTCATCAAGCGTCGGAACCGTACCACCCGCAAACGCACAATACCGGACAGCGTCGCACGCGGTCATCCACGCAGGTGTAATAGCCGGGTCAAGGCCGCCGTCAATCACATCAGGAAACCGTGAATCAAGATAATCGTTTGTCAACGGAGCGGCACACGCCCCTTCACGGACACATTCCAAGTACTCGGACAGGGTAACTTCCGTGGTCATCATATATTTCTCTGGCTCACCGTCTTGCGAAAATCGGATTACCCCATGAGCCGCCGTCAAGTCTTTAGACCAATCATCGTCTGCCGCCGAATCGCCAGTCTCGCCGCCATCGATTTGAACGCCGCCGGTCGTACCATCGGACGTGTTGTCGGACGGCTGCTCATCGCGGTCGAGGGCAGAATCGGTATCACGATCAGCGGAGCAACTGCTGGTAGCGCCAAGCGAGTCGCCCGAATCGCAGCCGTCAGCGGCATCGTCGTCG
>CAZXXB010000026.1:18619-24231 GCA_964644185.1 uncultured Myxococcota bacterium
GAAGCAGCAACGCCGACCAGCAGTAACCGAAGAACGGATTTCATCACGACATCGGCCTCGACAATGCGCCAGCATCGCGCAAACGGCTCTCCGGTAGATTTTTAGTCGGCAAGACTTCGTGAGCGTGGAGCGGGAAGTGGATTCTAGTCAAGCGAAATGAGTGGACGTGACGCTTAGTGTCGCTGAGGTGACGCTGTGTGGCGCGAGCCGGCACGGGCTGTGCGCGGGAGAGAAGTGCGGGAGAGAAGTGAAGGGGAGAGTTGGTGCGGGAACGCCGTGGTCGTGTGGGGCGTCGTTCGGCGCGCAGTTATTATCGCTCTTCGCCTGACGGCTCATCGCAGTGTGTCCGAAGACGGACACGAGGCGCGCCGGAGATGGGAGGGTTGGGGGGCGAGGCAGCCTGCGGCGATGCCGCAGGCTCTCGTTAGAGCGCGCCGTTGGCACTTCAAGAGTGGAGGGAGGGGGCGGGGTGGAGTTTGCCCCCAATGGGAGCGGGCCGTCGAAGAGCGGAGGTGGGTGAGTAGGGAGATTTGGTACTCGCGGGACTCATGGGATTCGTAGGGACCGGTGAAGCCCGTTGGACGAGGGGGAATCACGAGGGAGTCGTAGGAGGGCGCGATGAATCGAGCCCCTACGCGGGCGCGGCGAGGAAAAGCGGAGCGGGGTGAGGGGGGCGGTGAGCGTGTTTGGATGAGTTGGTGCGGGAAGCGGGACTCGAACCCGCATAGCCCTTTCGGGCCGAGGGATTTTAAGTCCCTTGCGTCTACCGGTTTCGCCATTCCCGCATGTGAGGGGCGCGGCGCGCAAGTTACCCGACTCGGTTTCACTTGACGAGGGGTGGGTCTGCCAGTGTCCGCGAGACGTGACGCGCGGTTTCATTCGTGACGAGGGGTGGGTTTGCCAGAGTCCGCGACACGTGACACTCAGACGACGTGGCGAAACCAACGAAAGACGCATCGCAACTTCGACCGGCGAACCTTGCTGGCGCTGCGAGCCAACGTGGCGAGGGGCGGCGGGGGTGGCGGAATCCGGCGATTGTGCTGAGTGTCGTCGTGGTGCTGGCGACGCTCGCGCTTGGGGCGACGCTCGGGGTGTTGTTTGTGGTGGATGAGTGGCGCACGCCCGTGCCTCCGCTAGCAGGTAGCGCGGCGGAGAAGCTGGCGGCGGCGATGCGGGGTGAGGGTGAGGTGCTCGTGCTTGCGCATCGGGGTGATAACTTTTTGCTGCCCGACAACAGCGTGGCGGCGGTAGAGCGGGCGGAGTCGCGGGGTATCGACGGGGTTGTAATTGATGTGGCGCTGACGCGTGATGAGAAGCTGGTGGCGCATCACGAGTTGCATCTGGGTGCGTTCGATAAGCCCGATGAGCGGGTGCGTGACTATGATGCGCGTGATCTTGAGGCGCTGGGTGAGATGGCGGATGACGAGCATCATTTGCTTCCGAGTGTGGAGCGGTTGATGGGGCGGTTTGGTGAGAGCCTTTTGATGGTGTTGCGTCCGGTGAGTGCGGCGGATGAGGCGCGTGCGATGGCGGTGGCGTTGTGCGGGGTCGAGCAGCGCAAGGGTGCGCACGGGGCGTTGCTGGTGACGACGAGTGATGCGGGGTTGTATGAGGCGCTGCGCGAGTCGTGCGCGAAGTTGGCGGTGGTGTTCGCGGTGAATTTCGAGCCGAGTTACGGGTATGATGCGGCGGTGCCGAAGGGGTATGCGGAGCGTCTCGTTGGGGTGCGGCACGACCATTGTACGTTGCCGTTCATGCATTGGGCGCGGGGTCGGTTTGCGGGGGTGTATGTGTATGCTCCGCGGCTGGATCGTGCGTTGCGTGAGTTGCTGGGGATGGGGGTGCGGATGATTGCGACGGATCGTCCGGGAAGGTTGATGCGGTTGCGTGAAGAGGCGCGGGTGAGTGGGGTGGTGACGCCATTGACGGAGCGTGTGGGTGTGGGTGCGGGTGCGAAAGAAAGTGCGGGCAAGTGATCGCGATGACGACGGTGAAAGGCAGCGATGAGGCACGGAGCGGGGCGGGTGTGGTGACACTTTCCGCGAGTGCGGCGGGGATTGCCGAAGCGGCGCGGTTGCTGACGCATGGGGGGATTGTGGGGATACCGACGGAGACGGTGTATGGGCTTGCGGCGTCGGTGTTTGATGAGGTGGCGATTGGGCGGATTTATGAGGCGAAGGGGCGTCCGCGTGGGAATCCGCTGATTGTGCATGTGTCGCGTGAGATGGTGGCGGGGGGCGTGGTTGCGGGGCTGGATGGGCTGGGGTTGATACGAGCGGCGGCGTTGAATGAAGAGCAGGTTGTGGCGATTCAGCGGCTTGTGGCGACGTTTTGGCCGGGGCCGTTGACGTTGGTGGTTCCGCGGGGTGAGCGGGTTCCACATGCGGCGACGGGCGGGGGCGAGTCGGTGGCGGTGCGGATGCCGGACCATCCGGTGACGGCGAGGTTGATTGCGGCGGCTGGTGTGCCACTCGTGGCGCCGAGTGCGAATCGGTTTGGGCGGATATCGCCGACGACGGCGCGGCAGGTTGTGGAGGAGCTTGGTGGGCGGGTGGATGCGGTGCTGGATGGGGGGGCGTGCAACGTTGGGGTTGAGTCGACGGTGGTGCGGGTTGAGCGCGATGGCAGCGTGACGGTGTTGCGTGATGGGGGGCTGAGTCGTGAGGCGCTGGGGCAGCGGGTGACGGTGAATCGGCGCGGGGTGCTGCATGCGAAGGCGGGGGTGACGCTTGAGAGTCCGGGGCAGTTGGCGAGTCATTATGCGCCGGTGGCGAAGGTGGTGATGTGGGAAGGCGTGGTGGGGCGCGAGGGGTTTCACGGGCGGTTGTTGGGGGCGACGCGCGAGGGGTTGCGGGCGTTGCGGGTGGCGGTGTTGGCGATGGATGAGGCGGGGGCGGGTGAGGTGACGTCGGCGCTTGAGACGAGTGAGGCGTGCAGTGCGGTGGTGGCGGTGGCGACGTTGTGTCGGTCGCGGGGGAATGCGCACACGGATCGTGATGCGGCGGCGCGGCTGTTTACGTTGTTGCGTGAGCTGGATGGGTTGCAGCCGGATGTGATCGCGGTGGAACTTCCGGGTGAGGAGATGGCGGGGTTGTGGCGGGCGATTCGCGACCGGTTGATGCGTGCGGCGGCGTGATGGGTGCGGGGGCGGGGAGAGTGTGACGCGGCGCGTTGTTGCGAGTTTTCACGGTTGCCGTCTGAATGTGCTTTACTCGTGCGTCCGGTATCGTACGGTGAGGGGCTTTGTTTCGCAGGGGTCTGCGCTTAACGGGGAGCATCAACGTGGCCGTTTCTTTGATCGCATCGGTGTGTGTGTCGTCTGGGGTTCGTCGTGGCGCCGTGATGGTGTCGCTTTGCGCGGTGATGGGGCTTGTCGGGTTGGGGTCGGTGTTGGTGGGGTGCGGCGATGAGCAGCTTGGTCCGGATGGTGATGCGGGTGACGCGGGCGAGACGACGTTTACCGATGAGACGGGCAATGGGGCGACGTCGTGTTTGAGCGATGCCGATTGCAACCTGGGTGAGCGGTGCGAGTTTGGCACGTGCGCCGTGATTGACGACACGGGTGGTGGTTCGGGTGGTGAGTGCACGTTTGATAGCGATTGCGCGGCGGGGAAGTTTTGTTTGCGGGCGCGGTGCATCGATGGGTCGGGGGCGCTGTGCTCTGAGGTGGCGCCGTGTGAGAGCGCGCGTGAGGCGTGTCTGCCTGAGGGGCGTTGCGCGTTGACGAATGAGGGTGATGACGATGATGACGCGACGGCGGGCGAGACGTCGGCGACGGGCGATGATGATGACGATGCGACGACGGGGTTTGGTGGCGAGGGGGCGCTGTGTGATGGCGACAACGACTGTCGGTCTCCGTTCTTCTGTTTTGATGGTGAGTGCAGTGCGGTGAGTGGCGATGAGGCGACGCTGAAGGTGACTCCGGAGTCGGTGACGTTTGACAAGCCGCGTGTGGGTGAGACGGCGTTCAAGCAGGTGGTGATTTTGAATCAGGGTCAGAAGCCGGTGCGGCTTGCGCACGTGCGGCTGAGGGCAGGTTCGTCGACGGCGTTTTCGCTCGAGCCTGCCGACCCGACGGGTGGGGGTGTGTTTGAGCTTGCGGCGGGGGCGAACATCAAGTTTCGGGTGAACTATGCGCCGGATGATGCGGCGAGCGACGCGGGGACGGTGGAGATCGTCAACGATACGCGGCGGAGCAACATTGGGGTGACGCTTGCCGCGACGATTCCGGCGGGGGCGGATTTGGCGATTGTGGAGCCTGATACGGAGGGTGCGACGACGTTTGCGCCGAACGCGGCGGTGCAGGCGACGGGGCTGAATCTTGGGGGTATTGCGCTCGGAGATGTGATTACGCGGACGCTTGCGATACGCAACGTGGGGGCTGAGGGGTCGTTGCTTGAGGTGGTGCGGGTGGGGGTTGCGCCGGCGGGTGGGGTGCGTCCGGAGTTTTTTGAGATTGAGTCGCTGACGTTGCGGGGTGAGGCGGTGGACCCGGATGCGGGGTTTCTGCTGGGTGCGGCGGATGAGGCGTTTGTGACGGTGACGTACACGCCGACGGCGCTTGGGAATCACGCGGCGATTGTGGAGGTGGAGTCGGCGGATAGTGACCCGTTGAATGATGGGAGCGCGGGGACGGTGTTGACGTTGCGGGTGAATGCGCGTGCGAATCCGAAATTGACGGATGGGGTGTGCCCGGAGGGGTATGTGAATGCGAATGGCGCGGAGGCGGATGGGTGCGAGTGTCAGCCTGTCGCGGGTGAAGATGTGCCGGACGTGCTGTTCGTTGATTCGAATTGTGATGGGGTGGATGGTGATGTGACGAAGGCGGTGTTTGTGGCTCCGCGAGGGAATGATGCGAACGACGGTTCGCGTGAGAATCCGATGCGGACGGTAGATGGTGCGGTGGGGCGTGCGTCGAGTGAGGGCAAGGGTGCGGTGTATCTGGCGGCGGGTGGGTATTCGGTGACGACGACGCTCGATTTGGCGGATGGGATATCGCTTTTTGGTGGGTATGCGAGCGATTTTCTGTCGCGTGGGCAGCGGACGGTGTCGGGGTTTGAGACGACGATTACGGGGCCAGCGACGGCGGTGCGCGCCGAGAACATTTTGGCGAACACGGTGATTGATAACCTTGTTGTGCGGTCGCAGTCGGCGGCGGCGGGGACGGGCGAGACACCGGCGGGGTCGTCGGTGGCGTTGCTTGCGATTGCGGCGAGTCCGCTGACGTTGCGTGATGTGAAGCTCGCGCCGGGCACGGGTGGCAACGGCGCGCGGGGTGGGGCGAATGGTGCGACGGGGGCCAACGGGGGTGACGGTGGGTCGCCGCAGGGGCCGTGTGCGAATTGCGACGAGAACCGCAACGGTGGCGCAGGTGGGACGAGTGCGTGCGGTGCGACCGGTGGCGCGGGTGGTGCGGGTGGCAAGGCGAAGAGCAACGGGCGGGTGGGCATCGCGGGCACGCAGGTTGAGGGCGGCGGTGCCTCGGGCGTTGGTGGCGGGCTGGGTAGTGGGTCGGATGATGTGGGTGATGCGGGTCAGCCGGGTGGCGGCGGGTCGGATGGGACGGTTGGGCCGGCGGGTACGGCGGGGGCTGCGGTGGGGGTGTTTGATGG
>CAZXXB010000027.1:0-7964 GCA_964644185.1 uncultured Myxococcota bacterium
CCGGCTTTTTGACGGGCGATGTCGAGCATGCCCTCTGAGGCGTCGAGGGCGACGATTTCGGCGAGTGGGTAGACCTTGCGCAGTGCGGCGGTTGAGAGTCCGGTGCCGCAGCAAAGATCGAGCAGGCGGGCGTTGGGGGCGCAGGCGAGGCGGCGGGCGCTCAACTCGAGGTGGCGGTTGTAGCCGGGGTTGAGGGCGGTCAAGAGGTCGTAGCGACTCGCCGTTTTGTTGAAGCGATTGGGTACGTTGCGTTTTGCCGAGCGAAGGTCAACCATGAGAGACACCCCCAACGAATCGCGTGAACGCGATAACACGGCAGGTGTTTACACGGGCTTAAACTGCTTGGCAAGTGGGTTCACGGCTGTTTGAACACTTTTCGCGCATCGCGAGCCCCCGCGACACCACCCCAGTCAGCAGACGGCCAAACGTTGCAGCGCCCGTCACGCCGTGAACGAGTGCCGTGTCCACGCGTAGTCTTCGCCGGTGCCGTCGAGGTTCACGAGGTAGCCGAACCGCTTCGTGAACTGCTCTGGCGTCATGCCGGCGGTTTTTGCCAGATGTGCGAGTGCCGCCGGGTCGGTGAAGTCGCGCTTTTTGAGGCGGAACTGGTACGCGAGCGACATGCGGTACTCGACCGAATCGAGCGGAACGGTACGCACGGGGATGCGTCCCTTTTCGTTGAGTGCGGTCTCGAACATGGCGGTGTGAACGCCACCCTGGTCGATGAAGACGAGTGCGTCTGAGCCGCCCGACTCGAAGAATTCGACGGCGCTGTAGCCGAGCTTGCGGCAGTACTCTTTGTCGAAGCCGACGGGGTTGTTGCAGCGCAGGGCGTAGCCGAGGTTCTCGGTGGTGACGGTGAACTTGTCGACGCCGCACTCGGCGAGCGCGCCTTTGACCTGGTGTTTCAAGAGGCCGCCGAAGTCGATTTCGGAGTAGCGGATGTGTCCGTGGTCGTCGGTTTCGGCACCCTGCATTGAGACGACGTCGGCGGGGTCGATGCGTTCGAGCACGCCTTCGGCGATGAGCGCGAGTCCGTAGTCTTTGCCGTGGGCTTTGCGGCGAATCACGGCGCTGGCGAGCAGGTCGCGGACGAGTTTGAAGGGTGAGCCGTAGGGAATCTCTTCGGGGATGATGTTGACGGTTGCCGAGACCGAGTTGCCGATGCCGAGCGAGAGAAACCCGGCGTTGCGCCCCATGACGGTGAGAAAGAACCAGCGGTCGTTGGTCTTTGCGTCATCCATGTAGTTCTGCGCGAGTACGTCGCCGAGGTGGCGGGCGGTCTCGTAGCCGAACGTGGGCATGGGGTAGGGCAAGAGGCCGATGTCGTTGTCGATGGTTTTGGGGATTCCGACGACGGAGAGTTCGGGGTAGGCGATGGAGAGCTTGGCGAGCGATGTGTTGGTGTCGTCGCCGCCGATGCCGATGAGGTGGGTGACGCCAAGTTCTTTGAGCGACTTGATGACGTTGGCCATCAGTTCGGGCGATTTGGTCGGGTTTTCGCGCGACATGCCGAGCACGAATCCGCCGTTGTTGTGAATGCGGGTGAGGTCGTCGTGGGTGAAGCGTTTCACGTGCGAGGTATCGCCTTTGACGAGGTAGCGAAAGCCGTTCTCAATGCCGATGACTTCGTAGCCGAAATCCATCGCGACGAGGGCAGCCGAGGCGAAGACCATGTTCATGCCGGGGGCAGGGCCACCGCCACCGAGAACCGCGAGCACTTTTTTTTGCGACATCGTGAAAGCCTTTCGACCACGTGTGGGGCGCGCGGGGCGCCGCTGAGTCTGGGTCATTGTCTGGGTCAGGTGATGTTTGCGGGGCGCAAACTAGTCGCCCCGTTTGCCGATTTCAACCATTCAGCGTCGTTTCGCGACGACGATGTAGTGGCGTGGCAGAGATTCGCTAATGATCTCGGTCGCAAAACCTCCGGCGGAAAGTTCGCTCGCGACCTGTTCGGCCTTGAGGCGCATTTCGAGCGGTGGACCGAAACCCTCGGTGGGCTCGGCGAGAAAATCGACGACGACGACGAGCCCGCCTTTGCGCATCGCGCGGTAGAGCAGGGCGGCGTAGGCTTCGCGTTGTTCGATGTGGTGCCAGGTGTTGACGGTGACGAGGCGGTCGACGGTGTCGTCGGCGAGGGCGGGTGACTCGTATTTTGCTTCGTGGGTGGTCGCGTTCTTCCAGCCTTTTTCACGAATCATTTCGGTGAGATAACGGAGCATCTCTGAAGAGACGTCGGCGGCGATGACTTTGCCGGTGTCGCCTGCCGCGGTAACGAGCCAGGGCAGCATGTAGCCGGTGCCGGCGCCGAGATCGACGAGGGTCATGCCGGGTTCAATCTGCATCGCGGCGATGATTTCTTCAGGCTTTTGCCATGCGTCGCGCTCTTTCGTGTTCCAGACCTCGGCGGATTGTTCGGGCGCGCGAAAGTGGTCGGCCATGTGGCGGTCGCCGTCGTGGTGTGCGTGGCCGCGGTGTGCGCAGCCGACGGCGGTGAAGGTGAGGGCGGCAAGCGCGGCGAGTGCGACGGCATGGGGTTGGGCTGGTGTCATGCTCCGTGGGTCTCCAGAATGAATTCCGGAGCGTTCTAGCCCCTTCTCGCGGGCGAATCCATGACGGGGGTCAAGTGCGGCTGCGGTATTCGGTCGAGGTCACGCTTTCATTGGCTTGCGGAATGCTTACTCTCGCAGTGTGAGAGCATCATGCGTGGGGGGCCACGGAGGGTTGAGATCATGGGCGCTACGGTTCGCACGCAGCTACTCGACGGTGTCGAGCGGGCACGGGTGGTCACGTTGCATCGCGCCGTCGCGCGCAAAATTCAACGTCCGAATCTTTTCAAGAAGCGTTTCGACCGCGAGCTTGCGATGATGGGGTTGCCGAGCATCACGCAAGATGTGCTTGATGGCGACGCGGTGACCGAGCAAGACTTGGCTCATCTGCCCGCTGTCGTGCGGCGTTACATGATGGCGATGGGCGTCGTGGGCCGCGTGCCCGATGCGTCGATGCGCGCGGCGTGGTCGGGGCGCTTTCGCATGAAGCCGGGTGCCGACTGGATGCCGATGCAGGCGTGGCAGTACAACAGCGGGCTTGAGGTCGCGCGCATTTTCTACATTACGGTCGGGTTTGCGAAGGGGTTGGTGCCGACTCTGGGTCGCGACACCTATCGCCACGGCAACGGGCGGATGCTGATTCGTCCGCTCGACCTTTTCACCGTCGTCGATGGCAAGGGCGAAGAGTTCGATATCGGCGAGCTGGTGACGTACCTCAACGACCTTGTGTTGCTGGCGCCGTCGATGCTGCTGCGGGCGCATGTGACGTTCACCGAGGTAAATGAGCGCGAGTTCGATGTTTCGCTGACCGACCACGAGAGGAAGGTGACGGCAAGGGTGGTGCTCGACGCGGCGGGGCGTCCGACCAACTTCATCACGACCGACCGCTTCGTCGAAGACCCGGCGAAGGCTGGTCGTTACATGCGTTGCGAGTGGGCGACGCCAGTCGACGCGTGGGTTTCAGTCAGTGGGGGGCGGTTGTTGCCGGTGACGGGCCGCGCCGAGTGGCATCTTGCGCAAGGCAACTTTGTGTATGTCGAGATGGGCGTCGAGCCGGGCGACGTGGTCTATAATGTTGACCCGTGAGAGGTTGACCACTGACAGGTCGATCCCTGAGAGGCTCATCCTGGAGGGGTTGGTGAGCGGTGACGGGCGAGGGCGAGGGCGAGGGCAGTGAACTGGTCGAAGACCCGATCTGCGATGGGCGCGATGGCGGCGACGTGGCGGGGTGTGGCGGCGTTGAGTGCGTCTGCGTCTACGCCTGCGTCCGCGAGTTCATCAGCAAACGCATGGCTCATCGCGGCAACCTCTGACACGTCGGCTTCGAGATGAAACAGGAGCGCCCAGGTTGAGTCGGCGAGGCGAAACGCCTGATGCGTGGTCATAGCCGAAGCGGCGAGCGGGGTTGCGCCTTGCGGAAGCTCGAAGACATCGCCGTGCCAGTGCAGCGGCGTAAAGGTCTGCGGCGCGGTGCCAAACAACGGGTCGGTCGCGGCGGCGGCGCTGAGGGTGACGGGGTGGTAGCCGATCTCTTTTGCGGGGCCGGGGTAGACGCGCGCACCCGCCGCGGCGGCGATGAGTTGCGAGCCAAGGCAGACACCAAGCGTCGGCACCCCATCGCGGGTGGCGCGCTCGATGAGGCGCATTTCGTCGGTGAGATTGGGGTAATCGCGTGCGTCATAGACCCCCATCGGGCCGCCCATGACGACGAGTGCGCAGGCGGGCGCGACGGTGTGGGGCACGGGTTCGCCGGGCCACGTGCGCACGATGCGACAACCGATGCCGTGGCGCTGCAGACGTGCCGCGATGCGGGCGGGGCCCTCGACCGCGACGTGTTGAATCACGAGCGCGTGCGGGGCTACGGGGTGGGTCAACGAGGGTGAGTCGGGGGCGGCGTGTCTGATCATGCGCCACGGTTAGCGCGAAGCTTGATCTGCATCAAGGCCCCTGTTGTGCGCTCTGTGCTTCAACTTACGTTGCAACTGCGGGCTCTCACGCGCCGAGCGCGGCGGGGGCCCAAAAAGGGAGGCAGATCATGAGCGCAAGCAACACGATGTCGGCCCAGATGGCCGTTGATTCCGCCGTCGAACGCAAGCCACGTAATATCGCGACGGGTGCGGCGCTCGCGGCGCTGTGCGGCGGGCTGGGGCTGTTTTACACGTCGGTCACGCTTGGCGTGGTGATGTCGGTCGTGCAGGGATTTCTCTTCGCGCTGACCATTCTCACGGCGGGGTGGGCGGCGCTGACGATTCCGGTGTTTCACGCGATCTGCGTCGTGGTCGCGGTGTTCGCCATCGGCATGAAGAATGCCGATGTTGCGTCGATTGATGCCTCGACGATTCGCTAATCGCGGCGAGTAAGGCATGCGGGCGGGGGCTGTGCGCTGGGCGCGACGGTACGGGTTTGCCCTGAGGCGAGGCGTCGTTGTGGGGCAGGGGCAAGAGAAAGCGACCACCCCAAAAAAAGACCCCGGAGGGCGAGATGCCTTCCGGGGTCTTTGTTTCGTCACGAGCTGAGGTAGCAGGTTAGCGCGGCGTGCACGCGATGCCGTTGACGGTGAAGCCGGTCACGGGGGCTGGCTCACCGGCACCGACGAAGCCGAAGTCGCGGGTGGTGCCGTCGAACAACTCACCGTTCCAGCCGCCGTCTTCGACGCTCATCTCGGCGCCGGTCTGTGTAAATTCGCCGTTCCAGAGGTAGAGCGCGGTCTCGCCGTTGGCGAAGGTGAACTCGGCCTGCCAACCTTCGCTGCCGGGGCCAAACCAGGTGAACGACGCCTCGCTGCGGAAGCCCTTTTCGGTGCCGGTATCCCACATGTCTGCGATGTTGTAGCTGAACTCGCAAGCGGACTCTTCGGGCTCTTCGTCACCCGTCGGTACACCCGCGGTTTCGAGCGCGCAGACGGTGCCGTTGAGCGTGAAGGTCACGGGCGCACGGGGGAAGCCTTTGCCAACGAAGCCGAACGAAGCCGACTGACCGTTGCCGAGCGAGGCGTTCCAACCCACGTCGGCGGTGTAGACATGGTGCTCGTCGCGCTGCTCGAAGAAGGCGTTCCACGCGTGCTGAACCTCTTCGTCGTTGGTGAAGATGAAGTCGAGGCGCCAGCCGTTGGTCGGCTCTTCACCCTCGTAGGTGAAGGTCACTTCGCTGCGGAACCCGGCGTTTTCGGCACCGGCACCCGACTGCCAGCGGTCAGCGACGACGTAGCTGACGGTGCAGGCGGTGGGGGTCACGAGCACGTCGTTGAGGTCTTCGGGGATGCCGCCGAGGTCGTCATCGTCGTCATCATCATCGTCATCACCGGCTGCATCGTCGTCGTCATCGCCGACGGCATCATTATCGTCGTCATCGCCGACGGCGTCATCATCGTCGTCACCGACTGAGTCGTCATCGTCGTCGTCATCACCGGTTGAGTCGTCGTCATCACCGGTTGAGTCGTCGTCATCATCGTCGCCGACGCCGGGCGGGAGAACACCGAGCACGGTGCCATCGCAGGGGGTGCCGTTGAGCGTGAACGCAGCGGGGAATCCGGCGGGGAACGCTGGCTCACCCTTGGCGACAAAGCCGAATGACGGCAGCGGGTTGAAGTTTGGCAGGCGCGCGTTCCAGCCAGCGTCGCTGACGGCATCGGTCTGCTCGAATTCGCCGTTCCACATGTACTCAATGGTCTCGCCGTTGGTGAATGCGAAGTTGAGGTCCCAGCCGGTGGTGGCGGGGCCGTTGTAGACGATCTGCGTCTCGACGCGGAAGCCATCGAGCCAGGTGTCGGCGACGTTGTAGGTGACGAAGCAGAATGCGGGGCCGGCGTCGAGAGGTGGCACGCCGCTCGTTTCGAGTTCGCAGTTCACGTCGTTGAGGCGAAAGCTGACGGGTGCCTTTGCGAGACCTTCGCCGACGAAGCCGAAGCTGACAGTGGAGCCGCTTGCGAGTGCGCCGTTCCAGCCGGCATCGCGCATGAAGACGTGGTGGTCGTCGACCTGTTCAAAGCTCGCGTTCCATGCGTAGCTCACCTGCTCGTCGCCGGTGAAGATGAAGTCGAGCATCCAGCCCGGTACGTCGTTGCCTTCGTAGCTGAAGGTGAGCTCGGCGCGGAACCCGGTGCCCCAGTTGTCGACCACGTCATAGCGCGCTTTGCAGGTGGCGTTGGGGTCGTAGGTCGAGCGAAGTTCGTCGCTGTCGAGCACGCCGTCGCCGTTGGTGTCGCCGGGCAGCACGATAGCCGAGCCGTTGTCGTCATCGTCGTCGTCGTCGCCGAGCGAGAGTCCGTCGTTTTCGGAGGTGTCTCCGCAGCCGACGAAGGCAGCGGCGCTAAACATGGCGGTCGCGGCAAGCAACCACGCACGCAGGGAGAGGGGATTGCCAAAGGCAGATTTCATCATCGTCACGCTCCGGTGGGTTCACAGCCACATGCCGTTTTGAACAAGCCGTACAACAAGGGCGGCGCGTTCTGAAAGGCAAACTGGTTCTGAATGGCAGACTGCACGCGCACGACCGACACCTCGACAGGGCACCTGATAGACATCGTCGTGAGTGGGCAAATAGAGCAATTCGCGCGCGAAGTCAACGACAATTTGTGGGCGAAACCGCTTGCGTTTCGCGAGGTTGCGTCGAAGTTGGGCCACCGCAACGCCGCCAGCGGTTCACGCGAAAGCCACAAACAACACGCCCCGACGGGCCGTTTGGCGCGCCGGGGCGTACCCTGCATCATCGTGTTGCGGCGCGACTCAGCGCGCGGGGTAGGTGACCTCGACGTCGGTCATCTCGGCGTCGTCTTCGGGCGCAGGGGCGAACGTCACGGTGTTGATTCCGTCTTTGAGCGACGCGGCATCGACAACAACCGCGAGCTTGCCGTCGTCGCGGGTCGTGACGCTTGCCGCGTCGATGCGCGTCGTGTTGACCTCGATGACGGCTTCGTGCGCGTCGAATGTGGCCGCCCCGGCATCGACCGTGAGCACGAGGGTCGCGAGTTCGTCGGCGCGTGGTGCCGATTCAAGCACGAACGAGATTGTCTGCTCGCGTGACCCGACAACATTTGCATCGGCGTTGGCATCGGCGACGAGGTCGAAGAGGCGACGTGCTGTGCCCGTTGCGCTCACCGGCGCAAGGGCAGGGTGTCCCACACCTGTTTTGCCCGCCGAGAGGTTGCCGACGTTGCGGCGAGTCGCGGAACCATTGCCACGCGCCAGCGACACCTCTGCGGCTGACGACGATGCACGACGTGATGCTTCTGCGCGCTCGACATCGCGGTCGGTCGCCGCGTCATGGCGAATCGTATCGACCCAGACAAGACGCGTGGGTACGTGGGTTGTTGCGAGTCCGGCGAAGTCAATGTCTTCGAGGCGGTAGTAGACGTCGCCGGTGGTTGCCATCTCGTTTGCACCCACGCGGTCGATGAATTCGTAGGCGCTGCCAACG
>CAZXXB010000027.1:8010-12680 GCA_964644185.1 uncultured Myxococcota bacterium
AGGGGCCCGCAGGGGTCGGTGCACGCTGCACGACGAAGCCGAGGTTCTCGTGCTCGCTTGCGGTGAGCCATTGCACACGCACGGTGCCGGTTGCATGCATACCGCGCGCAGCGAAGAAGACGAGTTCGGCGGCGGTGACGGTGCCCCACGTGATGCTGCCGCTGCTGCTGCCAGCGCCAGAGATGAAGCCGTTGGTGCTGGTGTATTCCGAGAGCGTCACGCCCGTCGCGTTGGGGCGCGTGACTGTTGTAATGTTGCCACCCGTGTCTTCGAACGCCAACCCGGTGAAGGTGCGGCTGTTGTAGTTGGCGCCGTCGATGCGCAGGTAGGTGACATCGCCCACGCCGTCGAAGAACGTCACGTTGTTGAAGCCGCCGCTGGGGGCTGCAAGCAGCGACGAGCCCGAGAGGTCAACGCCGGGGTTGCCGCCGACGTAGTAGAAGTCGGTGAAGTTGATGTTGTGGGCGCCCTGAATCGAGAGCGAGATCGATCCAGAACCCGAGTCACCGCCGACACGGGTGATGTCGTTGCGCGTCGCGCCCGACCCGGTTGCGATAAAAGTGCTGTCGAACTGGTGCGTGATGCCGGTGCCGAGTTCGAGGGTGCTACCGTTGCTCATCGTGAAGGGGCCGTTGGCGTCGAGTTGTCCGTTGCTGATGAGCGTTGCCCCATCGAGCGTGATGCTCTCATCAACCGTGCGACTGGTCGTGGTGCCCGACATCGTCATCGTGTCGCCCGACGAGACGGTGAGGTCGCCGTTCTGGATGTAGAGGTTGCGCACGTTGACGTTGCCGGTGGTGAACACGTCGCTGTCGTTGGTCTTGTTGACGGTGAGGTCGCGGAACGTGCCTTCGATGTTCTGGGTGCCGAGCCCATCGAGCGTGACGACTGACGCGCCTGAGCTCGTGAGCGTGCCGAGTTGCGACACGTCGCCGCTGAGGTTGAGGCTGCGGGTACCAATTGCGAACGTAGCGCCCGGCGAGACAGTAAGGTCGCCATCGACGTTCATCGGACCTGAACTAAGCGTGACCGTGCCGAAGATGTTGACGTTGGGTAGACCGGTGTCGTTGTCGGTCGTGATGGTGACGTCGGTAAAATTGATCGTGCCCTGCGTCTCGGCGAGTGAACCGCCCAGCGTCACTGTTCCGCCCGTGACGTTGACCTCGCCGCCGGCGTCGTTGAAGTCGAGGCTTGTTGACGCGGTCATGTTGAGGTTGGTGCAGTTCATCGTGCTGTCTGGGTGGCTGAAGACGTACGAGCGTTGCGCGCTACCGGTTGTCGCGCACGTCGTCGCGGTGATCGTGTATGGGCCAAGGTCGAATTCGCTGCCGCTGCCGCTGATGGTGATTGCGCCCGAGTCGATGATCACGTCGCCAGTGAGCGTGACGGTGCGGTTGCCTGCTTCTAGCCGTGTGTCGCTGACGTTGTAGGTCGCGCCGGTGGGTATCTCGAGCGTGCCAGGGTTGCCATCAAGGTAGATGATGGTCGAGCACGTTGTCGTTGAGCCGTCGGCAATCGTCATCACGCCGGCGATGCGCACGGCGACGTTCGAGCAATTGAAGTTGCCGGTGGCGGTGTTGGTGAAGTCGCCGTCAAAGTTCCATTCGGCGAGCCCGACGCCGGTGGCAGAGAGTGTACCTTCGTTGATGAAGTCGCAGTCGATACTGAAGCCACTTTGCCGCGTGAGGGTGTTGCCCGCAGCGTTGGTAATCGAAACCACGTCGTAGACGTTTGTGAGACCGCCGTTGATGACGTCGTTGCTTGGCGTGTCGAGAATGATCTGACGCGCGCCGTTGGTGCCGGTGATGCGCGGGTTGTTAGAGGCGACGTTGGCGAGCAGCAGGCTACCGCCCACGGTGATGGTGCTCCAGTTGCCGCTGATGCTGGGGTTGCGGTCGGTCGTCAATGTACCATCGACGTCGATGTTGTTGTTGCCTGTCGCAATGAGACCGGCGGAGGTAAACGTGAGGTTGCCGAGCACGTGCAGGTCGCCTTGAATCGAGGTCTGCGCGTTGATGATGAGGTTGTTGAAGACGACGCCCGCGGGGATGGGGTCGGTCGAGTTCCACGTTACCGTCGCCTGATCTGCGTCGAGCGTGCCGCCACCCGTCCAGTTGGTCGTGAGGGTCACGCTGTTGGCACCGAGGTCGAGCGAACCGCTGAGCACGAAGTCGGTTTGCGTGCCGCTCGTGAGGGTCCAGTTCGTGGTGAGGGTGTAGTTGCCGCTGATGTCGATTTTTCGCCAGTCCTGACCCGTTGCACCAGCGCGGAATTCACCGCTACCGGTGAGGCGCACGTAGCCGCCGCTGTTCTGCTGGTCGAGCACACCGTTGTTGAGAAACTCGCCGCCGACGATGAGGTCTGACGAGGTGTTTGAGCCGTTGAACTCGAACTCACCACCGTTTTGAATGATCACGTCGCCGGTGACGTAGAGGTCGTTCGTGCCGCCGGACGTGCGATGACGAAGAATGTTGCCCGATGTGATTTCGAGTGAGTTGACTGTCCAGTCGCTGGCACCGTCAACCTGCGGAAACCCTTCGTTGGCATCGCGCTGAATGAAGAGGTCGTCGGTTGGCGCGGGCACTGCGCCTGTTGTCCAGTTTGAGGCGGGGGTTGTGCTCCACGCGACGAAATTGCCGTTATTGCCGGTGACGCCTGTCCACCGATTCAACACTGCAAAGGCTGGGGTGGGGGCGACAACCGCGGTGAGCATGGAGGCGATTGCCGTAGTAGTGCAGATGGCGCGATGCGCCCGACGCGAGAAGAGCATGACTGACCTCTTGGATACCGGCGGATGCACCAGCGCGCACCCGCCAAAGCGGACAATGATATGGCGAACTGAGTTTTGCTTTTGTCGGTCGAATAAGGTCTTGCCACTCCGACGCGGAGACCGACTACCCGTGTCGAGAAACTCATATCGTTCTTGATGCGGCGCGCAAGAAAACCGACATGAAATTTGTCTCAACCGGGTTCACGCTTGATGTGTTAGTCGCTCGCAGCTCGACAAGTGATTTTGTAGCGACGTGTCGCGGTCGTGCGCGCATAAAAAAGCAACGGGCGCGACCGAGGAAAGGGTCGCACCCGTTTCGGAGTGGTAAGGTTGCAAGAGACACGCAGTACGATCAGTCAGACACCAGTCGGCCACTGCGAAAGACCGTGGTGATGTAAGCCTTGTCGCGGCTTACTGGTTGCAGGCAGCGACGGTGCTCATCTGCTCGACGGTTGCGTAGTTGCTGGCCGCGTTGTCATCATCGCTCTCGACGACCACGTGATTGAGCCAGCCTTCGTGGGCGCTGGCGCCATCAAGCTCAAGCGAGACGGTGGTCGGGTTGCTCTTGTCGGCAAGGTTCGCAACCGCGATTCCAACGCTCGTTGCGCCGGCTGCGACCTTCACCGAGTCAAGCGTCTTTCCGTCACGCACGATGCGCACCGTGCGGTCGCTTGTAGCCGGTGCAACGTCGAGCATCACGCGGCGCGCGCCCGAGAGGGCCGCGGGGGTGAGACCCGGCTTTGCGCCGCTGAACGCACCATGCATCGTGTTTTCGGGAATGACGCGACGCACGCCCTTGCTGGTGAAAACCGCATCGGTGGAGATGGACGCACGCGGAGCCGAACGATCGACCACGATATACGCCACGTCGTCATCACCATCCGCGACGAAGCGAATCGTCGATGCGTCGGCGTGCATTTCGGTCGCGACTTCTTCGCCTTCATAGCGGACGCGAATCGCTGATGGCTCGACGCCGTCGAACGCTGCATCGAGGCGGGCGAGGTCGGCGAGTTCGACCTCATGGTTGAGTGCGTCGGCAAGCTGCACGGCGACCCATGACTCAGTTGTCGGCATGGCATCGAGGCAGTTGTCAGCGATGCGCGCCGGTGTCGTGGGGCGGCTGTTGCCAGCAAGCTGCGACGGGTCGCGCGACGAAGATGCCGTCACCACATCGTCGTTGCGCGGCGTCTCGCGGTCGAGTGCATCGATCCACATCACGCGAACGGGGGCGTGGTAGGTGCTGATGCCGTTGAAGTCGATGTCTTCGATGCGATACCAGAGGTCGCCTGCAATCGCGGCTTCGGCACCGAGATAGTCAATGACCTGGTAGGCGTTGGCGGTGTTGCTTGTGCCCGCACCCGCGATGAAGTCGCTCGCGAGCGTCCAGGGCCCGTCGGGTGACGTGCTGCGCGCCACGCGGAACCCGAGGTTGTCGGCCTCGCTTGCGGTTAGCCATTCGACACGTACGGTGTTGTTGCGGCGCAGACCCTTCGCGGCGGCATAGACCATCTCTGCTGCGGTGACGTTCCACGTGACGAGGCCACTGCTCGTGCTCGGACCAAACACGTACGCCCCGCTCGTCGAGTAGCTATCCATCACGACCTGCGTAGCAATCGAGTTTTGCACGGTGCTTGGCGTGATGCCGTCGTCGCGGAAGGCAAGGCCGGTGAAGACGCGGTTCGCGTAGTTGGTGCTGTTGACGCGCATGTAGAAGCTTGTTCCGCTCGCGTAGCGGAACGTGACGAAGTTGAACGATGAGCTTGGGGCAGCGGCCGCCGGGGCACCGGCGAGCGTGATGCCTGCGCTGCCGTTGGTATCGAGGTATTGGAAGTCGGTGGTGGTGACGTTGACGGTGCCACCGCTCGCAAAGTTCATGCGGTAGTTGCCAATGGCTCCGTTG
>CAZXXB010000027.1:12711-23811 GCA_964644185.1 uncultured Myxococcota bacterium
TGAAGCTCGAAAATCCGTGCGTCGTCGCGCTGGGGCGCAGCACCGAGCCAGCTTCCATCGTGTGCGTACCGCTGTGCGAGACGGTGCCTGCGACACGCATGTCACCCGAGCCCGCGACCTCGGTGGTGGCACCGCTCGAGACCGACAGCGTGCTCGATGCGGTGAGCACGTAGCCCGAGGTGACGCGCAACGTGCCGGTGGTGACACTCAGTACCCCCGAGATGGTCGTGTCGCCCGACGTCGTTACTTTCTGCGGTGCCCCCGTGTTGCTCACGGTGAGAATCGGGAACGTGCCGCGAATCGTCTGCCCGCCCGTGCCGTCGAGGGTGATGGTGGTGGGGCCCGTCAACGTGCCGTCGACATGAGCGTTGCCCGCAATCGTCATCGCGACGCCAGCGGTATTGAGCGTTGCTCCGTTCGAGATCGAGAGGCTTCCGTTGAAGTCGTGGGTTCCGCTCGCGGTAACCGTGCCCGAGAGCACATTGACGTTGTAGTAGGTGCGGTTGCCGGTTGACCAGTTGGGCACGTTGGTAAGGTTGAAGGTGCCCGTGCCCGCCGTAAGCGACGCAGCCTGCGTGTAGTTGCCGCCGGTGATGTTGATCGTGCCCGACGAAGAGAACGTGACGCTGTTGTTGGTGGTCGTGGTGAGACTGCCGCAGTTGACGACGCTTGATGCGCTGGTGAGGTTGAGCGAGCGCGTATTGCCGCCGCTGATGAGAATTCCGCCCGGCACGTCGAGTGTGAATGCGCCGACATTGACCGTCGTTGAGTTGTTCGCGAGGCTCAGTGCCCCTGCATCGACGTAGAAGTCACCGGCGAGCGTTACTGTTTTACCTGCATTCAACACCCGGGTCAGACCGGCGCTCCACGTTGCCCCCGCGGCAACCGAGACGTTGCTCGTGAACGCCGATGTCGCAAACGTGAGGTTACCCGTTGTCGTGACGGTGCCACCACTCGCGACGGTCACGTCTTGAGCGAAGCGAATCTCACTCGTACCCGCATCGAGCGTACCGGTTGCACCAACGGTCACATCGTCAGAGAACGTGAACGTCGTACCCGTGCTGTTTTGCAAGGTTCCGTTGTTTGTAAATGCGACGCCAATGGCGAGGGTCGAGGTGTTGTTGAGCACGTTGCTGGCGGCATTGACAATCGTGAGATTGCTGAGCTGGTTCGCGTTCTCGGCGGTGATGGTGTTGGGGCTGTTGGTCGAGTTGTCGAACGTCAAAACACGCAAACCACCTGAACCCGAAATCTTGGTCGCGTTGCCGGTGAAGTCGAGGCTGCCGCCGATGTTGATGGCATCCCAGGTGCCGCTGATGAGGCAGTTGTTTGACATCGTCAGATCGCCTTCGATGTCGGCGTCGAAGCCGTTCATATCGAGGTCGCCGCTGTTGGTGAACGTCAGGTCGCCAAGCACGGTGAGATCACCTGCAAGCGTAACCGCGCCAGTATCGATGACGAGGTTGTTGAACGTGACCCCAGCCGGAATCGTTCCGCCGGTCATGACGACCGTGCCCGCGTCGAGGTCAAGCGTGCCACCACCAGCGGGCCACGCGGCAATCGTAAGCTGGTTCGCCCCGATGTCGAGGCTACCCGAGACCTGAAAGTCGTTGGCACCCGACACGTCGAGATCGCCGGTCATCGTGTAGCTGCCTGTGATGGAGAGGTTTTCCCAGTTGCTCGACGCGGCAAGCGGGCTAAACGTTTCATTGGTACCCTGAAGGTAGAGGTAGCCGCCGCTCGCGACCTGCGTCATCGTACCCGCGCCGAGCAGGCTGCCATTGATGAACACGTCGGTCAGCGCGCGGTTGTTGCGAAACACGAACTCGCCGCCCGAGTCGACCGTCATGTCGCCGAGCACTTCGAGGTCGATGTCGGCGTTGCTGTTGCGGTGGTAGAGGACGTTATTGTTGCGAATGCGCAACGACGCGACCTGCCAGAGTGTGATCGAGTTATCGATTGCGCCGTCCCGCGAGCCGGTGCGGTTGACGTCGACGTCGTGTGTCGAGATCGGGGCGATGCCGAGCGACCAGTTGGCGGCGAGGTTAGACGACCAATCTTGCGGGTTGCCACCTGCGCCACCACCCAACCATTGGTTGGACTGCGCCGACGCAACACCCGCGACGCCCATGCTTGCGAGCGCAGCGGCGACGACCGCAATCAGGCGAAAGCGCGTGCGTTGGTAACCTGGCGGGGTAGCGGGTGCCGCTGCTGCCTTTCGAACGGTTGAATATCCGAACATGTAGCCACTCCGATATCTGTGCCACCGGCCATGCCCGACCCCAAAACGAGGACGAAGGCACAGTGGACTTTTGAATACGCAACTGGTGCTCGCCGCACGGCACGCTCATGGCGTGCGATATGCTTCAGTCGTGGCGCGGCGGTTTTCATATTCGTTTTCGCTCGACAGATACGTTCTGAATCAGCGGACGTTATCGGCAAACTTTCAGGCTCGTGAAGCGGTGAGAACCGCATACGACGATTCTTACCGTGACGCCCCGGCTAACGCCGTGACCGCCATCACGCATGTGCTCGATTCACTGATTTTGCTTGCCGTAGCCCTGTAACCCGTGCTTTTTGGGATACCACGAGTTCACAATGGTTCAAGAAAATCGCTTGTCTGATCGCTTCACTTTCATCGTCGCCGCTGCGACATCGCGGCGCGTGCTTCGTTTTCCGCTCGCGGTCGCCTTCTCAATGATGCTCGTTGGCTGCGACAACGCCGACACCTCTGACGACACCACCGCTACCGCAACCGATGCCGACACCTCAGCCGACGGCGAAAGCTCAGACGACAGCACCGCACGGCTCGACACACCCGACAAACCATACGCCGTCACCGACTCGGCAGAGTGGGTTCCAGCCCCGCCAGACGACGACCCAGTGCTCGTCGGGGGGCTGACGCGTGATTGCGCCGGGGCGTTCCGCACCGAAGAGACGTGGTTTGAAATCAACACCGGCGTCTGCCGGCTCGGCTCGTTCACGCAACCACTGCTCGCCAATGTCAACCGCGGCGACACATTGCGTGTGCGGCTACGCCATCTCGGTTTGCAAGCCGCGGCTCCCGCGACGGCGAAGGTGCGCCTCTGGATTGACGGGGTCGCAGTCTGGACGGTCGAGTCACCCATCCCCGCACCCGCGAAATTCTGGGACGAGACGTTTTCGCTCTTGCAACCGGCGCCAATCGGTACAAGCATCCATCTGTCGGTCGAAAATCACGGTGCCAACAGTTGGCGTCTTGAGCCCATCGAGGTCGTCGAATGAATCATTCCGCACTGCGTCTGTCCGTTCGCTCGCGTACCCCGCGTCTGCTCTTCGCGGCTTCGCTCATTGCCCTTTTCGCACCTCTTGCCGCCACCTCGTGCGGAGACGAAGAGAATGGCGCTGATGATGACGATGAAAGTGACGGCGCGAGCGATACCGCCACAACCGATGCGGGCGTCATCGACACGGGTAGTGACGCAACCGACTCTGGCGACGGCCTCGGCACCGGTACTGGCAACGACACAAGCAGCGACGGTGCCAACGACACGTCCACGGCTGAAACGGGCGCAGGCAACGACGACGACGACGCAACCGGCGGCGACGATGACGACGACAACGATGATGACGCATCGACTGGAGTCGACCCTGCCGATGTCACCTACTGGCGCGACATCGCCCCGATGCTGAAGGCCAATTGCACTGCGTGCCACACAGCGGGCGGTATCGGCCCGTTCGCCCTCGACTCGTTCGCCGACGCCAGCGCAACCGCCGAGCTTTCGCTCAGCGCGATGCAGTCGCGGCGCATGCCACCGTGGCCACCAGACCCCGAGTGCCGCACCTATCGCTACGAGCGTCTGCTCGAACCAGCGCAAATCGCCACGTTTTCAGCATGGGTCGCGGCGGGTAAGCCCGAAGGCAACCCCAGCGACGCCCCGCCCTCGTCGGCGACCGAAGGCCCCGTCTTTGAGCCCAACCTGACCACCCGTTTTGCTGGAGATTACGTCGCAAAAGCCGAACTGACCGACGACTATCACTGCTTCGTGCTCGACATCGACACCTCGAAAGGCGACCAGTACATTCTTGGCAGCGACATGGTGCCGAGCGGCACCGGCGTCGTTCATCACGTTCTCGTCTACACCATCGACGGAACAGGGTCGCAGGCCATTCAAGACGCCGACGCCGCCGAGGCCGGCCCCGGTTACACCTGCTTCGGCGGCCCCGTGCCACGCTCTGCGCGACAGGGCAGCCAACTCACACAGGTTGCCGCCTGGGTGCCCGGTATCGCGCCTGTTCTCGAAAATCCCGGCGAGGCGATCCCGCTCAAAAAGGGCTCCGTCGTCGTCGCGCAGGTTCACTTCAACACCCTCGTCCTCGAACCCAGGGCCGACGAGATTTCGCTCAAGTTGCTCGTCACCGAAGAAGCTCCCGAGCGTCTCGTCACCACCGTTGGGCTTCCACAGACCAGCTTTGTTCTCCCCGCAGGTGACGCGGACATCGGGGTCACAAAAGAGTTCGCCAACCCGACCGCGTACCCACTTCAGATCGCGGGCGTCGCCGGACACATGCACCTGCTTGGTACCGCCATCAGCGTGACAGTCGAGCGCGAAGACGGCACCACCGACTGCCTCATGGATATTCCGCGTTGGGATTTCGGCTGGCAGCTCTTCTATCGTCTCGCACCCGAAAACTACCTGACACTGCAACCGGGCGATAAAATGAAGCTCACCTGCCTCTACGACAATTCGGCGGCAAATCAACCGGTCATTGATGGCACGCAGGTCACCCCCCGCGACGTGCGATGGGGCGAAGGCACGCTCGATGAAATGTGCCTCGCCTACATTCAGACATCGACGCCATACAACCCACCCGATGGCAGCGGAGAAGCCTGCAAAGCGAACGCCGATTGCTTCGCTGACTGCTCATCGACGACAGCGGCCTCCTCGTTCGAGTGCCTCGTGCAGTGTGTCGGCGCATCGATCACGTGCAACACGTGCCTCATCGAAGCGGTGGGAAGTTGCGGTACCGCCGCGTGCGGCGCCGACCTCGGCAAGACCCAGACCTGCATCCAGCAAAACTGCGGCGCTGCCGTCGCAGGCGCCAACGGTGACCTCGATGCGTGCATGCGCGCCAACTGTCCGGCGGTCTACACGAGCGCCGCGACCTGCATGAGCCCCGTGATTGACGGGGGCACGTGCGACGGGGTCATGACAGGCTGTGGGCTCACGGTACCGTAATCGCTGAAGACCGAGAGAGAGATATAGCTGCACCGCTCATACCGGCGACGTATCGCCACGCCGCGCCAGCAGCGCATCAAACAGGTCGCGCGCGTCATCGACTTCCGCCGCCTTCGTAAAGCGCGGACACCCGTGGCACGAAAAGCTCGGCCACCAGATCGCAGTGTTCAGACACTTACCATAAAGCGGACACAGCACGTTGCGATGCTCGCGCACTTCGTGGGGTTCGAGCGCGCGGTGCAGCCGGGCAGGGCCCTCGTGCACACGTGGCAGAATCATCAACAGGTCGGCGCTTTCGGGCTGTATCGGCTTGCGCTGGCTCATCGCTCGTCTCTTCTCGCCGCTACGCGACCCCCTCTTCACGACGCAGCCGCAGCGCCTCTTCGAGCGCCGCCAACACCGCCTCACGCTGCGACGTATGCACCCACCGCATCACGGGCGGCGGATTGAACCGCTGGCTCACAAACTCGACCCGCTCATTCGACGCCCGCACCTGCGCATCGTCGAGTACACCGTCGCGCAACGCTTTGCGCAGTGCTTCAAGCGCCCGCCACTGCCACTCTTCTTCGCGGCACACGAGCAGCATGTCACACCCCGCCGCCACGCTGCGCACCGCCGCCTCTTCGACATCGCGACACACCGCCTTGCCATCTATCGCGTCGTAAAGCGCCTTCATCTCAAGATCGTCTGACACGATGATGCCGCGGTAATCGCACGACTCGCGCAAAAGCCCCGTCACGATCTTGCGCGACAGCGTCGCCGGCACCGCATCATCGAGCGCAGGAAAATACACATGCGCCGTCATGATGGTCGCAGGCGGGTAGGGCGGTTCGAAAAACGATGGACTCCGGGCAAAATCACGCTGCGTCAGCGCCGCCACAAATGGAAACAGCTCAATCTCGCGCAATCGCTCGGGGTTGTGCTCGACTGTCGGCAGCGCAAGATGGCTATCGAGCTTCGTGTCGCCATGCCCCGGAAAGTGCTTGAGGCACGCCGCGCACCCGGCACCTTGCAACCCATCGACATATGCCATCGCATGCCGCGCGACGACCTCTGGGTCGGGCGAAAACGACCGGTCGCCAATCACCGGATTTTGCGGATTCGAATCGACATCCGCGACGGGCGCGAAGTTGAGATTGAAGCCGAGCCCTAGCAACTCAAGCGCCACCACCTCGGCAATCGCGCGGGTGTGCGCCGTGTCGAGCGGCCCCAACTGCCGCATCGGCGGAAGTTTGATAAACGGCTCGGGCAGCCGCGAAACCCGCCCGCCCTCTTGGTCAACCGCGATCAAAAACGGACGCTCACCCGCAAGCGAACGTAGCTCGCGGTTCAACTCGGCCACCTGCTGAAGCGACTCGATGTTCCGCTTGAAGAGAATCACACCCGCGACGCCTTCGCGCTGAATCAGCTTGCGCAATTCAGGTGTGACCGACGTACCCTCAAACCCCACCATCAACAGCCGACCCGCAAGGTCGGTCGTCAGCCGAAAGCTCTTGTCGCCGAGCGCCGTAACCGTAAAAAGCGGTGAAGTCACTGCATCACGCCCCTTGTCTCGACACCGCCGTGCGGCTGCACCACCCGTCACACGAGGCGCGCGACTATTTTTTCGCCTTCGGCTTTGCCTTGCCCTTGCCCGCCTTCGCGTCGGCTGCCGGTTCTTTGCCGCCCGTCTCGATCGTCTTGAGGTCGATGTTCTTGTCGGTCTTCATCCGCGTGAGCAACGTGCGCACGTTCGGGCTCATCTGCACGCGCTGTTTCGAGTCGATGATGATCGCTTCGGTGTTCTTGAGACCGCCCACGAGCGCGAGACCTTTTTCGGGCCCCAGCACAAACACCGCGACCGCCAGCGCATCGGCATCGGCGGCAGAGTCGGCAATGATCGTCACGCTGCGGCACCCCGTCGCCGGATACCCCGTGCGCGGGTCAATCACGTGGTGGTAACGGTTGCCCTTGATCTCGAAGAAGTGGTCGTTGTCCCACGACGTGAACATCGCCTGATTGCGCAACGGAATCTGCGGCAACGCGTCTTTCGCGTCGCTGCGCGGGTCGGGCACAGCCACTGTCCACGGCTTGTCGAGCTTGCGATCGTCGTACTCGGCGCTCGGCTCGCGCTGGTACCCGTGCACGAAGACCGAATTGCCAATCTTGATGCGAAAGTCGGTGATGCCCTCGCCCACCAGAATCTCACGTGCACGGTCGATCGCGTAACCCTTCGCAATGCCGCCGATGTCCATCCGCATCCCCTTCTGGGTCAGGTAGACGATCTGCCGCTTGTCATCGACGCG
The DNA here is from genome assembly GCA_964644185.1 of uncultured Myxococcota bacterium. Classification (GTDB taxonomy): domain Bacteria; phylum Myxococcota; class JAJVIH01; order JAJVIH01; family CAZXXB01; genus CAZXXB01. The sequence continues at coordinate 20,216 of CAZXXB010000027.1, forward strand.
CACGTTCTTCCAGTTGATGAGCTTTTTGACCGCCTCAATCTCTTCTTTGGGCGGAATCGCTGCGCGCTCTTCGAGGTCGAAATGCCACACGTTGCGCAACGCGGCCCACGTGATGTCGAACGCGCCATCGCTCATCTTCGACAACTCGATACCGCGCTTGATCATCGCCAGCGTCTCTTCAGACACTTTGACCGGCTCGATGCCCGCCTTCTTGTTGATCTGGTCGATCTCGGTGTTCGGAATCTGCGCCGACATCAGCCGCTCGATGCGCGAAGCCTCGTCGAGCACCTTTGTGATCGCCTCGTTCGCGCGCTTGCGGTCGTTGCCGAACGCGTTGATCTCAAACAGGTCTTCAAGCACCGGACGTTTACGCGTCGCGATCTCGACCCGCTGCGCCTGCTTGAAATCGTCGGCGGCGTAGTCAAACTCATCGACGGCGGGCGCCTCTTCGGCGGCGGGTGCCGCAGCCGCATCGGCTGCTGGCTCTTGCGCCTGAGCGAGCGACGGCAAAAGCGCAAGCGCCACCGCCGCAAACGTGTCAAATGAGGTCAAGCGATTACGCACGGTGTTGGTCTCGTTCACGGTTCTCTCGCCCACGGTTCGTCCGTTCTTGTTTCGTTCGTTCTCGGTTCGTTTGCTCACGCTGATTCGTTCGCTCACGCTTTTTAATCTTGCCTGCTCGAACGCGTGGGCGCGTGAGTTAACACGCGTGGCGCCGCAGTTTCAAGCGACGCCAATGACCGCGTCGCTATCGAGAGCCCCGGCAGCCCCCACCTACGTTCGATTACTTCAGCTCGCGAATATTCTGCAGCGCGATGCTTTTTTCCGGCCCGTCTGGAAACCGCCCAATGTAAAGCTCGTACATCTTCTTCGCTTCGCCGCGCTTGCCACGCGCCTTCAGCGTTTCCGCAAGACCAATGTACGCCGCCGCACGGTCGCGCGACCCATCCATCGCCTTGCGAAACTCTCGCTCGGCATCCTCATACTTCTTCAACTCGAGTCGCCCATACGCCGCATCAAGCAGCGCCGCGTACTCTTTGTCTTTGAACTTGCCCGGCTTTTCTGCCGCGGAAGGCTTCGTCGAAACGGTCGGCACCGACGACGCATCTGCTGTCTCGCGATAAATGCTGCTCGACGAACCATCGCGCGACCGCGATGACGACGATGAAGCTGGTGATGACGACGACGATGCGAGTGACGAGGCGCCCTTCACCCCCGCCGACGAGCCACGCGGCTTCGTCGCGGCAGGCGCAGCGCTCTCTGTTGCGGCACCTTCGCCCGCAGAATCGGCCTGCATCGAAGCCGTTGCCGATGCCGCCGCATTCAGCGCCGTCGCGGTTGCGGCAGCTTCTGGCAGCGGGGCAGCGGGCTGCACCACGAGCGAGTTTGCCGCCTTCTGCGCCGCAATCTCGTCGGTCTTCGCTCCGCTCAGATAGTTTGCGACCCAGAGCCCCAGCACCACGATGAAAATCGCGACCAGCGCCAGCAGCAGCGGCCCTGTGCCCGAGTCGATGCGAATCGGCTCATCATGGTGCTCGCCGCCCGCACCATGCAACCCACCGTCGTGCGCGGCGTCGTGGTGCGCGGCGCCCGGGTGTCCACCGCCCGGCTCACCCACCGGAGCGTCTGCCGGCGGTACGTACGAACCCGAGTGCTCACGCTCGTCGTGCATCGCGTCGTGAGCAGCCTCTTGCGACGCGCCATGTACGCCGCCATGCACCACGCCCGCCACCGAGTGCGACGACGAGGTGACCCGCCGCGGTGGAGGCAACGACCCCGTCGTCGGCGTACTCGACCCCATCGGCAGACCAGTCGGCAAACTCGTCGCTGTACCCACCGGAAGCGCAGCAGCCCCCACCCCTGCGAGCAGGTGCGCCGGCACCCCTTCAAACGAACGCGGTGCCATGCCCGGCGCGCTCGCGGCAACCGCCGAGCCCACACTACTCATCGGACGCGACAACCCCGTCGTCGATCGCGGCGGCAACATCGGGCGGCTTGCCGTCGCCGCTGGCACGCTCATTCCGGTATGGGTTCGCGGGGGCAGGGGTAGCGACCGCCCACCACCCGGCAGCGACGAGCCGCCATGCGCCCCACTCACCGAAAGACCTGGCGAGGCATCCGCCGTCGAAGTCACACCCAGCGCAGAGATGTTAGAAATCTGCGACTTGTGATGTTCGGCCTTCAGTTGATACGCGCTCTGCAACGCCTCATGCCCCGGCATGTGGTGCGGGTCGAGCGCCAGAAGCCGCTGCAGCGATGCAATCGCGCGATCAATCTCGTGGGTCGCGATGCACGAGAGCCCCAAGCCGTACCACGCCGCCGACATCCCAGGCGCAAGCTCGGTCGCGAGCCGATAATGGTGCGCCGCCTCGGCAGGCGCATCATGCGCCCGCAACGCATCACCCAGCGCAACACGGTCACTGGCGCTATCGGGGTGCAGCGAGACAAGCCGTTGCAAAAGTTCTGCCGCCTCACGTGACCGCTGCCGCGCCATCAACGCGCGTGCCTTGCCACGCAGCGCCGTGGCATTGCCGCCGTCGCGGTCGAGCGCCCGCGAAAATGCCGCCACCGCCCCGTCAAAATCGCCTGTCTCGAGTCGCAACGAGCCAAGCTCGCTCAACGTCTCGACATCGTCGGGCACGAGCGTGAGCGCGCGCTCAAACAGTTGCGCCGCCCGGGCCAGATCGCCGGTCGTGTGCAGCGCACGCGCGAGCCGCAGCAACCACTCATGATCTTGCGGAGCAAGCGCCACCGCCCGCTCGTAGTGCGAAATCGCGTTGTGGCGGTCGCCCAGCGCCTCGGTCACGATGCCGAGGTCGCCGTACGCTTCGGCGAGATGCGGGTCGATCGAGATCGCGTTCTGCAGCGAGGCCGCGGCGCCATGCTGATCACCAAGCGTCATCAACACCCGCGCAAGCCCAAGATACGCCGCCGCGAACTCTGGACGATACGTAATCGCCCGCTCGTAAAAGCCAATCGCCTCGTGTGCGCGGCCCGTCGCCGCCAGCCCCACCGCGTAGCCATACGCCAGCTCGGCGCTGGTCGGCTCAGCGTTCAACGCATCCTGATACAGCGGAAGCGCCGCGTCGTAAGCACCTGAGTGGGAATAGATTCGGGCCAGAGCAGCCCGCGCCGTCGAGAGCGAGCCATTCAACGCCAGTGCTTCTGAGAGTCGACGCTCTGCCATCGAGAGGTCGCCCAGCATCTCGAAGAGCAACCCCGCTTCGAGCAGCGCCTCAACATGGTCGGGCGCCAGCGTGACCGCCCGTTCAAGCTGTTGACGTGCGTGGTGCAGGTCGCCGCGAGCGCGTGCGAGACGGGCCTCACGCACGGCAAGCGCGACGAAGTCGGCCCCGCAATGGGCGCAATGAGTTGCTTCCGGGGCGTTGCGTGTGCCGCAGGCAGGGCAGAGCATGGGTGTCCTCGCAGAAGGTGCCAGCGCAAACTTCAAAAACAGATGCGCGGCTACTTCTTACAGCACATTACCCCGCCTTTGCCATCTTGTGACGTATATCGTGCCGCAGTGTACTCGTTGCCCGAGTCGCCTCCGCACGTCCAGTTCGTGAAATTGTCGCTGTTTGCGCACTGGTCGGTGC
>CAZXXB010000028.1:0-5288 GCA_964644185.1 uncultured Myxococcota bacterium
ACCATGTCGCGCTGAGGCGGCTGCTGCCCGACGTGGCCTTCCGGGGCGCGAGCGCCACCGAGACGAGCACCAGCGCCGCGCGCGTAAGCACCGCGCGCCTCATCGCGTGCCTCGCTCGGCGGCATCAGCGTCGAGCAGGAAGCGCAGCCGCGCGTCGGGGCCAATCAGGGTGTGATCGACGGCGGTCTCGTGGTTGGGGGCGAGCGAGAGGTCGTGCAAAAATGGAATCGCGTCGGTGTATGGCGCGTCGTAAGGGGCGATGAAGAGGGTCAGCTCATTCACGAGCTTCGCGCGCAGAAGCGCGGTGTTGAGCGTGGGGCCAGCCTCAACCATCACGCTGACGCAATCGCGCTCGGCGAGATCGCGCAACACCGTGACGAGGTCGGGGCGCTGCGCTGTGTCGGTAGCGACGGTGACGACTTCGGCCCCGCGTGCGCGAAGCGCGTCGGCACGCGGTGAGTCTTGCGGGGCGCAGGTGTAGAAGATCGTGGTCGAGGTGCCAGCGTGGGTCGTCGCAGGGGCAACGATGCGCGCGGTCGGGGGTGTGTCGAGCCGAGCGTCGAGCACCGCGCGCAACATCGGCGTCGGTCGTGGTGTCACGTCGGGCACATAGTCGCGCACGGTAAGCCGCGGGTTGTCGGCAATCACAGTGCCTGTGCCGGTCAGCACGGCATCGTGTTCAAACCGCATCCGGTGCACGTCGCGCCGCGCCGCGGGGCCGGTGATGACACGGTCTTCGGGTGTGACCGCATCGCGAGGCCCGACGCTGCCATCGTGGGTCATCGCGACCTTCATGTGAACCCATGGCATGCGGCGCGCGACGTGGTGAAAGAATGGACGCGTGAGGTCGAGGCACGCGGCGTGCTCGACGCCCACGACCACCTCGACACCGTGATTGCGCAGGCGCTCGATTCCGCCGCCTTGCACGCGGGGGTTGGCGTCGTGGGTGCCGATAACGACGCGTGCGATGCCTGCTCTCAGTATCGCGTCGGTGCAGGGCGGAGTGCGCCCATGATGCGTGCACGGTTCGAGGGTGACGTAGAGCGTGGCGCCACTTGCGAGCCGCGGGTCGAGTTGCGCTATCGCGGCGGCTTCGGCGTGTGGGCCACCTGCACGCTCGTGGGCGGCACGGGCGATGATGGCGCCACCGCGCACGATAACGGCACCAACGGGCGGGTTGGGGCTCGTGTGGCCGACAAAGCGACGCGCGGTTGCGACCGCCTCACGCATCATTGCGGCATCGAAAGCTGCATCGTGTGCGGCGTCGTGAGGTGCGTCGTGCGCGCCGTCTGGTGCCGTGTTCGCGGCCGGTGTCGCGGGTTTCGCTGCAACATGCATGGGGTGAGTCTAGCGCGTCGTGGGGTCGGGTGCATCTCGCGTCGGTTTGCGACGCTCGTTGCTCTTCTTGGCGATGGCCTCGACCTCGCGGGCGAACTCGGTAATGTCGTTGAATGAGCGGTAGACGCTCGCGAAGCGAAGGTAGGCGACGGCATCAAGGTTTTTCAGGCGCGCCATCACCTCTTCACCGATACGCACCGAGTCGATCTCGCGTTCGCCAGTTTCGATTAGCACGCGCTCAACTTCATCGAGCAGGTTATCGATCTGTTCGAGCGGAATCTTTCGCTTCTGGCACGCGGCTTCGACCCCTTTGAGCAGTTTTTCGCGCGAGTAGGGCTCGCGGCGTCCATCGCGCTTGACGACGGCAGGTATCAGCTCTTCGACCCGTTCATAGGTCGTGAAGCGGCGTTCGCAAGCGCCGCAGTGGCGACGACGACGAATCGCTGATCCATCGCTGGTGTCGCGCGAGTCGATGACCTGAATCTGGTCAGTTGCACCGCAAAACGGGCACTTCATGGGTGACCTGAACCCTTTATCCGGCGAGGCCGGCCTGGCCGGTGTGGCCGTCGACGTCGCCGCGTTTGAATTGCGCGAGGCGGGTCTCGTCGAGTTTGTCGCGGTAAAGCGGAAAGGCGCGTGCGAGGTCGAGGGTACGTGCGCGCGCTTTGGCGAGCACCGCCGGGTTTTCCATATCGGTCAACACATCGGCGATGATGTGGCCAACTTCGCGAAACTCACTCGTCGTGAATCCGCGCGTTGTGGCGGCGGGTGTACCGAGGCGCACGCCACTTGTGACCATCGGCTTCTGCGGGTCGAACGGAACCATGTTCTTGTTGGCGGTGAGGCCGGCTCTTTCGAGCGCGTGTTCGGCGGCTTTGCCCGTGAGGCCGCGTGGTGAGAGGTCGAGCAGCATGAGATGGTTGTCGGTACCGCCCGAGACAAGGCTGAAGCCGCGCGAGAGCAAGGTCTCGGCGAGCGTCTGCGCGTTGTCGACGACGGCTTTTGCGTAGGCCTTGAACGCCGGCTGCAACGCCTCGCCAAACGCCACGGCTTTGGCGGCGATGACGTGCATCAGCGGACCACCCTGCGTGCCCGGAAAAATGCGCGAGTTGACGGTCTTGATCTCGTCGAGACCGGTGAGAATCATGCCCCCGCGCGGTCCACGAAGCGTCTTGTGCGTCGTTGTCGTCACGTAATGGGCGTGTGGCACCGGCGACGGATGAACCCCGCCTGCGACGAGGCCCGCGATGTGCGCCATATCAACCATCAGCACGGCACCGACCTCGTCGGCAATGGCGCGAAACGTGGCGAAATCGATAAAGCGGGCATAGGCCGACGCGCCAGCGACGATGACTTTGGGTTTGTGGGCGCGGGCCTTTTCGGCGACATCATCGTAGTCGATGCGTCCGGTGTCGCGGGTCACGCCGTAGAAGACGACGTTGTAGAGGCGTCCAGAGAAGTTGACGGGCGAGCCGTGGGTGAGATGCCCACCGTGGGCAAGATCCATCGCGAGAATCGTGTCGCCGGGTTCGAGCACCGACATATAGACGGCCATGTTGGCCTGCGAACCCGAGTGTGGCTGCACATTGACAGCCGTCGCGCCAAAGAGCTGCTTCGCCCGCTCGATGGCGAGTGTCTCGGCTTCGTCAACGTACTGGCAGCCACCGTAGTAGCGCTTGCCGGGGTAGCCCTCGGCGTATTTGTTGGTGAGGGTGCTGCCCTGCGCTTCGAGCACCGCGCGAGAGACGAAGTTTTCCGAGGCGATAAGCTCAATGCCCGCCTCTTCGCGGAGGGTCTCTTTCTGAATGATCTCGGCGATGAGAGGGTCGGTCTCGCGCAGCGTGGTCATGGTGGCTCCGCTCGGGGTGATTCGTGTCGGTCGTCGTGAGCGCGGCGTGGTGCCGGCTCAGAGTGGTTCAGAGAAAAGATCGATGCGGCGCTGATGACGTCCGCCCTCGAAAGGGGTTTCGAGAAAGGCTTTGGCGATGGCCTCGATGAGGTCGGGGCCGGTGACCCGTGCGCCGAGGCAGAGCACGTTCGCGTCGTTGTGGGCGCGGGTCATGCGTGCCGTGTACTCGTGCGTGCAGAGCGCCGCGCGAATCGCTTTGTGACGGTTTGCCGCCATCGACATGCCAACGCCTGAACCACACATGAGAATGCCAAAGGTGGCACGACGCGAGAGCACTGCATTACAGACGAGGTTGGCAAAAACCGGATAATCGCAGCTCGCGCGCTCGTGCGTGCCGACATCAAGCACCTCGTGACCCCAGGCTTTCAGTTTTTCGACGAGTTGCATCCGCTGGTCGATGGCGGCGTGGTCTGACCCGATGGCGATGACGGTCATGTTGATAACCTCGGTCGTTATATGGCGCGTGTGTGCGCAGCGCCGAGAGTGTCGCGAGAACGTGACACGAAGGAAAAAACCTTCGCGAAGTCGGTAAGATAGCAGGGTTTATCAGACCCCGCAATTGAGGGGGCGCAGGTGCCGCAAGAAACGCGAACGCGCCGACCGGGTCAGGGTCAACGCCGCGTGTTTCTCATCATGGGGGGCATGTGCGCGACGCACGAAGAACTCGTGCGGGCGTCTCAACTCACATGCAAAACGCGTTGGCGCAGCAGGCAGGCCGCCGAAACGGTTTTGGGTTGGTTCCGAAACGGCGCGCCACCTGACTGGGCCTGGGGTGGCGCACACCGAGCCCCACGACGCGCGTTGCCTACGCGCCGGGGACTCGACTCGGAGAACCCACCTGCTACGTGCACCCACAGGGCGGGTGCGTCGCGAGGTGTCCGAAAACGGACAGAGAAACGAAGCGTCAGGCGACGCTTAGGCCGGCATCGCGGGCATCGCCGGGGCCGGAGCCGGGGCGGGGGCCGCTTTCTTCGCCGGGGCCTTCTTGGCCGGAGCCTTCTTCGCCGGGGCCTTCTTTGCCGGGGCCTTCTTCGCCGGGGCCTTCTTCGCCGGGGCCTTCTTGGCCGGGGCCTTCTTCGCCGGGGCCTTCTTCGCCGGGGCCTTCTTCGCCGGGGCCTTCTTGGCCGGAGCCTTCTTCGCCGGAGCCTTCTTCGCCGGAGCCTTCTTCGCCGGAGCCTTCTTGGCCGGAGCCTTCTTGGCAGGGGCCTTCTTGGCAGGGGCTTTCTTCGCAGGGGCCTTGGTGGCCGTGGTCTTCGTCGCCATGGTCGTTTCTCCTCAGAGAGTAGTTAAAGCAAAATGGCAACCATGCGTGTAGTGTACCGCCGGTTTATTTTCCGTCAAGGGAAAAAGTACAATACCTTACCATCGGTGGCCACATAGTTTTGTAACACGCTGAAATAATTGATGTTTTCTGAAGATCGAATGAGGGCTCGAATTTCCGAAAAATCAATTTCTCACACGGTCTCTTCGTTTAACACCCCGTTCTCGCGACGCTTTTCGGCCTCACCCTCGCTCAATCACAAATCGTGTTATTGCGCGTTAAATACGCGCCGTGATGCTTGTCATCCGAACAGGCTTTTTACCCGATGAGCACTGAACAACGGGCCCATTGAACGGGTGGGCACGGGTACGGGTGAGTGGGTGGTGCAGGTCTATCGAGAGCGATGCCAGATGTGGCGCACACGTGACGTGAGCGGCGGTTCTTGTCACACGGGCCGCGCCGCGACGGCAGTTTGCTGAGTCGCTTCGGCTTTCACGCGGGTCATCCCCGGCGGCGAAAATCCGACCCGCGAGAGCGCAACGTTGAAGGTGATGTTGTTCAGTGTCTGGCTGCGGTACGCGCGGTTGCCAGCCCAACTGACATGCCACTTGCGCATCGGCGAGAGGTGCAATCCCGGCTGATAGTCTGAGAGGCGCACGACCATGCGACGTTCGCTGAGTCGTAGACGGTCGAAGCGGGTCGCCGTGACCTCTCGCAGACGATGGGTGGCGTCATCGAACAGCAGCTCGGCGTGCGCCGCAGCCGGTGCGGCGACGACGA
>CAZXXB010000028.1:5298-8500 GCA_964644185.1 uncultured Myxococcota bacterium
GTGTCGGCTCAGTGCCGGGACGAGCGACGTAATCGTTGCGACAGAGCGGAGCAAAAAGCGCGAGGGCCTCGCAAACGGCTCTTTCGCGCAGCAAGGTTTGCCCCGCGCCGTCGCGCCACACTTCGGGCGGCAGGTGACCGAGCTGACGCCACGAGACGTGGCCGTCGAACCCTTCGCGGATCGTGACGACGCGGCGACCCCAGAGCGTGACGCTGAATTCCCACAAACCGCGGGCGGTGGCGAGATCGATCACGGTGCGAAAGCGAAACGGAACAATCGGCGGAATCAAGAGGTAGCCGGGGCCAGCTTTTCCGGTGCCTTCGAGCACGACGCTTTCGAGGTTGAGGTACCGGTCTGGGCAGTGGATGAGTGCCGCGCGGTCGAGGGTGAGATGAGCGGGTGTGGGCGGCTCGGCTTCGTTGCGCGAAATGGGCCGCGTGGGGTTTGACGCGGTGCCGACGACACCCGCGGCAAGGTCGCTGACGGTGGGGCCGAGGCGCGCGCGAAATGGGCCCGACGCAGGTGGCAGGCCAACGATGCGCAGATAACGCGCGCGTCCACCCCACGGCAAGCCGAGCACGAGCCAGACGATGAGCGCGGCGGCAACGGTAAGTGTGAACATCGCGCGCAGAACATACCCGCGCCGGGCGCGTGCGTCACGTGTAGGCGGCGAGCGCCTCGCGAAGCTCGGTCACGACCTCGTCGCGAAGTGAGGCCGGCTCAAGCACGCGCGCCGCGCGTCCCCATTCGAGCACCCATGAGCGCAGGCTCGGGGTCACCTGCACCTGCATTGAGAGAATGATTGCGCCGTCTTTTTCGCTCTCGATGGTCTGGCTCTCATGCCACGTGCGCGCTTTGACGTATTGGGCCGCCCCCGCGGCAAAACGAATGCGCACGAGCGTCGGGGCTTCATCGGTTCCCCAGATGCCAAACGAGTTGGCAAAGAATTCACGCGGATCATAACCCTCTGGCTTCACGACACGGGCATCGCGAACGCGCTCTGCATCTTTGATGCGCTCGACCGCGTAGATGCGCAGCGCACCATCGGGGTGTTCTTTGCCGACGAGGTAGAGCCCATGCCGCCACAAGGCCAGGGTAAGCGGGTCAACACGGCGACGTCGCGAACGGGTGCCTGCGCTCGACGTGTAGTGAAATGTGAGCGGACGTTTACCCAAAAGCGCCGTCAGCACCTCGTTCAGCGCGTCATCCGCGCTTTCATCAAACGCCTTGCGCCCCTCGGGCACGACGTAGAACTGTGATTCGAGCAGCTTTCGCTCGGCGAGGCGCTCGCGAGAGATTCCGGCGCGGAGTTTTTCTTCGAGTGAGTGCAGCGAGGTGGCAAGCTCGGTGCCAGTGAAATCGTCGAAGAGGCCGAGCGCCAGCAAGAGCGCGGTCATCTCGGAGTCGTTGAGGCGAATCGTGTTTTCGCGGTCACCGGCTGTGAGCAGGTAGAGGTTGACGTTGGGGTTGAGCTCGTCGTGCTCGATATCGACGTAGACGCCGTCTTCCTGAAGGGCGGCGATGTCGCGCTCGATGGTTTTGGTCGAGACCTCAAACTCCTGCGCCAGGTCTTCTTTGGTGATGCGCCCATGCGCCGAGAGAAATCGGTAAAGGCGAAAGAGCCGCGTGGCCTGCGAGTAGACTTTTGCTGGGCGCCCCGGGCCGCGCGCGGGGGTGGGTTTTGCGGTGCGTGATGCCATCGTGTGTCCCAAAAGGTGAATGACGTTGCCGCAGTATAGCGACGCGCAAAGAGCGAAGCCAGCATTTTGGGGAGACTCAGGCAGCGGCACCGCGCGGCGCAAACGTTCCGTCGAGCACGTGCGCGTAGACGGCGGCAGCGTCAACCTTGTCGTGCATGCGGTCTAACGTGATGCGGCAGTAGAGCAGCATACGCATCGCGCGGCGCATCGCATCGTCACCCTGCGCCGCCGCCTTGGCGAGCACTTTGAGCAGGTTACGGCGAATCGCGCGCGGGTGAACGACGAGGGCATTCGAGCAGACCAGCACGCTGCCGTAAGGGAAGATACGGGTCTGCACGATGTCGCCGGTTTCGAGACCGGCTATCTCGCGGCGCTCATAGACGTCGTAGTCTTTGCGGGTGAAGCAATCGCGCAGTTTGAGTCCACCGCGCGAGCGCAGGCCGACGCCGATGACGCGCACTTCAAAGATGCTGGCGTGGGTCTGGTTCCATTGCGCGACTTCGGTCGCCTGTTCGGGCGGCATCGTGGCACCCGAGAGCACTTCGTAGACAGGCGGGTGTCCGAGTGAGGTGGCTGCGCGGTCAAAGAGGTACCACTCGTGAAACATCAGGGTCACCGCCTCGTAGAGCGGCTCGTCTTCGTGAAACTTGCCGATGAGTGCGAAGAACTCGTTGCGTGCGTCGAGTAGCTCGCTCTCGTAGGCGGGTGTGCTCGACAGGGCGAGCACGCGTTCGAATGCCGGATAATACACGCGGACCTCGCTCAGCGGTTGCGGTGTCTTTGAAAAGATTCGTTGGGCCGCAGGTTCGTTTTGTCAGTCGGGCTTCTCGAAAACAACCCTGCCGCGCAGGTAGGTGCGCCGCACGCGTCCCTGAACCTCCCACTTGCCGAAGGGGGTGTTGCGCGACTTCGACTTGAGCTTCTCGGGGTCGATGACCCACTTCTCGTTGGGGTCGAAGACGCAGATGTCGGCGTCTGCACCGGGCGAGAGGGTGCCAGCGGGCAGCTTCAACGCGCGCGCGGGCCCGATGGTGACAAGCTCGATAAATTTCTTCAGCGAAAGGTGTTTGTCGCGCACGAGTTTCATACCGAGCGGCAACAGGGTTTCGAGCCCGACAATGCCGGGCATCGCGAGATCAAACTCGCACTGCTTTTCGTGAATCGCGTGGGGTGCGTGGTCGGTGGCGATGCAGTCGAAGACCCCTTCGGCCAGCGCCGCACGCAACGCTTCGCGGTCTATCGCCGTGCGTAGCGGCGGGTTCATCTTGAAGTTGGTATCGTAACCCACGTCTTCGTCGGTGAGCCAGAGATGGTGCGGGGTGACCTCGGCGGTGACGCGAATTCCGCGCGCCTTCGCGTCGCGGATAAGCTCGATCGAGCGTGCCGACGAGACGTGCTGCACGTGCAGATGGCAGCCAGTGAGTTTGGCGAGCTCGATGTCGCGGGCGACGATGATGTCTTCGCTCGCGTGGGGCTTTCCGGCGATGCCGCGCAGCATCGAG
>CAZXXB010000028.1:8553-8790 GCA_964644185.1 uncultured Myxococcota bacterium
GTGTTCCATGACGCAGAGATCGAGACCCCGTGCGTATTCCATCGCGCGGCGAAGCAGCGCCGCGTCGGCGACGGTGTAGCCATCGTCGGTGATTGCGACGCAACCGGCTTCGACCTGTTCGGCGATGGCAGCAAGCTCTTTGCCTTTGAGCCCCTTGGTGATGGCCGAGGTCGGGTAGACGTTGGCGTTGCCCGACTTGCGCGCGCGCTCGCGCATGTGGCGGGTCACTTCGGCGTG
>CAZXXB010000028.1:8804-11511 GCA_964644185.1 uncultured Myxococcota bacterium
GTGTTCGCCATCGCGACAACCGAGGTGACCCCGCCCGCGGCGGCGGCGAGCGTGCCGGTCTCAATGTCTTCTTTGTACTCCTGCCCCGGCTCGCGCAAATGAACGTGAAGGTCGACGAGGCCGGGCGCGACGACGAGCCCCTCGGCGTCGAAACCCTCTGCATCGCGCGGCGGCGTCTCTTCGGCGGGTATGAGGCGTTCGACGCGACCACGCTCAATGACGAGGTGCATTTTTTTGTCGATGCCGTTGGCGGGGTCGATGACGCGTCCGAATGACGTGCATGGCGTGGGGTTCTCGTGGTGTCCGTTCTGCTGTCGTTGCTGACTGGTTTGCGTGGGTGGCGATGCCGTGTTGCCGTGTTGCCGGGTTGCGTGGGGCGCTACGCGTCGAGCGAGCTTGCCCCCATGAGCAGGTAGATGAGTGCGGTGCGCACGTGGATACCGTTTTCAACCTGTCGCAACACGACGCTCTGCGCGCCGTCTGCGACATCGGGGGCGATTTCGAGTCCGCGATTCATCGGGCCGGGGTGCATCACGATCGCGTCTTTTTTGGCCTTGCGCATGCGACGCGCGTTGATACCGAACTGCATCGCGTACTCGCGCGTGTCTGGAAAAAACGCCTGGTCTTGCCGTTCGAGTTGAATGCGCAACGCCATCACCACATCGGCGCCGTCGAGCGCGTCATCGACGCGGTCAAACAGCGTCGCGCCGAGGCTCGCAAACTCGCGCGGCACGAGGGTCGTGGGGCCGGCGAGCCGCACGTGAGCCCCCATTTTGTTGAGCAGCAAGAGGTTCGAGCGGGCCACGCGCGAGTGGAGAATATCGCCGACGATGGCGACGGTGAGTCCATCGAGGCGTCCTTTGAAATCGAGCATCGTGCGGGCGTCGAGCAGCGCTTGCGAGGGGTGCTCATGCGCCCCGTCACCGGCGTTGATGATCGGCGCGCGCATGTGGCGCGTGAGCAGTTCGGCGGCACCGGCGCTCTTGTGGCGCACGATGCACAGGTCGGGCTCCATCGCATCGAGCGTGAGGACGGTGTCGATCAGCGATTCGCCTTTGACGACCGACGAGGTGCCGCCCGAAAAACTTGTGACGTCGGCGCTGAGGCGCTTTGCCGCGATTTCAAACGACGTGCGGGTGCGGGTGCTGGGCTCAAAGAAGAGGGTAAAGACCGACCTTCCGCGTAGCGTCGGGGCTTTTTTGATGGCGGTGGAAAAAGTCTTGCGCATCGCATCGGCGGTGGCGAGCACCTCTTCGATGTCGCTCGTCGAGAGCGGGGCGATGCTGAGCAGGTGGCGATGTGCAAAGCGTTTTTCGTGCGCGGCACTCATCGTCAGCGTTTACCTTTTTTTGCGGCTGCCGTCGGCTTGCTCGCGGACTTGTCTGGTTTCTTGGCGGCGGCGTGCTTTTTAGATGCTGGTTTTGCGGCTGCGATCGTCTTACCGGGTTTCGACTTGTGCTTTGCCGCCGTGGGCAGGCTCGCCGCGGGGGCGGTGAGCACCTCGACCGGGGCACCCCGCACGAGCACCACCGCGTCAGCCTCGACACCGCGCTTTTCGACGAGGTGGACATTGACCTTCTCATCGGCGCGGGTCTCGACGGTGAGTCCGGCGTAGTCGGCGGCGATCGGCAACTCGCGGTGGCCCTTGCGCTCGACGAGCACCGCAAGGCGAATCGCGTTCGGGCGGCCATGGTCCATCAGCGCGTCGAGCGCCGATCGAATCGTGCGTCCGGTGAAGAGCACGTCGTCGACGAGCACGACGGTCATGCCGGTGAGCGAGAAGTCGATCTCGGTTGGACCAATCTCTGGGCGAGGCAGGCTGTGGGCGAAGTCGTCGCGGTAGAGCGTGATGTCGACGATGCCGAGGCGCGGGGTCTTGCCATCAATCGCCGCGATGCGCCTCGCGAGGCGATGGGCGAGGAAGTCACCGCCGGTGCGGATACCAATGAGCGCAAGGTTGGCACCACCTTGCGTGCGCTCGACGATCTCGTAGGCAAGACGGTTGAGGGTGCGATCAACGCCGGCAGCATCAAGCAGCACCATCTGGCGCAGTTGCGCTTCGGTTGGTTGCGCGGCGGTCGGTCGTGCGGCGGTCGGTCGTGCGGCGGTCGGTCGTGCGACGGTCATTTGCCACCTCCTACGCTGCGTTCAAACGAGCCGTCGAGGCGGTCTTCGTGCACGAAGTAGTTCTGGGTCACCGGGATAACTCTTTTCGAGACGAAGAGGTTGAGTTCGTAGTCGTAGGTGATCTCGACGAAGATGCCCTTTTCGGGCTTTTGCTCTTTACGCACGGTGAGCTGGTCTTGCGTGATCTTGAAGCCCTTGTCTTTGAGCGTGCGGTAGAGGTCGTGGCGCAGGTCGGCAAGGTACATGTCGGGCCGCATCGAGTTGACCGAAGCGCGAAACTTCTCGTTCATGTCGTAGTAGTCGCGAAAGGCGGGCAACGCGACGACACCCGCATAGATCGCCCCCGCGATGACGATGTAGATGAGCAGCGTGATGACCGAGAATCCATGCGCCGAAGACGCACGGCGACGGCGGTCGGGTTGCGGGCCTCTCGTTTGTTCGCTTGGTTCTGCACTGGGTCGCATGGCAGTCTCCGAAGGTGGCGTGACGTGACCGGCAACCGGCTTTGCCGAGAGGCGAACCAACTCGTTATCGTTAGCCTCTCAAGCGCTTCGGCGGGGCGAGCGATAGCAATGCGCCA
>CAZXXB010000028.1:11521-23591 GCA_964644185.1 uncultured Myxococcota bacterium
CCCGGAAAGCAACCGGTCGCGGGCGCAGGCAGGTCGAACCCCCATGATGAAACGAGAGTGACGCAATGCGGGCTGTGATTCAACGAGTAAGTGAGGCAAGTGTAACGATACCCGACGAACTGGCGGTACGTGTCGAGACGGGGCGCATCGGCGTGGGCCTGCTTGCGCTCGTCGGGGCAGGCGCAGGCGACACGGTGAGCGACGCCGAATACATCGCCGACAAGATCGCGGGCTTGCGGGTGTTTGAAGACGAGGCCGGCAAGATGAACCTCGCGCTCGGTGACGTGGGCGGCGCGGTACTCGTCGTGAGTCAGTTCACGCTGTTCGGCGACGTGCGCAAGGGGCGACGTCCGGCGTTTACCGAAGCGCTTGAACCGGTCGCGGCAGAGCAGCTTGTGGGGGTGGTCGTCGATCAGTTGCGCGCCGCGGGGTTGACGGTTGCGACCGGAAAGTTTCGCGCGACGATGCGGGTCTCGCTCGTCAACGAAGGCCCTGTCACGATACTGCTCGACAGCCGCAAAGCATTTTAAACTTTGGGCTTGACTGATTCCGCTAGCATCGTGCTTCTACGAGCATCGTGCTTCTACGGGCACGGTGCTTCTGCGTGAGTCGTGCCGATCAGTCGCGGTTGAGGGGCATCGTCATGCAGCGCGGTCCGCCGCGTCCCATCACAAGGTCGCTTCCGCGAAACTCGGCCACCTGCACGCCGTGCTCACGCAAAATCGAGTTCGTGACGCGGTTGCGGTCGTAGGCAACGGCGGTCTTCGGGTCGACCATAAACACGTTGGTGGCGTCGTCGAACTGCTCGAGGTTGGCCAGCGCACCGCCCCCCGCGGTTTGAATGAGGCGCTTTTTGCATTCGTCTTCGAGCACTTCGGTAAAGCTGCGATTGAGCGAGATCGGTTCGAGTCCGCGCTCGACGACTTCACGTGTCCAGACGAGCGTGTTGGGGTAGGCGTCAACCGCCTCGGGGTGAACGACCGCGAAGTCTTCACCAGCGATCGAACACACCGTATCGAGGTGAATGAACGCGCGGCGCGCCGGAATAACCGGCTGATAGACGAGCTGCGTGTCGTCGTCGTCTTGAAAGAGCGCATGGGCAAGACGGCGAATCGACTGGCGGCGCGTGCGCTCGCTTTCCGCTGCGGCATAGATGCCGTGCCCAATCGCCATCACGTCGCCACCCTCAATCGAAAACAGATGCGACGGATCGTCGAGTCCATCGTCGATGAGGTTCGATTTCACCGCGCGCATGAACGGGTGGTAACGAATGACGTTGCGCAAAATCGCGACTTCACGTCGGCGAATCGGCCAGTGCATGCGCGAGAGCACCATCGTGTCGCCGAGCACAAAGCCGGGGTCGCGGGTGAAGTAGAGATTGGGCACCGGCAGCACGAACTGGTCTTCGAAGCGCACCGAAGCCGTCGAGTTCGGCCCCGACGGCGTGACGACCCAGCCCGCGAGAAGTGTGCGCGTGAGCGCAAGCGCGTCTTCACCCGCGAGGGCCGCGATGCGCTCGTCGAGTAGTGGCGAAAACGCCAGCCCCTGTCGGGTGAAAACCCTCCGCGCGTCGTCGATTTCGGGGTGCAGAAGCACCTGCTCGATGATGCGGATACGGCGCTCTTCGTCGGCGTCGCGCAACACCTCGTAAAGCAGTTGGGCGGTGTCGAGCGTAATCGGGCGTTTTCCGTGGTCTTTGAGCACGCGCAAAAAACCGCGATGCTGTTCTTCCATGTTGCCCAGCTCGGGTCGCGACTCAAAGAGGTACTCGGGCAGGTGAAACGGATCGATGCGATTCACCTCTTCGCCGGGGGTGTGGATCAGCACGACGCGCAGTTGGCCGGTCTCGCTGAAGACGCGCGGGGTGCACATGCCGGCCATGTATTCGGTGAAGGCCACGGTGACTTCGTCGAGCAATTCGTCGAGGTTGTCGAAGCTGCGGTTCTTGTCGACGTAGGTGCAGACCGGTGCGAAGCGCGCCATGTCGTGCGCGCTGAAGCCGCCTTCGCTGCGCTCTGAAAACAGCACGACGGGTACGTTCTCATCGAGCGCGCGCACGAACTCGAGTACGTCGCGACCCGTGCCGTCGCTCAACACAAAATCGACCATCACGAGGTCGGTATCCCAATGCTCGGCAAAGCGCGCGCGCGCCTCTTCGACACTTGCGGCGTAGACGAGTTGCCAGTTGGGTAGCGTGAAGATCGATTCGAGCCGTGGCTTCCACGTCGCAAGGTCGTCGTCGATGATGAGCATTTTTCGCGCGGTACGCAGCATGATGCGCTGAGGGTAGAGTGCCACGCGGCGAACGGCAACCCGCAATGTGTCAAACGGTTGACAGATTCTCGACGGGCTGGCCTCAGATGGTAGGGTTGCGGCAGGCAACTCGGTCGGTGCGAGCGTGAGTGACGGGTCGCACGTGGGTTACGCAGAGCATGACCGAGCGGGTTCATTGCGTGTAGTTGCAACGAGTCGAGAAGTTCTTGCCCGTCCGGGCGTGTTCTGCTAGTCGCCCTGCCTGTTTACGGTTGTGGCAGGGTAGCCTGCGGGCGGCAAACGCGTTGCCGCTGACGTTGCTGAGAGGCACACGTGCGTTGCACGCACGCCGCTTCGTGCAGCCAGAAAGCCGCGGCGCTGAGAGACAGCGCGTCGACGGTTAAGGTGGCTGACACGAGAAGAGCGCGCGCGACAGCGCCGATGGGGTCACATGATGGCGATTCGCGATTCGTACCCGGAAGATACTCTTCGATTGCTCGATCTGCTGAAGACGAACTCGTTTCAAAAACGCGAGGTGATTCTCTCATCGGGTCGCAAGAGCAACTTCTACATCGACTGCAAGCAGGTGACCCTCTCGGCTGAGGGGGTCTACCTTTGCGGCAAAATCATGTTTCGCATGATCGAAGACCTGCCCGGCCCGATACACGCCGTGGGCGGACCCACGCTCGGCGCCGATCCACTCGTCGCCGCCGTCTCGTACACGAGTTTTCTCGAAGCACACCCACTGCCCTCGTTCATCATTCGCAAAGAGCCGAAGGGCCACGGCACCGGCCAATGGATAGAAGGTCTCGGCAACGTGCCGCAGGGCGGTCGCATCGTGATTCTCGAAGACGTCATCACGACGGGCGCGTCGTCGTTGCGCGCGGTACGCCGCTCACAAGAGGCCGGTTTGCAGGTCGTGGCGGTGCTGGCCCTCGTTGACCGCGACGAGGGTGGGCGCGAAGCGATTGAGGCCGAGGGCTACAAGGTCTTGTCGGTGTTCAAGCGCGGCGACTTTTTCTGATTTTTGTTGGTTTGTTCTTCCATTCGTACTGCTGGCGCTTCGTGCCCGCGGGTTGCATTGGTGCTTGTGGCTCGCTCATCGCGAACGCACACCGCACCCGGCCCCGAGACTTGCCTCGCGATTCACCCATCACGCTTCGCGGGTGAGCTTGCCGCGCGTCAGCAACCGCGCCGTCTCGCGAAACTGCGTGGCAAGATCAGCGCCCCCAAGCTCCATCGCATCGAGGTGGTCAAACGCACGCGCAATGTCGGGCGGGCGATGCCCCGCACCAATCAGCACGTCGTAGAGTTCGGGGTTGCGGTCACGCAGCGATGTTTGCGCACGCGACGCCGCCGTGGATGCCTGCGTCGTTGCGGCCTGCGCGGCCTGCGCGCCCGCTGCAAGGTCGGGGCGCTTTCGCAGCTTGTCGCCAAGCTCGACGACAAGACGAGAGGCGAGCTTGGGCCCGACGCCCGGCACCGCCGTCAGCCGCGCCGTGTTGCTGGTCATCACGGCTTGCGCAAGGTCGCCGACGCCGATGCCCGAGAGCAATTGAAGCGCGATCTTGGGGCCGACCTTGTCGACGTCGGTCAGCATCACGAAGAGGTCGCGCTCGCCGGGCGTCGCAAAGCCGTAGAGGTTGATCGCATCTTCGCGCACCACCGTCTGCACAAACAGTGACGCTTCGCTACCCTCCTGCGGCAGCGCGCCGAGGGTCGTGGCCGAGCACGCACACAGGTACCCGACACCGCCACAGTCGATGACGACGCGGCCATCTGGATTCTTCTCGACGAGCGCACCGACGAGGCGAGCGATCATTTCCGCGACTCTCCGAAAGCGGCGCGATCGACCGCCGCAGCCTCAGGCTGCGCCGGGGTCACGAACTCGTAAAGGGCCCATGTCTCGATAGGGCCCGCACCAAAACTGTACGGGGCAAGCGAGTACTTTCGATCATAAAAGCCCGCGCCCGATTCGCGACTCATGATGCGCGCCGGCATCGGGTCGCGCAATGCCTCTTCGAGAATCGGTTGCGCCGACAACCCCGACGGAAACGCCGTGCGCCGCGGAATCTGCCGCATGTCGAAAAAGTAATCGCCCGGTGCGGGTGAGGGCACGGGTTTCACCCTCGGACGTCCATACGAGTTCGTCACGGCGATGTACGGGCGCGCATGAGGCGACCGCAAGAGGCGCAGCCCAACGCCACCACCAACGTCGTGCCACAGCGTGCGCCCGGCTCGCTCGGTCACCGCGATTGCGCGAGCAGCGGCCTGGTGCTGCGCCTCCGCAAGTCTCCAATCCGCTATGTACAGCGGGCCAACGATACAGGATACGCCAGCGAGCCAAACCACCGTTGCACGTGGTTCCGGACCAAAGACGCTGCTTCCGGCGACGCGGGTGAAGAGTATGAGCGTCAACGCAGGGGTAAAAATAAGTAGCGTCTCGCCAGACTCGAGCCCTGTCACGAGGGCCACAGAGGGCACGCCGATAAGCAAGAATCGAGCGACCAGCCGCTCATCATCGTCACCGTGCCATGCGGCATCGGCCACCGTCGCGAGCACGACGCCGCCGAGCGCCGCGAGCGCGCCGACCCAGAACACCTCAAGCAATGAATCGCCGAGCACCCACGCCGTCGCGGCACCCAGAACTCCGGTCGCGACCGAGAGCGTGGCAAGCAGGTCGAGACGCACCGTGAGCGCGGCGAGAATCGCGGCGCTGGGTGCGGTCAGCACTGCCCCCGTGATCGGCGCAATGCCCGCCGCGATGGTAAGCGCGGCAAACGCCGCGGGTTCTGAGCTGGTAAACGGGTGTGTCAGCATCGGCAGGCTGAGAAACGGGCGCGGCCACAGGTCACCGTAGGCAACATAAAACGCGATCTGCGATGGAATCGCCGTGCAGATCACGCCAAACGCGATGCCCGCCGTCGTTCGCAGGTAGTTGCGGCGGTGCAGTGCCTCGACCACAAGCCACAGACCCATCGCAATCAGCGCCTGCGGTCGCACCACAAACGCAATCGAGCACACGATGCCTGCCGCGACACCGTAGGTAAATGAGGCACTGCGCAGCGCACGGCTCACGAGGCTGATGCCGACAAGGGTCAGGCCGACGCCGAATGCAACAGGCGTTCCATTCGAGGCATAGAGCGCCACACCCGGCGTGAACATCGTCAAAAACGCAAGGCGCGCCGGTGAATTCGAGAAGTTGAGTTGAAACGCCAGCACGCCGACAAAGAGCGACAGCACACCCAGAAGCGTGAGGCCATGACCCACGTTCTCGGTCGAAAGCCCGATCAGGTTGAGGGCGTAAGCGACATCGGGCACCGACGCCGGCAGCGGACTAAACTTGATCGCGTCGCGCGCGGTCTCGAAGCACCGTCCCCACAGGCAAATGCCGTCGAGCGTGCCGGGGTAGCGCCCGGGGTCGTGCGCCGCAAGTGGAAACGCGGGCCACTCGGCACCGTAGTGCAACGGCTTGAAAACGTGCGGAATCGCAAGCGCAAGCGTCAGCAACGCCCACGGCATGCACTGGCGCAGGGTCGGTCGCGAGGGGGTGCGGGCAAGAGTCGATGCGTCGAGCATTTGGCTGCGGATACCTTCGCTGCGCGCGTACCTCGCCTGCCGCACCCCCTGTGGCAAGCCGACGCGCGACGCTGACAGAGCGCACAGTTTAGCATGGCTCTCGCCGTGAAGCAGATTTGCGGCTAGTTTGCCGCACCTCATGTCGAACCTCACACGCCGATCACGCGACCCCGATGAAGCCGCACCGCCACCCGCGCAAACGGGCGAAGGCGACCTGTTGGAGCGCTACGACACCGAGCGCCTTCTCGCCGACGAATCGGCGGCCGCAGCAGCAGCCGCGGCGGCGCTTGAACAATCGGGAAAAATTCGCAAACGACTCTTCTCAGGCTTCGCCACGGTGATTCTGTTCAACGTCGTGAGCCTTGCGTTCGCGGTCGCGATCCTCCGTCCAGACGTTGGCGCGGTGCTGCGCGTGTTCGCCGGCATCCCCGTCTTCACCGTCGTCGTGGCGACGCTCTGCATGTCGGCGCGGCTCGTGCTCCACGCGCTGCGCTGGCGCGCCGTGGTCGCCGCGGTGAGTCGTCGGCGCGATTTGTCGGTGGGCCGCTTCGTCGCATGGGGCAATCTCGGCCTCGCGGTCAACTACGCGATACCCGGTATCGGCGGAGAACTGGTCTCGACGGCGCTACTACGCTCGCACTACGGGGTACACGCCTCAGTCGGTCTCTTCGCGCTCATCTACGCTCGCGTGATGGCGCTCGTGGTCTACGGGGTCGCGGGCATCATCGCCGCATCGATGGTCGACCTCACAAAGCTCGACGTGATGGGACGTTCGTTCATCTACATCGCGGCGCTGGGCCTTGGCACCGGCGGCGCGATACCCGTTCTGCTGGCACTCTTTCGCAAGGTTCCGCATCGGGTCGTCGCCGTGTTGCGCCCCTGGGTCACGCGGGTCGTGCCAACACGTTACGCCGCCCGACGCGACGCGCTGATGCTGTTTCTCGACGAGCTTGCGTGCGTGGGCGACCGCTGCGCCGAGATCTTTCGCCTCGGGCCACGCCTGGCTTTCGAGGTGCTCGCCTACAACCTTTCAATCGTCTTCATGGAATGGATCGCGATCGCAATGTACGCCTACGCCGTCGTAGGGGTCGTCCCCGTGGCTCCGCTCGTGATTTTGCAGGTGGCGGCCACGTTCGCGGGCCTCGTCGCGTTGACGCTGCCCGGCGGCGTCGCGCTGCCCGAACTTGCGATTGCTCTCGTCGGACCGCTCGTCGCGGGTAGCTCGCCGACGCACATCATGGCGATCATCACGGTGATGCGCGCGACGCTGACGATTGTCTTCACGATTGCGCTCGTGAGCGGTGCCGTGACGCTTGCGCGCTATGCGCGTGAACAGCTTCTCGCGGTCTCGACACGGGCGCCAGATCGCTCAACGGGCGCTTGACAATCTCAAGACGCGCGCGTAACGGAAGCGTCCGCTTTCGCTTGTGAATGCACGCGAAGTCTCGACGCGTTCGCCCTTTTTGCGAGCGGTTGTTCGCCCTTGTGGCCGAGGAAATGTTCATGGCTCGTCGCTTTGCCCCCGCCCTTGCGGTTGCCGCAGTTGCCCTTTGCACCCTCCACGCAGCCCCAGCCTTTGCCGCCAAGTGCATCGCTATACCGTCCAGCGCAAAAGGCTGCTCAAACAACGGCGACTGCGACGATGACCTCATCTGCGCCGGTGGACGCTGCGTCGAGTTCTTCAGCTTTGACGTTATCACCGACTGCGACCTCTGCCCGGTGACCGCTTCCGACGACGTGGCGTGCAACACCGACGCCAACTGCACCGGCACCGACGGCTGCATCAACGGTTTCTGCCGCGAACTGCAACCCGTCGCCACCGACATCGCCTGCACCACCGACAGCGACTGCACGTCGGGGTTGAGCTGCGTTGACGCGACCTGCCAGCTCGTCGCGTGCGGCGGCGTCGCGGGTATCGACGTCGGCCCGGGTGCCGAAGACGACATCGAGCAAGAGCTTCTCGACAGCGCGGTCCCGACGACCCGCAAGCGACCGATGACAACGACGCCATCGCCAACGAAGACGAAGAAGACGGCTGCGCCGCTTCGGGTAACTCGTCACGCGGTTCAGTTGCGGGCCTCCTCGTCGCGGCGCTGTTCTTTGCGACGCGTCGCCGTCGTGCCGCGCGTGAGGTCTGATGGGCCGCGTAGGACACGAAGCCGAAGCCGGGGCCGCAAAGCGTGCGGCTCCGCGACGTTTTGAAACGCCCAAAGGCACGCGCGATTTTCTGCCAGAAACGATGGAGCTGCGCGCCGAGGTCTTCGACCGTCTGCGGGCAGCGTTTCGATCATTCGGCTACGGCGAGCTTGACACCCCCGCGTTCGAGAGCCTCGACCTCTTGACCGTCAAGAGCGGCCCAGCCATCGCGGCTGAGATTTACGCCTTTCAAGATAAAGGTGGCCGCGACCTCGCATTGCGCTTCGAGTTCACCGCGTCTCTTGGCCGCGTGATGGCCAACAACCCCGCGCTGCCGAGGCCCTTTCGTCGCTTTCAAATCGGCAAGGTGTGGCGCTACGAGCGCCCACAGGCCGGGCGTTTCCGCGAGTTCTACCAGGCCGACGCCGACATCATCGGCAGCGCGAGCGCATCGTGCGAGATCGAATTGCTCGACCTGATTCGCACCGTGCTGACCGGCTTTTCGCTCAACGACTACACCGTGCCGATTTTTCATCGTGGCGTGCTCGACGCGCTTGTGCAGGCAGCGGGCATCGCGATGGATAAAAAGGGCGACGTCTTTCGCGCCCTCGACAAGTTGCACAAGATCGGTCGCGATGGCGTCAGGGGCGAGTTCGTCGAGCGCGGCCTCGGTGAAGAGGCGTTCGAGCGATTCTTCGACGGGCTCGAAGTCGAGGGCAGCAACGAAACGATTCTCTCAGCGCTCGAAGCCCGCGTCGCCGCGGTTCCGGCAGGGGTTGCGGGGGTCGCCAACCTGCGCACCATCGTCGCGGCGGCAGAGGGCGAGCTGGGCATGGCGGGACGCATTCGCGTTGACCCAACGCTCGTGCGCGGGCTCGACTACTACACAGGCGTCGTCTTCGAAGCGAAGGCCGTTACCGAAGCCGGCATCGGCTCGTTTGCCGGCGGTGGACGCTACGACACGCTGATCGAAACGTTTGGTGGCGCGCCCGAACCAGCATGCGGTTTTGCCTTCGGTGTTGAGCGACTGATTGAGGTGCTCGCCGAAAAGCGCGCCGCCGACAAACGTGAGCCCGCCGCCACAGCCGACGTCTATGTGGCGGTGATGAGCGATGACGTGCGCGCCACAGCGCGCCGCGTTGCCGATGCGCTGCGCGCGCGTGGTTTGCGGGTCATGCTCGACCTCTCGGGCAAGGGCCTCGGAAAACAGTTTCAACTGGCCGACAAGATGCGCATTCAATTCGTCGTGCCGATTGGCACCGATGAAGCGGCGCGCGATGATCTGTTGAGTCGGCTGCCCGCAAAAGACCTCAAAAATTCTGAACAGACCGTGCTGAGCGCCGACGAGCTTGCGCAGCGCGTGCGAGCGTAAGTGCCATGAGCGCAAGCACCGTCATCGCCCACGAACTTCCGCGACTTGTGTTCGCGGTGCTCTACGTCGCGGGCGCCGTCTACGCCGTGCGGTCGTTGCTGCTGGCGCGGGCGCGACGCCAGGGCACGCCCCTCTCAAAGCCGCTCTTTGCCGGCGTCACCGCGTTGCTGCTCGCCGCCCATGCCGCCGCGCCCTACTGGCTTTTTTATCCGCTCTCGCTCGCGTGGAAGTACAAGCCCGTCACCGCCGTGAGCGTCGTGACGCTCGTCGCCGTGTTGGGCGTGACGTTGTTCTGGGTGGTGGCGTTTGTCCGTGCGGTGGCGCGCGCGCCGCAAGTCGATCGCGAGGCATTGCGGGCTGCGCGCACGCGCGAATTGACGACGGTTGAGACGCGGCGGCGATTCGTCGTCGAAGGCACCCGCATCGTGCTCGCGGCGGGTACGCTCGGTGCGGTGGCGGCTGGAGTCGCAAATCGCAAAGAGCTTCGCATCGCGCGCGTGCGCGTCAATCTTCCGTGGCCGCGCGAACTCTCTGGCCTAAAAATCGTTCAGTTGAGCGACGTACACATCGACCAGGACTACGACCTCGCCTACCTGCGCCGCATCGTCGAGGCGATCAACGGTGAAAAGCCCGACCTCTTTTTCTTCACCGGTGACCTCTCATCGCAGACCGGAAGAATTCTCGACGACGCCTGCGCCGAGCTTGCAAAAATCAAAGTCAATCTCTCGGCGCTCGCGTGCCTCGGCAACCACGACTACTACGGCAACGCCAAGCGGGTCGAAAAGGCGCTTGCCCAGTGTGGACTTCCGCCATTGAACAACCACGCCACGCGAGTCGTGCTGCCCGGCTCGAAGCTGCACGTGCTCGGCATCACCGACCCACAGGCTCCGCGATTCGGCGGCGACGCACCAGACATCGCGCAGGCGATGCGCTTTGTACCAGATGGCGCGCAGACGATTTTGCTCTCGCATCAACCGCAGTTCTTCGATGAAGCCGCCGAAAAAGGCATTCACCTCACCCTGTCTGGACACACGCACGGCGGGCAGATCGCGATCTCGCGCGATCTGAATCCGGCGCGCAGTTACACGCGCTATACCTACGGCCTCTACAAAGAGGGTGACTCGCTGTTGTACGTCACCTCGGGCACGGGGACGGTCGGCGTGCCGATGCGACTTGGCATGCCGCCCGAAATCGCGGTCATCGAGGTCGGCTAACGCACGGCGGGCGTTACCCCCGCTTTCTCACCGTGCGCTGCTCAATCGGCTTCTCATAGTTCTCGCCCTTGAAGATGCGCGTCACATACACGCTCGGCGTATGGATGAAGTTGGGGTCAAGCTCGCCCACCTCGACGAGTTCTTCGACCTCGGCAATCACGACCTTACCCGCCGTCGCCATCAGCTGATTAAAATTGTTCGCCGTGTAGCGGTAGATGAGGTTGCCCCAGCGGTCACCCTTCCACGCCTTCACAATCGCAAAGTCCGCCGTGAGCCCGCGTTCGAGCACGTACCCTTTGCCATCAAACTCGCGCGTCTCTTTGCCCTCGGCGACAACCGTGCCGTACCCCGTCGGCGTGTAAAACCCCGCGATGCCAGCACCCCCAGCGCGAATCCGCTCGGCAAGCGTCCCCTGCGGGTTCAACTCGACCTCAAGCTCGCCCGAAAGAAACTGCTGCTCAAACACCTTGTTCTCGCCCACGTACGACGAGATCATTTTCTTGATCTGGCGGTTTTGCAGCAAGAGACCTAGCCCCTTGCTCTCGATGCCGCAGTTGTTCGAAATCACGGTCAGGCCACGCACCCCCTTTTTCAGCAGCGCGTGGATACAATTTTCGGGGTTGCCCGAAAGGCCAAACCCCCCCGACATGATCGTGGCACCATCAAAAATGTCGGCGACGGCTTCGTCCGCGTTGGCGTAGACTTTATCCACGGCAGGCTCCCCCTCTTCTCAACCATGTAACTGCACGACGATGTGACTACGCGACCACTTCACGGGTCGGCTCGTCGGCTCTCAATGCGGCGCGAAAGATACGCCCCTCAACGCGCGGTGACAATCGGCGCCGCGCCCCACCCACAACGATTTCGCGCAACGATTTCGATTGCGCGCGTCTGCGACCTTGCATACGAAAGCGACGTGATGTTTCGCCGCAAGCAAATCTCAGCCGTCACCGCCCCCCGCGTACCCCCAGCCCGCGTGCCCCCAGCATGCCTCGCCGCCGCGCTCACGTGCCTCGCCGCGTGTGGTGGTGCGAGCAGCGACACCGACCGCCTGAAGCTCGACGACGACGCGGGCGACGCAGGCGGTGGCGACGTAGGCGGTGTGAGCGACGACGAGTTGGGTACACTCGACGAGCCGTGCTACCTCGGCAGGTGCGTCACCGGGCTCGTCTGCGACGAGGGCATCTGCATCATCGACCCTAGCCCTCCCGACTACGTGCCGATACCCGACGATTCACTCGACGACGATGAAGAAGAAGACGAAGAAGACACCGTCTGTTTCGCGCCACCATGCCCCGACGAAGACGACGAGGATGACGAGACGGGCAACGGCGGCGGAGACACGGGCGGCGTGCTCGTGCCCGACTTTGGCCTCTCGGGTCGCGACGACGACGAGGCCGATGACATTCGCCAGTTCGTGCGCGACGTACTATTGAACATCGAGATTGGTGGTCCGGCAGGCTTCGTCAGGCGCTGGAACGCGGACGACGCAGACAGGGCAGGGGACCGCGGAGAC
>CAZXXB010000029.1:0-1519 GCA_964644185.1 uncultured Myxococcota bacterium
GTGCGCAACGTGCATCGCGCGGTGGGCACGTGGTTGAGCGGTGAGGTGACGCGGCGGCATGGCGCGCGCGGGTTGCGTGAAGGGACGATTCGGTTGCAACTGAAGGGGTCGGCGGGGCAATCGCTGGGGGCGTTTCTGGCGCCTGGTATCAGCATCACGGTCGAGGGCGACACGAACGATTATGTGGGTAAGGGGATGTCGGGCGGCAGGCTCGTCGTGATGCCGCCGATGGGTACGGGTTACGCGCCACATGAGAACGCGATCGCGGGCAACACGTGTCTGTATGGGGCGACGGGCGGCGAGGTGTATCTCGCGGGGACGGCGGGGGTGCGGTTCGGCGTGCGCAACAGCGGTGCGACGGCGGTGGTCGAGGGCATTGGCGAGCACGGGTGCGAGTACATGACGGGTGGTACGGTCGTGGTGCTTGGCCCCACGGGGTACAACTTTGCGGCAGGCATGAGCGGCGGTATCGCGTATGTGTACGATGACAGCGAGATGTTCGACACGCGGTGCAACCTCGACATGGTTGAGCTTGAGACGGTGTGGACGGCGGAAGACAGCGCGGTGTTGAAGCGGCTCGTGAAGAACCACTTTGATCTCACGCGGAGTCCACGTGCGGAGATGCTGTTGAGTGACTGGGATGCGCATCTTCCGCTGTTTGTGAAGGTGATACCGACCGACTATCGCAAGTCGCTGGAGCGGATGGCGCTTGAGCAGGCGGCCAACACGGGCGCGGTTGCGGCGACCGAGGAAGTTTACAATGGGTAAGCCGACCGGATTTCTCGACTACGGGCGCGAAGAGGCGCCGAAGCGCAGCGTGGAGGAGCGGGTGCTCGACTTTCGCGAGTTTGAGCAGCGCATGCCGACTGCGCAGGTGAAGCAGCAGAGCGCGCGGTGCATGGACTGCGGGATACCGTTTTGCCATGCGCACGGGTGCCCTGTTGAGAATCGGATTCCGGAATGGATTGACCTTGTGTATCGCGAGCATTGGCACGAGGCGTATGAGCTGCTTGAGTCGACCGACAATTTCAGTGAGTTCACGGGGAGGGTTTGTCCGGCGCCGTGCGAGGCGGCGTGTACGCTGGGCATCAACCAGCCAGCGGTGACGATTCGCAACATCGAGCTTGAGATCATCGAGCACGCGTACGCGAAGGGGTGGGTGAAGCCGCGTTTGCCGGTGTCGAAGACGGGGTGTCGTGTGGCGGTGATTGGTTCGGGTCCGGCGGGTCTTGCGTGCGCGCAAGAGTTGGCGCGCAAAGGTCACGACGTGGTGGTGTTTGAGCGCGACGACCGGATTGGTGGGTTGTTGCGGTACGGCATACCCGACTTCAAGCTCGAAAAGACGATTATTGATCGGCGGGTGAATCAGTTGATTGCCGAGGGGGTGCGGTTTCGCACGCGGGTCAACGTGGGTGTTGATGAGGGGGTGCGTGCGGCGGAGTTGCGGCGGCAGTTTGACGCGATTGCGATTTGCATCGGTGCGGGGGTCGCGCGTGATTTGACGGCGAGCGGGCGTGAG
>CAZXXB010000029.1:1532-3638 GCA_964644185.1 uncultured Myxococcota bacterium
ATTCACTACGCGATGAATTTTCTCTCGCTCAACAACCGGCGGGTGGCGGGTGATTCGTCGCCCGACATTGGTGCGATGAGCGCGCGTGGCAAGCATGTGGTGGTGCTTGGCGGCGGCGACACGGGCAGCGACTGCGTGGGTACGTCGATTCGTCAGGGTGCGAAATCGGTGACGCAGATTGAGATTTTGCCGCGCCCACCTGAGGCGCGCAGCGCGGATAATCCGTGGCCAGAGTGGCCGCGCGTGTTTCGCACGTCGTCGTCGCAGGAAGAGGGTTGTGAGCGGTTGTGGAATCTCTCGACGCGGGCGTTTCACGGCGAGAATGGGCACGTGTCGACGCTTGAGCTTGTCGAGGTCGAGTGGCAGCGGGGAGACGACGGCAAGATGCGGCTCGTCGAGGTGGCGGGCAGTGAGCGGGTACGCAACGCTGACCTTGTGTTGCTGGCGATGGGGTTCGTGCACCCTGAGCATGGTCCGCTCGTGAATGAGTTGGGGTTGAAGCTCGATGGTCGCGGCAACGTCGCGGTGGGGCGTGACATGATGACGAGCGAGGCGGGGGTGTTTGCGGCGGGTGATGCGGTGCTGGGCGCGTCGCTCGTGGTGCGGGCGATTCGTCAGGGTCGCGACGTGGCAGCGGGGGTGAATCGTTTTTTGGCGTCGGGTGATGTGGCGCGTGCGGCGGCGGCGATGTGATGGCGGGTTCGCGCACGCGAGGGTGAGGTGCGCTAGTTGCCTGCGGCGAAGCAGGCGTCGTTGAGGTGCAGGCGGTAGAGTCCGCAACGGTTGGCGACGAAGATGCGGCCAGAGCGGTCGCGGGCACCGGCGATGAGGGGGCCGCCGGGTATGCGAATCGTGCGCAGGCGGTCTTTGGCGACGTTCCATGCGTAGGCGATACCGTGGCGCTCGGCGAGGGCGACGACGATGTCTTCGCGTTCGAGGCGCACGAGGTGGGCGAGGGCGGCGTCGGTCGTGACCGATTTGTCGGGGGCGTAGCGGGCACCAGCGAAGCGGATGATTTGGCCGGGTTGGCGGATGGCGGCGAAGAGGGTGGGTTGTGTGCGGTCGACGGTGAAGTCGATTGCTGGGTAGGGGAGCGCGATGTTGGCGAGGGTGGTGCCCGCGATGTAGTCGAACTGAAATGCGTTGTTGGGGGTCATAAGCCAGACGATCGAGTCGTCGGTGTTGTGCTTTGCGCGCAGGGGGCCGAAGGCGAGGGGTGATTTGGGTAGCGGTGGAGCGTTGACGGCGGGTGCGAGTCCGACGACGGCGACCTGTCTTCCGGTGCGGGTGGTGATGTAGGCTTGGCGGGCGTGGTCTGAAATCGAGATGGCCAGCGGAGAGGCTCCGCGTACGATGGCGGTGGGGTCGGGCAGGGTCGAAGCCTGAATGGGGACCATGTTCATTGGCGCGAGATCGCTGCGCAAGACGCCAATCTGGGTATCGGTGACGATGACGAGTTCGCCGTAGGTCGAGCCGGCTGCGATGCGCGCATCGCCGAGTACGTCGGGTATTTGTCGCGGGCTCTCGACCTGCATCGTTTCGAGGTTGATGTCGGTGACGAAGCGTGGGCCGACGACACGCAAGGTGCTGCGTCCGAGTCCATCCGCGAGGGCGACGGGGGGCTCGCTGACGCGGGTGACAAGCTCGACGCACTGCACGTCGCGGGGCAACTCGCAGGCGTTGTTTTCGGCGGCGCTGTTGAGGGTAACGTCGAGTGCGGCACCGAGGATGGCGCCTGCGCCGAAGACGGCGGCGATGCGGCGATTGAACTCGTTGCTGAAGGCGGCCTGTGTGAGTGTGTCGCGCGCGGTATCCCAGATGACGAGAAGTGCGACGAGCAAGAGCGAGCCTCCGGCGGCGGCGGCGAAGGCAGGTTCGAGGGTGTCGGTGGCGTCGGCGGCGAAGACGGCGGCGACGGGGAGCATCACGAGGGCGAGGCGCCAGAGGCGGGCCATGAGGTCGAGGGTGCGTCCGAGTTTGGGGAGCGAGCGCTGGCGCCATGCGACGGCGATGATGACGAGGAAGAAGCCGGCGAGAAATGCCGGAACGGTTTTGGGCAATGCGGCGACGACGAGTTGCGCGTTGTCGGCGGCGAAGGTTGGTGCA
>CAZXXB010000029.1:3722-3982 GCA_964644185.1 uncultured Myxococcota bacterium
TTAGGCATCGGGTCAGGCTCTCAGTTGGGCGCCAAAGGTGGCGCCGAAGGCCGCGATGAGTCGCGACGAGAGGGTTGCGAGGTCGTCTTCTGAGAGGGCACGCGTTGCGTCGTAGAAAGTGAGGCGCAGGGCGACGCTCTGTTTGCCGTCGTCGATGCCTTTGCCGGTGTAAATGTCGAAGATGGTCCGCGCGGTGACGAGGTGGGCGTCGTCGCCGAGAGCGGCGGGTACAGCGTCGAGCAATTTGCCAGCGTCGAGTG
>CAZXXB010000029.1:4014-6453 GCA_964644185.1 uncultured Myxococcota bacterium
GCGATCGATGGCGAAGTTGGCGCCGACAGGGTGCATTTTGGCGACGGCAGTCGAGACGAGGGTGAGCAGGGTTGTCAGGCAGAGTTCGGCGACGAACGGGCGATCGGCAAGGCCGAGTGAGGTGGCGACGGCGGGGTGCAGTTGCCCGAGCGTGGCGATGGGGGTGAACGGGGCGTTGGTTGCTGCTTGCGCCGAGATGGTTGCTGCAACGCCCGGGTGGAGCATCGGGTTTTCGTCGCGGTCGAAGCGCAGCGTGAGGCCGAGGCGGTCTGTGAGCAGTGCTTCGAGAATGCCCTTGAGCCAGAAGAAATCGACGGGTTCGTCGGCAGGGCGGGTCGAGTTGGCGAGGTAGGCGACGGGGCGTTTTCTTCCGGCGGCGATGAGGCCGAGTTTCATCGTCTCGACGGGGAGCGCGGGGTGGGGTTTGAGCGGGGCTTCGGCGCTGAGGGCGTCGTCGGCGTGGTCGTCGGCGGTGCGGTTGCGGAAGACGCGTCCAAGCTCGTAGAGGCGCACGTCGGGTTTGCGGCGGTTGGCGTTGTAGACGAGGTTTGCGAGCAGGCCGGGCAACATCGAGGTGCGCAGCACGGCGTGGTCTTGCGAGAGGGGGTTGGCGACGCGGACGGCGGTGTCGAGGTTGAAGGCGCGACAGGCGGTGAAGTGGGCTTCGCTCATGAAGGGGAGGTTGACGGCTTCGAAGAATCCGGCGGAGGCGAGGTGGGTGCGGATGGCCTGCTCAAGCGTGATGATGCGGGCATGAGCGCGCGTGGCGGGGTCGGTGTTTGAGCTGCGGGTGGTGGGCAGCGTGACCGGGATTTCACCGAAGCCGTGGCAGCGGGCGATCTCTTCGATGAGGTCGGCTTCGAGTTCGATGTCGTGGCGCCACGTGGGGGCAAGCCATGCGGTGGCGGTGGGTGTGGCGTCTGTTGGTGTGAAGCCGAGGCCGCGCATGATGGCGTCGCAGCGCGAGGGCTCGATAGTGAGGCCGAGCAGGGTTTCGATGCGTTTGTAGCGCAAGGTGATGGGGGGCGATTCGCTCGCAGGGGCGTTGGCTTCGACGACGCCACGAAGAATGCGGCCACCGGCGAGTGAGGCGATGAGGGCGGCGGCGCGGTCTTGGGCGCGATGGACGGCGCCTTTGTCGATTCCGCGTTCGAAGCGGTAGCTCGACTCGCTGCGCAGCTTGTGGCGCGAAGCGGCGCGGCGGACCGTGAGGGGGTCGAAGAAGGCGCTTTCGAGGGCGATGGCGGCGGTCGTGGTGGTGACGCCGCTTGATTCGCCACCCATGACTCCGGCGAGGGCCACGGGCTGGTGCGCGTCGGCGATGACGAGGTCTTCGGGGTCGAGGGTGCGGGCGACGGCGTCGAGGGTGGTGAAGGGTTCGGCGGGTGCTGCGCGACGGATGACGATGTGGGGGCCAGCGAGTTTGGCGAGGTCGAAGGCGTGCATTGGCTGGCCCGACTCGAGCAGCAGGTAGTTTGTGACGTCGACGATGTTTGAGATTGCGCGGACGCCACAGGCGAGCAGTTTTTGCCGCACGCGCAGAGGGGTTGTCCACGGCGTAGGGGCGACGGTGACGGCGTCGATGACGCGGGCCGTGTAGAGGGGGCAGCCGCGGGGGTCGTTGAGGGTGACCGCAAGGCTGGCGCTGGCGGCGTCGGTTGATTCGGCGACGGGTAGGTCGGGCAGGGTGACCGCGAGGTGGGTGCCGGTTTTGTAGTTGAGGTGGGCGGCCAGTTCTCGGGCGATGCCGAGGTGTGAGAGGCAGTCGCCGCGATTGGGGGTGACCTTCAAGTCGAGCACGGTATCTGCAAGGTCGAGGGCGTCACAGATTGTGCTGCCGGGGGTGACGGATTCGGGCAGCAGCATGATGCCGTCGTGGTCGAGGCCGAGGGTCAGCTCTTTTTCAGAGAGCATCATGCCCTGGCTCTCGATGCCTTGCAGCTTGCGGGCGGTGAGGGTGGTTCCGTCGGGGGTTTTGTATCCGGGTGCGACGACGGGGACAAAGCAGCCCGTTTTGACGTTGGGTGCGCCGGTGACGATGGTGAGGGTGTCGTGGCCGAGCGAGACTTCGCAGACTGTGAGTTTGTCGGCGGTGGGGTGGCGCTCGGCTCTGGTGACGCGCGCGCAGCGGACGTCGGCCAGGTCGGCGAAGGCGGTGTGGGTGGCCTCGATTTCGAGTCCGAGCATGGTGAGCGCGTGGGCGATCTCGTCGGTTGAGGCTTGAAGGCCCGGAATCAGCTCATGCAGCCAGCGCAGCGAAAGCAGCATCGTGCGTGGTCCCCTTTGGTTCGTGTGGCGTGGTTGGTGGTGGTTTGTTTTGCCTGGTTGGTGTGGTGTCGCGCGGGGCTTTAGGTGGTGGCGCGGAATTGTTCGAGAAAGCGGACGTCGTTCTGGAAGAGGATGCGGATGTTGTCGATGCCGTGTTTGAGCATGGCGAGG
>CAZXXB010000029.1:6463-19605 GCA_964644185.1 uncultured Myxococcota bacterium
ACGCAGCGCGGGGCGGCCGAGGCCGAGTCCGAAGGCCCAGCCGGTGTAACGCTCGTCGTCGATACCGCAGCGTCGCAGAACACGGGGGTCAACCATGCCGCAGCCGAGCACTTCGAGCCAGCCGGTGTGGCTGCAGACGCGGCAGCCGTCACCGCCGCAGAAGACGCAGCCGATGTCGGCCTCGGCAGAGGGTTCGGTGAAGGGGAAGTAGCTTGGGCGGAAGCGGACGCGGGTTCCGCTGCCGAAGAACTCGTTGAGAAAGAAGTCGAGGGTGCCCTTGAGGTTGGCGAAGGTGATTCCCTCGCCGATGTAGAGGCCCTCCATCTGGTGAAAGCGGGGCGAGTGGGTGGCGTCGTCGTCGTTGCGGTAAACGGCGCCCGGGGCGATGATTTGAATGGGGAGGGGCTCGGTGAGCATGGTGCGAATCTGCACGGGTGAGGTCTGGGTGCGCAGTACGGTGTCGGCACCGATGTAGAAGGTGTCTTGCATGTCGCGGGCGGGGTGCCCCTGCGGAATGTTGAGGGCTTCGAAGTTGTAGGTGTCGAGCTCGACTTCGGGACCGAGGCGCACGGTGAAGCCAAGTCGCGAGAAGATGGCCGACATTTCTTCGACGGTCTGGGTCAAGACGTGGGTTGCGCCGACGAAGGGTTTTTCTCCGGGCAGGGTGACGTCGATGCGCTCTCTGGCGAGGGTCTCGGCTTCGGCTTTCGCTTTGAAGGCGGCGTCGATGGCGTCGATGCGGGCGTCGAGGGCTTCTTTGAGGTCGTTGACGGCCTGGCCGAAGATCGGGCGCTCTTCGGGGGCAATGTTACGCATCTCTTTCATCAACTCGACGACTGCGCCCGCTTTGCGTCCGAATAGATGGGTGCGCAGTGCGGCGAGGGCGGTTTCGTCGGTGACGGTGTCGAGTGCGGCGAGTGCCGAGGTGCGCAGGGCCTGGATACCGGGGAACTGGCGATCGCTCATGGGGATGACCTCGTGCGACGGAGAGGATTTGTTGCGAGAGAGGGTTCGAGAGTGGGCGAGATGGGTTCGTTTGAAACGGGTTGGCGCGAGGGAAAGAGAAGGAAAACAAAGCAAAACGGGCCGGTCTGCTTTTCGCTGACCGACCCGCGGATTGCAAATGTGCTTCGCTTACCCAGCAGCCGCGTCAGGCGCCCTTTGCGCGCTCAACGATCTCGCTAAAGCCCTTGGGGTCGAAGAGCGCGATGTCGGCGAGGACCTTGCGGTCGATCTCGATGCCAGCCCTGGTGAGGGCGGCGATGAAGCGCGAGTACGAGAGGCCGAGCGGGCGGACAGCGGCGTTGATGCGCACGATCCAGAGGGCGCGGTACTGGCGCTTGCGCTGCTTACGACCGGCGAAGGCGTACGCGAGGGCACGCTGGACGGTGTTGGCCGCCATGCGGAACTGACGATGCCGACCCGCGTAGTAGCCCTTGGCGAGCTTCATGATTTTGCTGCGGCGGCGGCGGCTTTTGAATCCACCTTTGGCGCGTGCCATGTCGATACCCTCTCTTGTTCACATCGTGCTGACGCGAGCTACCTGCTCGCGTTGCACGCCGGTCGCAACCGGCGGTTTGTCACTATCACGTGTGCGCTGACTGGGCGAGCCCGCGGGTCTCAAGCGACCATACGGGGCGGGCTCGCGTCGACTCAGGGCGAGCCGTAAGGCATGCAGCGCTTGACGCCCTTCAGGTCAACGTCGGCGATGTAGCTTGCGCCGCGCGCCTGACGTTTCATCTTGGTGCTCTTGTGGGCGAGCAGGTGGCGGCGCTTGGTCGAGCCGACTTTGACCTTGCCCGACTTGAGCACCGTGAAGCGCTTTGCGGCGCCACGCTTTGTTTTCATCTTCGGCATGTTGCCCTCTCACTCGTGTCGTTCGTCTCGTTCGGTGCTTTGTTACGCGGTGCCTTCGGCGGCGTCTTCAGCATCGAGGTCTTCGTGCGTCAAATCGTCATCCGGGTCGGGCATCGGGCCAGCCGGTTCAGGTTGCGGGGCAACGGTCTCGCCACGAGCCGCTGCCGCTTCGGCTGCCTTGAGCTTTTCGGCCTCAAGGCGGCGCTTCTCTTGAAGAACCTGCGGTTTCGGCGCAACGAGCATAATCATGTTGCGGCCTTCAAGGCGCGGTTCCATTTCGATCACGGCGAGGTCGGCAATTTTGACCTTGACGCGTTCGAGAATCTGACGACCAAGTTCTGGGTGGGTGATTTCTCGCCCACGGAACATGATCGTGATCTTGCCTTTGTTGCCGTCTTCGAGGAAGTGCCGCAGGTTGCGAACCTTGAATTCAAAATCGTGGTCTTCGATTTTGACGCGGAACTTGACCTCTTTGAGGGCCACGACGACCTGACGCTTTTTGGCGTCATTCGCCTTTTTCTTCTGCTCGTACTTGAACTTGCCGTAATCGAGAATTTTGCAGACTGGCGGAATCGCATCGGGCGAGATTTCGACGAGGTCGAAGCCCTTTTCCTGAGCGATACGCAGGGCGAGCTCTGGCGTCATTACGCCGAGTTGCCCACCGTCTGCATCGATCACGCGAATTTCGCGTGCGCGAATTCTCTCGTTGAGCCGCGGCCCCGTGGGGCGGCCACGCGGGTCACGCCCGCGAAACGACGACGACGACGACGGCTTTTTCATTAACGTCAAACAAGCACCTCGCAGAAAGAGTCAGAAGCGCAGCAGCGGAACCGATGCGTCAACGTTGCCTGAAGCAAGTTGACCAGGAGACAACGTAACGATGGCCGACGCACCCGCGCGCTTCGACGGGATCGTCAGACCGGGGGGGCCTCATACGGTACGCGGGCGGCTTCGGTCAAGAACTTTTCGAGTTCTTCCGCTGATTTAAAGCCGAGATCGCGTGTTTCTCCGTGACGCGCGCGGACGGTCGCCCCACCGGCGGCCTCGTCTTTATCGCCAAGGACGAGCATGTAGGGGACCTTTTCGACTTCGGCGTCGCGGATTTTCTTGTTGAGTTTGTCGCTGCGCAAATCGACGCTTGCGCGTAGTCCTTTGGCCTTGAGCCGGTTGGCGAGGGCGTTGGCGGCGTCGTTGTGTCGGTCGGCGATGGGTAGCACACGCACCTGCTCGGGTGCGAGCCACATGGGGAAGTCACCGGCGTAGTGCTCAGTCAGGACACCCATGAAGCGTTCGATGCTGCCGAGCAGCGCGCGATGGACGACGTAGGGCCGGTGCGGCTGGTTGTCTTCACCGACGTAGGTGATGTCGAAGCGCTCGGGAAGGTTGAAGTCGAACTGAATGGTCGAGCACTGCCACTCGCGGTTGATGGCGTCTTTGAGTTTGATGTCGATTTTTGGGCCGTAGAATGCGCCGCCGCCCTCGTCGATTTCTGGCTTGAGACCTGCCTTTTCGGCGGCGATGGTGAGCGCCTTCGTGGCGGCACCCCATTTTTCGGGGTCGCCAACCGACTTTTCGGGGCGGGTCGCGATGTAGGCGGTGAACTCGGTGAAGCCGAAGGTTTTGAGAATCGCGATGCAGAAGTTGAGGGTGCGGATGACCTCGGCTTCCATCTCTTCGGGTACGACGAAGATGTGCGAGTCATCTTGTGTGAAGCCGCGCACGCGCATGAGTCCGTGCAAGACGCCGCTGCGCTCGAAGCGGTAGACGGTGCCGAGCTCAGCGAAGCGCAGGGGCAGTTCGCGGTAGCTGCGGACGCGTGAGCCGTAGATGTTCATGTGGAAGGGGCAGTTCATCGGCTTGACGTAGTATTCCTGCCCTTCGATATCCATCGGGGAGTACATGCCTTCGCGGTAGAAATCGAGGTGCCCGCTGGTTTGCCAGAGCTTCGCGCGGCCTACGTGGGGGGTGTAGACGATGTCGTAGCCCTGTTCGAGGTGTTTTTCGCGCCAGAAGGTTTCGATGAGGTGGCGGACCATGGCGCCTTTGGGGTGCCAGAGGACGAGTCCGCCGCCGATGTCGTCGTTGACCGAGAAGAGGTCGAGTTCTTTGCCGAGTTTGCGGTGGTCGCGGCGTTTTGCCTCTTCGCTGCGGGCGAGGTGGTCGTCGAGGTCTTTTTGCGAGAAGAAAGCGGTGCCGTAGATGCGTGAGAGCATCGGGTTCTTCTCGTCACCGCGCCAATAGGCGCCAGCGAGCGAGGTGAGGGCGAAGGCTTTGATGGCGCCGGTGGTTTGCACGTGTGGGCCGCGGCAGAGGTCGGTCCAGTTGCCGTGGGTGAAGAGGGTGATGCGGTCGCCTTCGGGGATGGCGTCGAGCAGTTCGAGTTTGAAGTTTTCGCCAAGGCTTGCGAAGAGTTTGCGGGCTTCGTCGCGCGAGACAGCCTCGCACATGACGGGTTTGTCTTCGGCGATAATCTCGCGCATGACGGCGGCGATTTTTTCGAGGTCGTCTGGGGTGAAGCCGCCTTTTTTGTCGAAGTCGTAATAGAAGCCTTCGTCGGTGGCGGGTCCGATGGTCACCTGGGTGCCGGGCCAGAGGCGCTGTACGGCGTCGGCCATGACGTGTGCGGTGGTGTGGCGCAGTACGGCGAGGGCTTCGGGGTCTTTGTCGGTGACGATTCGGACGGTGGCGCCGTCGGTGAGGGGGGTGCGCAGGTCGATGATGTCGTTGCCGATTTTTCCGGCGACGGCGGCTTTGGCGAGTCGTGGGCCGATGGCGGCGGCGAGGTCGAGGGTGGTTGCGCCGGCCGCGAGTTGCATGGCTTTGCCATCGGGCAGGGTGACGGTAATCGGTGCTGGCTGACTCATGTTCGGTTTTCTCCTGAGCCGCTGTCCGTACGACTGGACTGGCGGCGGGGTTTGGGCATCGCGCGTCGTGCGCTCTGCAACATCGTCTTATGACACAGTGGGCGCGTGGGTCGCAAAAGGCGCGCCAATAAGAAACCCCCGCGAGACAAGTGTCTGGCGAGGGTTTGGCGAATCATCTGGTAGGCACGTCCAGATTCGAACTGGAGACCTCTACCGTGTCAAGGTAGCGCTCTAACCAACTGAGCTACGCGCCTGCGTTTGCTTCTCGCCGCGAACCGGCTGCCAAAGCGGACGAAGCGGATATTCTGGCGAGAGGCGGTTGTCAAGGTGGGAGAGGTCAAACCTTCGGGCGTTCTGAGGCGTGCGCGTTTGGGGTTCGGGTGACCTTTTTCCCCCAATTTTGGTAAGTCGGGGTTAGGTTGCCGTCGGCGTCGATGATGCCCGCGTCTCTAAGTGCGCTGATTCGGCTCTTGTCGCCGCCACGTTGCAAAGCGTCTCGAAGAAGGTCGGGTGTCCATGCGTCATTTGCTGCCTGACGGGTGGCGGATTGCGTCGGTGATTTTTTACTTGTCTTTGCCATAGGTGCGGTCGTAGTCGAAGGCGATCTGCCGGGTTGGTGCGGTTGCGACCGTCATGAGTCGGTGACCTGAAATCGATGCGCGGACTGATCGACTCGATTAGATAATCAGATTGATGCGCATCACGCAAAAAACACAGCGGGCGCGGTGCTCTTGCGAGAACCACGCCCGACGTGTCGGCGCGGGGCGCTGTCGCCCTGTGCCGTGAATCCGGTAGCGTTCGGATTCGGTTGGCCTACATCTGCGCTTTGAGAGCGCTCTCGATTTTGGCGCGGGGCACCGCACCGACGATGCGATCAACCTCTTTGCCGCCCTTGAAGACGAGCAGCGTCGGGATGCCGCGGATACCGTATTGTGACGGCGTACCGGGGTTGTCGTCAACGTTCATCTTCGCGACCTTGATTTTGCCTGCGTATTCAGTGGCGAGCGCATCAATCGTCGGGGCGATTGCGCGGCACGGTCCGCACCAGACGGCCCAGAAATCGACGAGCACGGGGGTCGCCGAATTCAGCACGTCGCGTTGGAAGGTTGCGTCGGAAACTTCAACTACGTTTTGTCCAGCCATTGCATTCTGCCTTTCGTCGCCGCCCCGAGTGAGAGTTCACTGAGAGTGCGGAGTTGAACGCGGAGTCACGCGACCTCGGCCCCCCTCGCCACGGTCCGCGTACCGTGCGAGGCAATTCGAGCGCAAACATAACGCACGAATCGTTGTTGGCAACAGGGTTGAGCCTGCTTACGCGCGACCGCCAGCGATGGCAGGGACAATCGAGACCTCTTTGGTGCCGTCGACGGGGGTGTCGAGCCCCTGCAGGTCGCGGATGTTTTGCTCGCCAACGAAGACGTTGACGTAGCTGCGCAGCGTGCCAGAACCGTCGAAAAGCGTCGTGCGAATCTCGCTGTGGCGCTCGGTGAGGTTGACGAGCACCTGCTTGACGGTGGTTCCGTCGATTTCGACGGAGGGCTTGCCGGCGGTGAATTTGCGCAATGGGGCGGGGATACGCACTGATACGGCCATGATGGGTGTTCTCCTGATTGTGGTGGGCGTTGGCCCGCCAAAGTGGGTTGCGTGGTGAAATGTCAGGGCTCAATCGTGAGCGGTTGCGAGAAGAATGAGCCACCCTCATGGGGTGAGGTGTCGAGTTGCCATGAGGTGAGGTCGGCGCTCTTGCCCTTGAGCACCTGTACGATGACGAACGACCAGCCGGGCACGGCGTTGAGTCGGTCGGTTTCGGAAGGGCGGGCAGGGTGATCGGGGTGCGAGTGGTAGACACCCG
Organism: uncultured Myxococcota bacterium; assembly: GCA_964644185.1. GTDB lineage: Bacteria > Myxococcota > JAJVIH01 > JAJVIH01 > CAZXXB01 > CAZXXB01. The sequence goes on from CAZXXB010000029.1 coordinate 13,037, forward strand.
CGACGACGAGCCCGGCGTCGTCGACTTCACGTTCGATGCGCATCTGTTCGAGCGGGTCGAGTTCGTAGCGGTCGTGAGCGCGGGTGGTGTTCGTGTTGGTGAGGCGGCGGGTGCCGGTGACGCGGTCGAGGGTTGGTCCGACAAGGTAGCCGCAGCACTCGTGAGGGTAGGTTGCCTCGCCGTGGGCGCGAATCTGCGACTCGGCTTCGGCTGAGAGGGTGAGGGCGGGTGGTGTGAACGAGGTGTCGGTGGTCATCGTGGTATTGCCGCGTTAGAGGTCGCGAAAGACTTGGGTCGAGAAGTAGCGTTCTCCGCTATCGCAGAAGATGCAGACGAGCACGCCCTCGTCGATTTCTTCGGCGACTTTGAGGGCGGCGGCAAGGGCGGCACCGGCTGAGGGTCCGATGAGCAGACCCTCTTCGCGGGCGACGGCGCGGACCATGTTGTATGCGGGCTCGGTCTCGGCGGGCATGACGCGATCGAAGCCGTTGTCGCGGTAGATGCCGGGCACGATCGACGAGGCGATGTGCTTCAGTCCCTCGATGCCGTGAAAGGGGTTGTCGGGTTCGACGGCGATGATTTGCGTGCCCGGCTTGCGGGTGCGCAGCCCCCATCCGGTGCCCATGACGGTGCCCGAGGTGCCGATGGTGGCGAGAAAATGGGTCACGCGCCCATCGGTTTGTTCGAGAATCTCGGGGGCGGTGGTGAGGTAGTGGGCCCAGACGTTGGCGAGGTTGTTGTACTGGTCTGGTTTGAAGTAGCGGTCGGGGTCTTCGGCGTGAATCTCGCGGCTGCGAATGATGGCGCCGTCAGAGCCTTCGAGTGGGTCGGTGAGGACAAGCTCGGCACCGAATGAACGAAGCACCTTGAGGCGTTCGGCGCTGGCACTTGCGGGTATGCAGAGCTTGACGGGAAAGCCGAGTGCTGCGCCGAGCATGGCGAGGGCGATGCCGGTGTTGCCCGAGGTCGAGTCGAGAATCGTCTTGCCGGGCTTGAGCGCGCCGGTTTGCAGCCCACGCCAGATCATCATCGTGGCGGCGCGGTCTTTGACCGAGCCACCGGGGTTTTTCATCTCGAGTTTGGCATAGATTTCGACGTTGGGTTTGTGCGCCGGGGCCAGCTTGCGGATACGGTAGAGCGGTGTCCGCCCCACCAAATCCATGAGGGTGCCGGTGTTGCGCGGCCACGAGACGCCATCCGGCAGGGCGAATGGCGGTTTATCGAGGGTTTCGGTTGTCATGGTTGTTGGGGCGGTCGCTCAGTGCTGGTTTGCTCAGTGCTGGTTCGCCGTCGAGCAGAAGTGCTCATAGTCAATGAGCTTTGTCACCGTGGGGTGTTCACCGCAGACGGGGCAGTTGGGGTTGTGCTTCTGGTGGTACTCGCGAAACTTCATCGCGAGGCCGTCGAAGGCGACGACGCGACCGCGCAGTGAGTCGCCGATGTTGAGCAAGAGCTTGATGGTTTCCATCGCCTGAAGGGTGCCGACGATGCCGGGCAGCACGCCCATGACGCCAGCTTCGGCGCATGAGGGGGCGAGTTCTGGCGGAGGCGGCTCGGGGAAGAGGCAGCGGTAGCAGGGGCCGTTGCCCGGGTGAAAGACGGTGACCTGACCTTCGAACCAGAAGATGCTGCCGTGGACGTTGGGCTTGCCGAGAAAGACGCAAGCGTCGTTGACGAGGTAGCGGGTGGGGAAGTTGTCGCAGCCGTCAACGATGACGTCGTAGTCTTTGAAGATTTCGAGGGCGTTTTCGCTGGTGAGGCGGGTCTCGTGGGCGATGACCTTGACGTCGGGGTTGAGCCCCTGAAGCCGGGCACGGGCCGACTCAACCTTGGGCTTACCGACGAAGCTCATGTCGTGGAGAATCTGGCGCTGGAGGTTGGACATATCGACGACGTCGTTGTCGATGATGCCGAGGGTGCCGACGCCGGCGGCGGCCAGGTAAATTGCGGTGGGTGAGCCGAGGCCCCCGGCACCGACGAGCAGCACTTTTGAGTCGAGCAGCTTGCGCTGACCCTCTTCGCCAACTTCAGGGAGGCTGAAGTGCCGGGCGTAGCGGGTTTTTTGTTCGAGGGTGAGGGGCTTTACGACCTTGATGGGGTAGCCCGCCTGCTTCCACGCGCCGAAGCCTCCGGCGACCGAGGTGACGTTGGTGTAGCCCATCGTCTTGAGTGAGAGGGCGGCGAGTGCAGAGCGGTTGCCACCGGCGCAGATGAGGGCGATTGAGCGGTCGCGCTCGGGGGCGATGGCCTCGACTTTGAGTTCAAGAAACCCGCGCGGGATGGCGACGGCTTCGGCGACCTGACCGTTGGCGACCTCTTCGGGCTCGCGCACATCGACGAGCAGGGGTGCTTCGGCAGTGGCAAGCTGGGTGCGCAGCTCGTGGACGGTGATTTCGTTGATTTGGGTTTTCGCGTGAGCGATAAGCTGCGAGCCTGAAAGAGCCATGATGGTTGTGTTTACCCTTCTGGAGCGCCCCCCGGCGGGAATGTCTACCAAATCACTCGACTTGGTTCACTTCTGTCGCGAATATGCTTCCGGCCACGCGGCGTGTCAAGCAGAAATCGTTATGGGGTGGTTGTCCGGTGGGCTTGTCCGCTGCTAAACATCTTGAATCTCATTTTTGCCTTCGAGGATGAATCTAGTGATGAGTTCCGCGCCATCGCGAAGCATCGCGTTCGACTATGATCGGACGGTGGTCGCGTTTCACGGGACAAACGCAGAGACTGCGGCGATGCTGACTAAAGGCATTGCGTTCAATCAGAGCCAGAACGACCATGACTGGCTTGGTCACGGCATTTATTTTTGGGAGTTTGCGCCGCAACAGGCTTGGAGTTGGGCGGAGAAGTGTTTTGGCACGAACGCCGCCGTGGTTGGAGCGCTGGTACGCCTCGGTCGCTGCTTCGACTTGTTCGACCCCGGCAACGCGAGAGCGCTGGCGGCGTTTCACGCCGAATACTGCCGCGTGATGGCGGCGACGCAGCGCCCGCTTCCCATCAATTTCAAGTCGAAGAAGCGGCTCGACTGTGCTGTTTTCAATTTCATGTTTCAGCAGCTTGGTGAGGCAGGGCGCGTTGTCGATTCGACTCGCGCGCCATTTGTCCAGACGCAAAATCGACTTTGGGAAAGCAGCGGCGTTTTTGAGGGCGCGCACATTCAACTTTCCGTTCGCAATTCGGAAAACATTCTGGCAGTCTGGCCCGTGAGGAGAGACGGACGCGATGGCAAAGACTAATCGGCAGAAATCGAAGAGTGCTCACGGGGAAGCAGAGACGGTGGTCGTCGAAGCATGGTCGCCCGAAGACCTGATTCGCATAGCGCGGGGCGGCACTGACGAAGAGAAGATTGCGGTGATGAAGCGAGCTGGAATTCTCACCGAGGCGGGTAAGCTTGCGCCACCGTACCGCCGCAACGGCGCAACTTCGCTGTCGCGCGCTGCCGAGAAATAGACACGACCGCTCACAGGGGCAAGACATTATCTGTCTCGCGGCGGGGGCAAACCTGACGACGTTGAAGGCGCGTGAGTCGCCGATGAGCCGGGCAGGGTGTCCGCTCAGAAAACGCCGATGAGGTTTGCCATGGGTAGCCGCTCAACCAGAACGAATCGCGCCAACGCGCGCCGTACCTACCACCTTGATGCTCGGTCGAGCGATGTGCGCACGGCGGCGGCGCTCGATTTTGACCGTCGGCGGATGCGGCTCATGCGTCGTCGCAAGCTGATGTTGACGAGCGGGCTTGCGGCGAACACTGGCACCGCGCGTCGGCTGCTGATGGCGATGCCGTTGATTCTCGCGGCGTGGATTGGACTTGAGCTGGCGTCGCAGTTGGCGGGGTTCAGCCTGTCGGCGATGCTACTTATGCCTTTCCACGTCGCCAGCGCTGCGTGACCTCGGCGATGCGGGCGCCATACATTTCGGCGGTTCTGCGGTCACCGGCAGGGGGGGCGGTCTCGGGGCCTTCGTCGGTGTTGGCCTGTGTCATGAGGCCGAGATAGGCGCCGAGCGCGTTGGTGTCGTTGCGCTGGCCGACGGTCGAGTTGAAGCCGGGGGTTTGCCCGAGGCTGACCCAGATCATGCCATGTTGAGCGGCGAGATTGCCGAGGTCTTGCAGGGTCTGGAGTTTGTCGCCGCTTTGGGAGGCCGAGTTGGTGAAACCTCCGGCGATTTTGTCTTGCCACTGGCGGGCGTACCAGATTTTCACGGTCTTCTCGGAAAACTCTTTGAACTTCGCCGAGACGCTGCCCATGTAGGTGGGCGCGCCGAAGATGATGGCGTCGGCGGCGTTGATGACATCCCAATTGCTGTCGGCATCGTCGACCGAAATGAGCGCGACCTCGGCCCCCGCGACCGAGGCGGCACCGCGTGCGACACATTCGGCGACGACCTTGGTGTGTCCGTAGCCAGAGTGGTAAACTACGGCAACGCGGATGGGGGTGACGGGCGGCGTCGCGGGTGTAGACGACGTTGAAGGCGACATTGGTGTTGCTCCGAGTGACCCGCCCCCGCGAAGAAGAACCCGGTAGCGAGTAGATAGCGCTGCTGCGAGCAAAATTCAAGAGGTTTTAGCCATGGTGAACAGATTGGGTATCCGAATGGGCAGCGTGCGGGTGGGTGCGTTGGGGGTGCTGGCGTTGCTGGTGGCGGGCGTTTCGGTCGCGGGGGAGGCGGGGGAGGCGACGGGGGCACCTCATGCGAAGGCGAAGGCAAAGGTCGAGGCGGTGAGCGAGGCCGAGGCGAAGTCGGTGGCTGCGCGGGCGCAGGCGGTGATTGTGCCGGTGAAGACAGGTTTGCGCGATGCGCTGATGGCGGCGGTCGCTGGGGGCAACGTGGCGGCGGGTATCGAGGCGTGCAAGGCGGTGGCTCCGCAGATTGCGGGGGCGGCGAATGCGGGTGCGAAAGGGGTGGAGGTGGGGCGCACGTCGTCGCTGTTGAGAAACCCTGCGAACGCGCCGAAGCCGTGGATGCTGGAGCAGATCGCGGCGTTTGAGAAGATGCCCCGACAGGCACCCGGGGTGCATCGCACGGTGCGGCTCAACGACAAGCTGGTTGGGTATGCCGAGCCAATCTACATTGATGCACCGTGCCTGAAGTGTCACGGCGCGCCGCTCGCACCCGACGTCGAGCAGTCGATTCGCGCGCTGTATCCGCGAGATTCGGCGAAGGGGTACAAAGTTGATCAATTGCGGGGTATCTTCTGGGCGGAAGTCGACGTTTCGATGCCGTGATTGATGCGCCCGACGGTTTGGCGGATTGGTTCCGAAGGGATTTTTGGGGTGCTGAGGTTTGACTCAGTGCGCCGTCGCGCTTAGGTTATCGCGCCCGTTGGTCAACAGGAGCCCTGATTGTCTGCGAACTCAACCAAGCGCATCGCGGTCGCCGCGATTGGCATCGCCGCAAGCGTGTTTTTTCTCGCGCTGGCGTTGCGATCACTGAATCTTGCGCAAGTTCAGACGGCGGTTGCGCACGCAGACTTTTGGCCATGGGCTCCGCTCGCGGTGTTGAGTTATCTTGTCGGACATCTGGTGCGCGGTTGGCGCTGCCGACTGCTCGTGAGTCGTGAGGCGAATCTCGCGCTGACGACGGCGAGCAACGTGGTGGTGGTTGGGTATGCCGTCAACAACATTCTACCGGCGCGGATGGGCGAGTTGGCCCGTGCGGGAATGTTGAGCGAGCGGACGGGTTTGCCGTACGCGCAGTCGTTGACGGTGACGCTGCTCGAACGTCTACTCGACGCGATTGTGATGGTGGCGCTGCTGGCGATTGCGGCCTGGAGCCTGCCGATCAGTGGCATGCTGGGTAGCGCTGCGCGAGCAATCGCGCTGGTGCTTACGGTCGCGGCGCTTGGGGTGATGGTGGCGGTGGTCGCGCCACAGTGGCTGACGTCACTCGCTTCACGCATCGGCGCGTTGTTTGGTGAGCGGTTGCGCAACACGGCGATTAAGCTTTGCGTTTACGTGGCAAACGGTGTGGCGTTCTTGCGCGACCCACGGCACGCGGTCTCGGTCATCAGCCTGACGTTCGTGGTGTGGCTGTTTGAGACTGGAATGTTCTTTTTCGTGTTGCCGGCGTTTGGGCTTCCGTTGAATTTTCAGTGGGCGCTGTTTGCGATGTCGGTGACGAACCTCGGTATTCTCGTGCCTTCATCGCCGGGTTTCGTTGGGACGTTTCACGCGGCGTGCGCGGCGGCGCTTGCGCAGTTTGGCATTTCAGAGACGGTGGCGTTCAGTTACGCTGTGGTGGTGCACCTCACGTTTTACGTGCCGATTACGCTGTGGGGCGTACTGGTGATCTTCTGGTACGGGTTTGAGTTGCGGCGGTCGATGGCGATGGCCGAAGCCGCGAAGAGTGCGTCGTCGTTCAATGCGGCGAGCCGTGGCGACGCGAGCGTGCTGTTGTCGATTCGCACTGCGGCGACCGATGAGACTCCATCGCAGTTTTACCTGGCGTTGATTGAGGCGATCTTGCCGCTCGACGAATTTGCGCTCGGCGAAAAATCGCGGGCCGAGGTGGTGCGGCGCTGCGCAGCGTTTACCAATACGTCGATTCGCGACCTGCCGGGTATCGTGGCGATT
>CAZXXB010000029.1:19632-21596 GCA_964644185.1 uncultured Myxococcota bacterium
TCGTGACGGCGATGATGTTCTTTCGTCCGTTCACGATGCTTTCTCTTGAGACGCGTCGCAAGGTAGTGAACTTCTGGGCTTACGGGCCGATACCGCTGACGCGGCAGATGTTTCGTGCGTTGCGCAGCACGGCGCTGCTGGCATTTTTTGAGAATCCTGAGGTGATTGCCATGCTCGATGCGCGAGCCCGCAAAGTGACACCCGTGGCGAACGAGAGCGTGTCACAACGCAAGCGGGGGGCAGCCTGAAATGGCCGAGACGCGTCGCACGCAGGTAATTGTGATCGGCTCGGGCGCGGGGGGCTCGACGACGGCGTATGAGCTGGCGAAACGCGGCTACGACGTTTTGATACTCGAAGAGGGCGGAAGGTATCCGCTGAGTCAATACGGTGCCGAGACGCCCGAGGCGATGCGCCGACTTTATCGTCGCCGCGGCATGACGCCGATCATGGGACCGGTCTCGGTGGGTTACGTCGAGGGGTGTTGCGTCGGTGGTAGCACCGAGATCAACAGCGGATTCTGGCATCGTACCCCTCGCGAAATTTTGCTGCGCTGGAAGATTCAATTCGATCTCGCCGACGCGACGCCAGAAGAATTGGCTCCGCATTTTGACTGGGCTGAAGAGGCGGTGAACGTGGGGCACTCGCCGAAAGAGTGGCCGAAGAGCACTGAGGTGTTTTCGCGGGCTGCCGAGGCGATGGGATGGTCGTATCAGCATGTGGTGCGGGCGGCGAAAGACTGCACAAACACCAACAAGTGCGCGATGGGTTGCCCAAAGGGGGCAAAGCAGGGCGTGAGCCGCAATGTGGTTCCGCAGGCAGAGGCGGCGGGGGCGCACGTGATTAGCAACGCGCGGGTGAAGCTGGTGTTGCGGCGCGGTAGTCGGGTGACGGGGGTGGTGGCGAGCATTCGTCAGCCCGATGGTAGCGAAGAGGTGGTGCGGTTCGAGGCTGATTACGTGTTTGTGTGTGCCGGGCCGACCGAGACGCCGTCGCTGTTGCGGCGTTCGGGCATTCGGTTGCATGTGGGCGACACGCTGCGCATTCATCCGATGTTGAAGGTGGTGGCGCGGTACGACGAAGAGATCAATGCGCACGAGAGCGTGCTGCCGATGATTCAGATCAAAGAGTTCTGGCCTGATGTGTCGTTTGGCGGGTCGTTTTACTCGCCGGGCCATTTGGCGCTGAACCTGAGTGAGAACTGGCCCAGCACGCGGTCGCACATGCCCGATTATCGCAACATGGGGGCGTATTACGTGGCGGTGCGTGGCACGGGTACGGGGTCGGTGCGTCCATCGATGCTGGGTGAAGACTCGACGTTGCTGCGTTACAACCTTTCGGATGCGGACCTCGTGAACCTGTCGAATGGGCTTGCGCGGCTTGCGACGGCGTTGCTCGCGGGCGGTGCAAAAGAGGTTTACCCGTGTGTGTTTGGCGTGCCGGCGATCACGACGGAGCTGGGTGCGATGCGGTGGCTCGATGAGCGACTCAACAAGTCGGCGCTGAGCCTCACGACGGTGCACGCGTTTTCGACGTGTCCGATTGGTGAGCGGCGCGACCGCTGTACCGCCGATTCGTATGGCAAGGTTTACAACTACGACAATCTTTACATCAACGACGCCAGCATGTTGCCCGACTCGCCCGGTGTGAATCCACAAGGGACGGTTATGGCGCTTGCGCGTCGCAACGCGATTCATTTCGCTGAAACACGGCAATGACAAATCTCGCACTTGTAACGGGTGTGCCGGGGTGGCTTGGCACGCGGTTTGTTCGTACCCTCGCCGAAGGCTTGCCTGATGTGCCCGAGTTTGCGGCTGGTAACCCCGAGCGGGTGATTCGCTGCCTTGTGTTGCCGGGGCAAGATGTCGCTCCGCTCAAGAAGATCAAGGGAAAGATTGAGGTTGTCGAGGGCAGTGTGAGCGACCCTGCTGCTGTAGAGCGCCTGTTTGCCGGGGCTTCGGGTGCG
>CAZXXB010000029.1:21624-23534 GCA_964644185.1 uncultured Myxococcota bacterium
TGATTCACCCGACGCGCGGCGTGAAGCAGTTTTATGAGGTCAACGAGCAGGGGGCGCGCAACATGGTTGCGGCGGCGGCAAAGGCGAAGGTGCGCCGGTTCGTGCACGTCTCGTCGAACTCGCCGATTGGCACGAACCCAAACAACTCACACGTGTTCACCGAAGACGCGCCGTATAATCCGTACATGAATTACGGGCGCAGCAAGATGCTCGCTGAGCAGGTGGTGCGGGCGGCGCACAGCGAGGGCAAGATTGACGCGGTGGTGATTCGTCCGCCGTGGTTTTATGGCCCCGATCAGCCCGAGCGTCAGACGCGCTTTTTCACGATGATCAAAAAGGGCAAGATGCCGATCGTGGGTGGCGGAGAAAATCAGCGTTCGATGGCCTACGTCGACAACATCTGCCAGGGACTCATGCTGTGCGAGAAGGTTGAGCGCGCGAGTGGTGGGGTCTACTGGATTGCTGATGCGCGCCCTTACACGATGAATGAGATTGTGCAGACCATCGCCGATTTGCTGCGCAACGATTTTGGTCAGACGGTGGCTGAAAAGCCGATGCGGCTGCCCGGTATCGTGAGCGAAATCGCGTGGGTCATCGACTACACGTTGCAGGCGCTGGGCTTGTACAACCAAGAGTTTCACGTGCTCAGCGAGATGAACAAGAACATCGCGTGCTCGATTGACAAGGCGCGCAACGAGCTGGGGTACAACCCGCGCGTTGATTTGCGCGAGGGGATGCGGCGCAGCATTCAATCGATTCTCGACTCGGGCAATGCGGCGGCCATCACCGGGTGATTGGGCGCTGCTTGCTGGGTTACAGGTTCACGTTACGTTTTCGCACGTACGCTCTTTCGGTCAGACGGCGCGCGGGCAAACGACTCGCGGGCACAGGCCCGAAGGCGCAGGTCCAACAGACATCACGTCGCAAAGGCATCGACAAACATGACGGCTACACATCTCGTTACCGGCGGATCGGGCTACTTCGGTTCGCTGCTCGTTCAGCGGCTACGCAATCGCGGCTTTTCGGTTCGCATCTTCGACCTCAACGATGCGGATGACCGGCCAGGTGATGTGGAGTTCGTACAGGGTGACATTCGCGACATGGCTGCGATTTCGCGGGCGTGCGAGGGCATTCAGGTGGTGCACCACAATGTGGCGCAGGTTCCGCTGGCGAAGGACATTGATCTTTTCTGGTCGGTGAACGAGGGCGGCACGCGCAATATGCTCGAAGCGGCGAAAAAGGGCGGTGCGCGCAAGGTGGTTTACACGTCGTCGAGCGCGGTGTTTGGCGTGCCCGACCGCAACCCGGTGACGACTGAGACGCAGCCGAATCCGCGTGAAGACTATGGGCGGGCGAAGTATGCGGGCGAAAAGCTCTGCCACGAGTACATTGGCAAGGGGCTCGATGTGAGCATCTGTCGTCCGCGCACGATCATGGGCCACGGGCGGCTCGGCATCATGCAGATTTTGTTCGAGTGGATTCGCGAAGGGAAGAACGTACCGGTGTTTGGCAAGGGCGACAACGTGTATCAGTTCGTGCATGCCGACGACATGGCCGATGCGTGTATTCTCGCTGGTGAGCGGGCGACTCCGGGCATTTACAATGTGGGCGCGGAGCGGTTCGGCACGATGCGCGAAGTGCTCGAAAACCTGTGCGCGTACGCGGGTACCGGCAGCAAGGTGGTGGGGGTGCCGATGGCACCCGCCGTGAAGGCGATGGAGTTGACGAGCAAGCTGGGGCTGTCGCCACTTGGTGCGTATCACAGCCTCATGTACGGGCAGTCGATGTACTTCGACGTGACGAAGACGAAGGCCGACCTCGGTTGGCAGCCGAAGTTCAGCAACGACGAGATGTTTCGCGACAGCTATGACTGGTATCTCGCCAATCGCGACAAGGTGCTGGCGTCGCAC